>JAISKM010000126.1 GCA_031261285.1 Candidatus Symbiothrix sp. | reverse complement strand
ACAGTTACCGGTTACCAGAACACAGGCAATCGCTAACGCAACTGTCATTGCGGACTGGATCCGCAATCTCCTAAACAAAATTCTTTTTTTCATTTTCTTATACAATTAAAATTAATAGTTTTAATTCAAATTGTTTGCCCTTTTCGTTCGTATACACACATAAAAGGAGGGCGGGCAAACTCAATTTATTGATTTCAGAGGTTCTGAACTACCCAAGTGATCAAATAAATGAGAATGCCCGCGCTTTATAGCACGAAGCCTCCTTTTTATTCGTGATCACTTTTGAAATTGTTCAGATTTCTGAAATCAGAATATATTCCCCCAATGTGTGTTTTAACACATTATTTTATCATAAGCCTATATTTTTTACGTTTTTATTCATATTCTATTATGGGATTCCCGCCTGCACGGGAATGACACTGCAAAGGAAAGCATTTTTTTTGGACTGTGCAACTAATTTTGAAAAAAATTCAAAAATAATTCCAAAAATGTTGTACCGTTTAGTGTTATTAAGGACAAAAAGGGATCTGTTGGTTACAGATTTTACCGGTGAACCATTTTTTCCGTAGGACTGATGGTAGTAGTTTCGCCTACCAATGAGAAATTAGCCGTATGCTTGGTAAATGGGCTAATCCGTATAGCGAATGATTGTTTGTTCGCGGTCAGGACCTACGGAAACAATTTTTATTTGTACGCCTAAGTTTTCTTCTAAGAAAGAGAGGTAGGCGTTAAATTCTTCCGGAAATTCGTCTTCGGATTGCACTTTCGTCATGTCGGTTTGCCAGCCGGGGAGCTCCACGTACACCGGTTTCACATGGTCACCGATTTCGAAGGGGAAATCGGGAGTTTCCTGTCCGTCGATCTCGTAGGCTACGGCGGCTTTGATGGTGTCGAATGTGTCTAAAACGTCGGATTTCATCATGATGAGTTGGGTGACGCCGTCAATCATTATAGCATAGCGGAGTGCTACGAGGTCGATCCAGCCACAACGGCGCGGGCGACCGGTTACAGAACCATATTCTGCGCCTCTATCGCGCATGTTTTGACCGGTTTCGTCCAGCAATTCGGTTGGGAACGGACCACTTCCAACGCGCGTGCAATAGGCTTTGAAAATACCAAATACTTCGCCAATCGCCGATGGAGCGACGCCCAGACCCGTGCACGCACCTGCGCAAACGGTGTTGGATGACGTGACAAACGGATAGGATCCAAAGTCGATGTCGAGCATCGTACCTTGTGCGCCTTCTGCCAAAATTTTTTTGCCTGCTTGTAGATTTTTATTTATAAAGTGTTCGCTGTCAATGCGTTTGAATTGTTTGATTTTCTCAATACCTGCAAACCACGCTTTTTCCAAGGGTGCCAAATCGTATTGAAAATTCATCTGTTTCAGCAATTCTTCGTGACGGGCAATCGCTTGTTTGTATTTTGCTTCAAAATCGTGGTCTAAATCGCCGATTCGCAATCCATTACGGCTAATTTTGTCGGTGTAAGTCGGTCCGATTCCTTTGCCGGTGGTGCCGATTTTGCCGTCGCCTTTTTTGGCTTCATAGGCTTGGTCAAGCAAACGGTGGGTCGGCAAAATCAAATGGGTCTTTTTGGAAATGTATAGACGGCCGGTCAACGGGTGTCCGGACGCTTCCAACGCTTCGACTTCTTCCTTAAACAAAGCCGGATCGAGCACCACGCCGTTGCCGATGATGTTGATTTTTCCGCCTTGAAAAATACCTGACGGAATGGAGCGAAGCACGTATTTTTGTCCTTCAAATTCAAGCGTGTGTCCCGCGTTGGGACCGCCTTGAAACCGTGCCACGATGTCGTAGGAAGGCGTTAAAACGTCTACTACCTTCCCTTTACCCTCATCTCCCCATTGCAAACCTAACAGTGTGTCTACTTTCATTTCTTCTTATTTTTTTTCAATTGACGGGCACATTCGCTGCATAGTCCAGAGACGTTCAGCGCGTAATGCACCGGTTTAAATTTCTTTATTTTCTTATTCAAAATCGCTCGCTGCAACTCTGTGTCCTTATAGTCTGTGATTGACAGGCAGTTGGTACACACCAAATGCAGGTGAAAATCGTTAGTGCTCGCGCGCTCATAAAACGCCCGGTTTTTGTCCAACCGGTGTTTCACAATCAACTTACAGTCCACCAACAATCGCATCGTATTATATAAAGTAGCCCGGCTTACCGGCAAACCGCTTTTTTGGAGCGCCACAGAAAGTGTGTCTATATCAAAATGCCTCATATCGGAATAGATAAGTTCCAGTATAGCAAAGCGTTCCGGCGTTTTTCTGCACTTATTAGCAGTCAAATAATCCGTGAATTTCTGTTTCGCCGCTTGCTTAATATCCCGATCTTTGTCCATATTCCCCAATTATCACACAGGGGACAAAGATACAAAAGAATTATGAATTATGAATTATGAATTATGAATTATTTTTCAAATAATTTGAAAATAATAGTTTCATCGAAAAAAAGCATAATTCATAATTCATAATTCATAATTTATTAGTATCTTTGCACCCAAAATAAAAAAATCCTTTGTGAAACATAATGGACAAAAATATTTCTTTGATATTGGAAAACGGACTTACGTTTAGCGGCTATTCCTTTGGTTACGAAGCACCTGCCGCAGGGGAAGTCGTTTTTAATACCGCAATGGTTGGCTACCCCGAAAGCCTTACAGACCCTTCTTACGCCGGTCAAATTCTCACAGTTACTTACCCCTTAGTCGGAAATTACGGCGTGCCCGAAGACAAAATCGTTGACGGACTGTCCGAATTTTACGAATCGGAAAAAATACAAGTCAGCGGGTTGATTATCTCCGAATATTCACACGAATACAGTCACTGGAACGCATGTAAAAGTCTGGGCGACTGGCTGAAAGAGCATAAAGTACCCGGCATTTACGGCGTAGACACACGTGCGTTGACCAAGTTGATTCGCGAAGAAGGCTCAATGAAAGCGAAAATCGTGTTTGATTCGCCCGATGAAATCGACTTTATTGACCCCGCCTTGGAAAATCAAGTGGCAAAAGTCAGCTGCAAAGAAGTCATCAACTATGGTAACGGCTCGAAAAAAGTAGTACTCGTTGATTGTGGCGTGAAACACAATATTATACGCTGCTTGTTGCAACACGATGTGACAATCATTCGTGTGCCTTGGGACTACGATTTTAACACATTAGAATACGACGGATTGTTTATTTCCAACGGTCCCGGCGACCCTGAACATTTGGGTAAGACCGTGGAACACATAAAAGTCGCGATGAAAGCGTGCAAACCGATCATGGGTATTTGTATGGGCAACCAACTGCTGGCGAAAGCAGGCGGCGCGACGACTTACAAATTGAAATACGGTCATCGCAGCCACAACCAGCCTGTGCAATTAGCCAATTCCAATCGCTGTTTCATCACATCACAAAATCATGGATACGTGGTGAATACAGACACTTTGTCAAACGATTGGGAAGTGTTGTTTACAAATATGAACGACGGCTCAAACGAAGGTATTCGTCACAAAACGCAACCTTGGTTTTCGGCACAATTCCATCCCGAAGCGGCTTCCGGTCCCACAGATACGGCTTTCATGTTTGACATGTTCATAAGTGAGGTACAAGGTGAAAGGTACAAGGTAAAAGACCAAGTATCCTCCACCTTTCACCCTTCACCCTTCACCTTTCACCCAAAGAAGGTGTTGCTGCTGGGCTCCGGTGCATTGAAAATCGGCGAAGCGGGCGAATTTGATTATTCCGGTTCACAAGCCTTGAAAGCCTTGAAAGAGGAAGGCGTCGAAACCATCCTCATTAATCCGAATATCGCCACCGTGCAAACCTCCGAAGGAGTTGCCGACAAGATTTATTTCTTGCCTGTCACGCCTTTCTTCGTGGAAAAAGTGATTGCAAAAGAACGCCCTGACGGCATTTTACTGTCGTTTGGTGGACAAACCGCCCTCAACTGTGGCGTCGCACTCTTCCAAAGCAAAGTGTTTGAAAAATATAACGTGCAAGTACTTGGAACGCCTGTGCAGTCGATTATTGACACGGAAGATCGTGAATTGTTTGTCAAAAAATTGGACGAAATCGACGTCAAATCAATTAAGAGTATCGCAGTTGAGTCAATAGAAGACGCCCACAAAGCAGCAACCGAATTGGGTTATCCGATTATCGTGCGTGCGGCTTACGCCCTTGGCGGCTTAGGGAGTGGCTTTTGCGACAATGCCAACGAATTGCAGGCGTTGGCTGAAAAGGCGTTTACGTTTTCCAACCAATTGCTGATTGAGAAATCGCTCAAAGGTTGGAAAGAAATCGAATACGAAGTGGTTCGCGACAAATACGACAACTGTATCACAGTCTGTAACATGGAGAATTTCGACCCGCTGGGGATCCATACGGGCGAAAGTATCGTGGTGGCACCGTCGCAAACGCTGACTAATAAGGAATATCACAAGTTGCGTGAATTGGCGATTCGCATCATCCGCCACATCGGAATCGTGGGCGAATGTAACGTGCAATATGCGTTCGACACCGTGTCGGAGGACTATCGCGTGATTGAAGTGAACGCGCGTTTGAGCCGTTCGTCGGCACTTGCATCGAAGGCTACAGGCTATCCATTGGCGTTTATCGCTGCCAAATTGGCGTTGGGCTATGGCTTGCAAGATTTGAAAAACTCGGTGACTAAAACCACTCCTGCATTTTTTGAGCCGGCTTTGGACTACATTGTTTGTAAAATTCCACGTTGGGATTTGGGCAAATTCCATGGTGTGTCGCAAGAGATTGGTTCGAGCATGAAGAGTGTAGGCGAAGTGATGTCCATCGGTCGCAGTTTTGAGGAAGTGATTCAGAAAGGGCTGCGGATGATTGCACAGGGCATGCACGGCTTTGTTGCCAACAAAGGTTTGGCGGTGGACGACATCGACAAGGCGTTGAGCGAGCCGACCGACAAGCGCATTTTCATTATCGCACAGGCGTTGGAAGCGGGCTACACGATTGAACGCATCCACGAACTGACTAAGATTGATTTGTGGTTTTTGCAGAAATTGCAAGGCATTCATCAGACGTCTAAAGAACTTGAAAAAGTGGCTGCTATTGATAAATTGCCTGTTGAATTGCTGAAAACAGCGAAACAAAAAGGATTCTCAGACTATCAAATTTCCAAGCTTATTTATAAAAATACGGATACTGCCACAGACAATAAACCGGTGTTGCGCGAGTATCGCAAGCAACTCGGTATCGTGCCCGTTGTCAAACAAATTGACACGTTGGCGGCGGAATATCCGGCGCAAACCAACTATTTGTACCTTACTTATAATGGCACCGAAATTGACGTCGATTATCTTGGCGACAAGCGTTCGGTGGTCGTTTTAGGGTCGGGAGCGTACCGCATCGGCAGCAGCGTCGAATTTGACTGGTGTTCGGTGAACGCGCTGGAAACGATTCGCAAACGCGGTTGGCGCGGCGTGATGGTCAATTACAATCCTGAAACGGTATCGACCGACTACGATATGTGCGACCGTCTGTATTTCGATGAACTCACATTTGAACGCGTGATGGACATCATGGAATTGGAAAATCCGAATGGCGTGGTGCTGTCAACAGGTGGACAAATTCCGAACAACCTCGCGCTCTCGTTAGACAAAGCCGGTGTGCCGATTTTGGGCACGACCGCACAAAATATTGACAATGCGGAAGACCGGCATAAATTCTCGTCCATGCTCGACCGGTTGGGCATCGACCAGCCGAAGTGGAAAGAGTTAGTGTCACTGTCGGACATTGATAAATTTGTGGATGAAGTAGGTTTTCCGGTGCTTGTGCGCCCGTCCTACGTGCTTTCGGGTGCGGCAATGAACGTTTGCTCCAATCCGAAGGAGCTGGAAATGTTCCTGAAATTGGCGGTCAATGTGTCACAAAAACATCCGGTGGTCGTGAGCGAATTTATTCAGAATGCGAAAGAAATTGAAATTGACGCGGTCGCCAACAAGGGCGAAATCGTGACGTATGCGATTTCCGAACACATCGAATTTGCCGGCGTACACTCCGGCGATGCCACGATTCAGTTTCCTCCGCAAAAATTATATGTCGAAACGGTGCGCCGCATCAAAAAGATTGCACGCGAAATTGCGTCGGCACTTGAAATTTCCGGTCCGTTCAACATCCAATTCTTGGCGAAAGACAACGATATTAAGGTGATTGAATGTAACTTGCGTGCTTCACGCAGTTTCCCATTCGTATCTAAGGTATTGAAACTCAACTTTATAGAACTTGCCACGCGCGTGATGCTCGGCGAAACGGTCGAAAAACCCAACAAGAGCGAATTTGAATTGGATTATGTGGGCATCAAAGCTTCCCAATTCTCGTTCTCACGCTTGCAAAAAGCTGACCCTGTGTTGGGCGTAGATATGGCGAGTACCGGCGAAGTGGGCTGCATCGGCGACGATTATTACGAAGCGGTGCTTAAATCCATGTTGTCCGTGGGCATGCGTATTCCAAAGAAAAACATCCTCATTTCCAGCGGCGAAACGAAATCCAAAGTGGATTTGCTCGATGCTTGCACGTTATTGCATGAAAAAGGATACACGATTTATGCAACCGGTGGTTCACAAAAATTCTTGGTCGCAAACGATATTCCCGCCATTCTCGTGGCGCAACCCAGCGAATCGGGAATTGGTAGGGGCGGATTGCAATACGCCCCTACTGCACTGGATTTGATTCACGACAAACAAATTGATTTGGTGGTCAACATCCCGAAAGATTTGACCGAGGGCGAACTTTCTAACGGCTACAAAATCCGTCGTGGAGCCATCGACTTCAACATTCCGCTCTTTACCAATTCGCGCCTCGCGTCGGCATTCATCCACGCATTCTGCGAAATTGATATGGCGAATATTCCGATTAAGAGTTGGGACGAGTACAAATAATAGAGTTTAGTTATTAGAGTTTAGAGTTTAGTTAAAACGAAATTATGAACATTTGAATATGAGAAAGATTGCTTTTTTATTGATTGCGGCGATGTTGCTTGGTTCTAATTCCTTGTTACGTGCGCAAGAAGGAGTAGAAGTTGAAACATCCGGCAGACAATTTTATGTGGAAATGGGTAGCCTTGGCGGACTCTTCTCGGCAAACTATCAAAGTCGTTTTTCACCAAGCGAACGTTTGGGTTGGGGCTATCATGCAGGTTTAGGATTCACTTTGGTAGACACTTATGGTTACGATTATGGATATGGATCTAATTATAACGATGAGAACAATACGGTGTATACTATTCCCGTTGGTCTGAACTATATTTTTGGAAAAGCAAACTCGCCACATACCTTTGAAGCGGGCGCAGGAGTAACTTTTTTGACAAAAAAAATCGTCTATGGAGCAAACGATGGCTATAATAGAGCGGACGAAGGAAATGTGATTGGGGGCTTTACATTTATGTATCGTAGAATACCAATCAAAGGTGGGTTCACTTGGGGTGCCGGCCTATCGCCTATCATTGGAACGTCGGGTGATATGGGTCTGGGGGCGGCGTTTAATATTGGATATTCTTTCTAAATCGGTGAGTGTAAAATAAATTTTAGTTGAAAAATAGCGTATTATTCAAAAAAAAGTTGTACATTTGCACGCAATAAAAAAACTTACCATTATGTCATTTATTGCAGATAAAGTAGTTATGGATGGATTGACGTTCGACGATGTCTTGTTAATCCCTGCCTATTCTGAGGTGTTACCTCGTCACGTCGACCTCTCGACGCAGTTTTCAAGAAATATCAAGCTGAACATTCCGATGGTTTCGGCGGCAATGGACACCGTGACGGAAGCTAAATTGGCTATCGCGATTGCACGTGAGGGCGGTATTGGCGTGATTCACAAAAACATGACGATTGAAGAACAAGCGAGACAAGTGCGCTCTGTGAAACGCGCTGAAAACGGTATGATTTCCCATCCTGTGAGCATCAAACGCGGAAAAACCGTGGGCGACGCACTCGATTTGATGTCTGAATATAAGATTGGCGGTATCCCGGTGGTGGACGACGAAAACCACTTGGTAGGCATCGTCACCAACCGCGATTTACGTTTCCAACGCGACCGTAATCTACTGATTGACGAAGTGATGACCTCTAAAAATCTGGTTACGACCGACCTGTCGACTGATTTGGAATCCGCAGCCGATATTCTACAAAAATTCAAGATTGAAAAACTCCCCGTCGTCGATAAAGACAACAAACTGATTGGTTTGATTACCTACAAAGATATTACGAAAGCGAAAGATAAACCGTTTGCCTGCAAGGACGAACGCGGACGTTTGCGCGTGGCAGCCGGCGTAGGCGTCACTGCCGACACTTACGACCGCATCACCGCTTTGGTAGACGCCGGCGTGGATGCCATTGTGATTGACACTGCCCACGGACACTCCAAAGGCGTCATTGAGGTATTAAAAGAAGCAAAAAAACGTTTCCCAAACACAGACATAGTGATTGGAAATATCGCGACTGCCGAAGCGGCAAAAATACTGGCAGAAGCAGGTGCAGACGGCATCAAAGTCGGCATCGGACCGGGTTCTATTTGCACGACGCGCGTCATCGCCGGCGTGGGTGTACCCCAATTATCTGCCATCTATGAAGTAGCTAAAGTGTTGCGCGGTACAGGCATCCCTTTGATTGCCGACGGCGGTTTGCGCTATTCGGGCGACATTGTCAAAGCCTTGGCGGCTGGCGGCAACTCCGTGATGATGGGTTCGCTGTTAGCAGGCGTAGAAGAATCGCCGGGCGAAACAATCCTCTACAACGGTCGTAAATTCAAGTCCTACCGCGGCATGGGCTCCTTGGAAGCCATGCAAAAAGGCTCCAAAGACCGCTATTTCCAAGACGTGGAAGACGATATTAAAAAATTAGTGCCCGAAGGCATCGCGGCTCGCGTACCGTTCAAAGGCTCGCTCTACGAAGTCATCTATCAAATGATTGGCGGCTTAAGAGCAGGCATGGGCTATTGTGGAGCCGCCAACATCGACAAATTGCACGATGCCAAATTCACGCGCATCACGGCAGCCGGCATGTCGGAAAGCCATCCGCACGACGTAGCCATCACGCAAGAAGCCCCGAATTACAGTTCCAATCGGGGATAAATCAATTACGAATTAAAAATTACGCACAACACAAACTATTCGTAATTCGTAATTTTTAATTTTTAATTCGTAATTTTAACAGGCGACAGTAGCTCAGTTGGTAGAGCGTTGGCTTCCCAAGCCGAAGGTCGCGGGTTCGAGTCCCGTCTGTCGCTCAAGGAACAGTCGTGAGTATAGTACTTACTCCCCAATTTTTGGACAGTTATGTATGTTTGTTAAGCACAAACCTTTTCGTTCATGGTGTAAAATTACGCAAATCAATAAAATCACATTAAAATCATAGTTCAGACAAATGAATACAGCGAAACTCGTTTGTAAAAATGTAATATAATTTGTTTTTATGTTCAGAAAAGTGTAACTTTGTAGCGAAAAGTCATTCAGAAAAATGTATTAAATAACAATAAAGTCGTTAAGAAAAATGTATAGAGAACGTATTAATAAATTGAAAGAGTGGAAATTAGACAAAAATAAAAAGCCGCTCGTATTTCTTGGTGCAAGGCAAGTAGGAAAAACTTGGCTTATTCAAGAATTTGGAAAGAATGAATATCGCCAAATGCTTTATATTAATTTTGAGCGTGCCGATGAATTACGTAACACATTTTTGCCTGACCTCAATCCTAAACGACTGATTACTGATTTTGAATTGTATGCAAATCTCCAAATTACACCTGAAGATACACTAATCGTTTTAGACGAAATACAAACTGCTCCTCGCGGCATTACCGCCTTGAAATATTTTTGCGAAGAGGCTCCTGAATATCAAATCATTGCTGCAGGTTCGTTGTTAGGAATAAATTTGCACCCCGAAGAGTCGTTTCCTGTAGGAAAAGTTGATTTTTTGAATTTGTACCCAATGTCGTTTTACGAATTTCTGCTCGCTTGTGGAGAAGGCGGTTTGGCACGCATTCTCAACGAAAAACTTTGGGATTCGCTACCCTCTTTTTCTCAAAAATTCAAAGAATTTCTCAAATACTATCTTTATGTTGGCGGAATGCCCGAAGCCGTTGCCGCTTTTGCAGAAAATCGAGATTGGAAAAAGGTGCGAACGGTACAAAATAAAATTTTGACTACCTACCGTAACGATTTTTCAAAACACGCTCCCAAAGAAATTTTGCCACGAATAAATATGGTTTGGGACAGTATTCCGGCGCAACTTTCAAAAGAAAATAAAAAATTTATTTACGGACTTATTAAAGATGGCGCAAGAGCAAAAGAGTTTGAAATGGCTATTCAGTGGCTTACAGATGCAGGGGTGCTGCATAAAATTTATAATGTTTCAAAACCCGGATTGCCGCTTATTGCTTATCAAGAGCAGTCGGCGTTCAAATTGTATCACAACGATGTAGGATTACTTGGCGCGATGTCTCAAATAAAAGCAGCCACAATTATTAAAGGCAATAACTTATTTACAGAATTTAAAGGGTCATTGACCGAACAGTTTGTATTTCAACAACTTCATTTGCTTGAAGATTGCCCAATATACTATTTTTCACCCGATTCTCATTTGGAAATTGATTTTGTGATTCAAAATGAAGATGACCAAATTGTTCCCATTGAAGTGAAAGCCGAAGAAAATTTACAGGCAAAGAGTTTGAAAACTTATTGCGAAAAATAC
>JAISKM010000118.1 GCA_031261285.1 Candidatus Symbiothrix sp. | reverse complement strand
ACAGTAATGGCACGTGGCTCAACTGGAATTCCAATGGCTATTGGTGGAGTAGTTCGGTGACGGATAAGGGCTACTCTCTTGAAAACACCGGCTCGTGGATAACCAATCTAAGCAGGACGGACTTTTGGTTTTCGGTGCGCTGTGTGCGAAATATTTAAGCACACAACTAAACGAACATCCGTTTATCTGCTGGGCTTTCAGCCCGCAAACTGGATGGATGTTCGTCACCCCCATCACCCCAGGCGATGCCTGGGGCTAGGATCTATTACCCTTTCAGGGTAAAAAAAATACCAAGTAGGCTGAAAGCCTTACAGATCCTAGCCCAACGGCAACGCCTTGGGTAACGTGACGGTCACCGGCAACGCCTTGGGTAACGTGACGGTCACCGGCAACGCCTTGGGTAACGTAATGATCACCGGCAACGCCTTGGGTAATGTGACGGTCACCGGCAACGCCTTGGGTAAGTGACGGTCAACGGCAACGTCTTGGATAATAATTGGTTTAGAAAGAGAGTCCGCACGGGTTTTTGTACATAGTTTCGTTTCGTTTTTTTTCCGGTGCGGGTCTCTTTCTTTTTTTTTGAATGAAATGCAAAACAATTAACCATTAACCATTGACCATTAACAATTATTTTGTACCTTTGTCAAAAATTTTGTCTAAAAAATCATGAGTGTAGTTGATTTATTAAATAAAAAGGATAAAACGGCGTTTTCGTTTGAGATTTTGCCACCGTTGAAAGGGAATAATTTCTCCAAAGTGTGTGCAATTATTGATAAATTGAAGGAATTTGACCCCAAATATATCAATATCACGACCCACCACAGCGAACATATCTACAAGGAAAATACCGATGGTTCGCTGACTAAGGTGAACGTGCGCAAACGTCCCGGCACCGTGGCGATTGCGGCGGCGATTCAGAACAAATACCATATTCCGGCAGTGCCTCACGTGATTTGTAAAGGTTTCACGAAGGAGGAAACGGAATATGCGTTGATTGATTTGCAATACCTTGGCGTATCGGATTTGTTGCTGTTGCGTGGCGATGCTAACAAGTTGGAACACAATAAAATAGCTGAAAATAAAACCCATGCACATGCCACCGGTTTGATTCAGCAAGTCAAGGATTTCAATGAAGGTTTTGACGTGGAAGGCAATCCGTTTGAGAAACCTGAAACACCGTTTTCGTTTGGTGTGGCGTGCTATCCCGAAAGACACGAGGAGGCGCCCAACATGGAGTCGGATATTGCTTTTTTGAAACAAAAAATCGCGATGGGAGCGCAATACGCCGTGACGCAAATGTTCTTTGACAATCAAAAATATTTTGATTTTGTCGACCGTGTCCGCAAAGAGGGCATCACCGTGCCGATTATTCCGGGCATCAAACCGATTGTGCTGCTGAGCCAGTTGACGGTGTTGCCGAAAGTGTTTCGGACAGACCTGCCTACAGACTTAGTCAGCGCGCTCACTCACTGTAAAACAGATGAAGAAGCCAAGCAAGTCGGCGTAGAATGGAGCATTGCGCAATGTCAAGAATTGATAAAAGCGGGCGTGCCAAGTTTGCATTTTTACACGCTGATGGCAACGGAAAGTGTCCGCCAAATCGCGAAAAAAATATATTAAAACGTAGGGGCGACCCTTGTGGTCGCCCATTATTGCGTCCAATAAAAATGATAGTTTTCAAAAACATAATCGGACACACAGACCTCAAAGAACGGTTGATCAAATCTGTTCAAGAAGGTGTGATTCCCCACGCCCGCCTGTTTTCAGGGCCGGAGGGTGCGGGCGCACTTCCTTTGTCTGTGGCATACGCGCGGTATTTGCTGTGCACTAACCGGCAGGCGGATGATGCGTGCGGCACGTGTCCGAGTTGTCAGAAAATCAACAAGTTAGCGCATCCAGATTTGCATTTTGTGTTTCCAATCATCAATAAAAAAGGTGGTAGCAGCAAAGACGCTTTGTGCGATGATTTTTTGCCCGAATGGCGCGAATTTTTGGAAAAAACACCTTATTCAAACCTTAGTGGCTGGCTCGAAAACATACAGGCAGGCAATGCACAAGGCACGATTTATGCCCGTGAAAGCAATGAAATTGTACGCAAACTGAATTTCAAAAGCTACGAATCGGACTACAAAATCATGATTATCTGGTTGCCCGAAAAAATGCAAGAGGCAGCCGCCAATAAATTGTTGAAATTGCTGGAAGAACCGCCCGAAAAAACGGTGTTTTTGTTGGTGTCCGAAGAACCCGACAAAATCATTACAACCATTCGCTCACGTTGTCAACAGCTAATTGTGCCGTTGATTTCGGACGAAAACGCCCGGCAATCGACCGACGAAACGGACATGTTTTTGGAACTATTCAAAGCCATCATGCGCAACTCGTGGAAACGTGACATTCGAGGCATGAAAGCGAAGTCGGAGGAGTTCACAACTTTAGGACGCGATAAACAAAAAGCCTTTTTGGCGTATGCGCAACGACAAGTGCGGGAAAACTTCCTGAATGCACTGAATCTTCCGGAAATTAATTATATGAACGAAAATGAGGCGGATTTTGCCGTCAATTTTCACAAATTTGTCAACGAACGTAACGTAGAAGATTTTATGAACGAACTCGCTCTGGCAGAACGACACATCGAATCAAACGTCAATGCGAAGATGGTTTTTTTCGATTTATCAATGAAAATCGCAGTATTATTAAAAAAATAAAACGGTAGGGGCGACCCTCGCGGTCGCCCACAAAAAATAAAACAATGGAATACAGATTATATAACGGGCAAGGCTGCCCCAGATGCCCTAAAAACAGTAGGGGCGGGGTTCAATCCCATCCTTGCATCAAACGATCCGGCAAACTCAGCACGTTTGATTGGCTGGGAGACATTCCCGAAGCGCAAAACGCGACGGACTATGTGGAGGTGCAATTCAAAAATACACGCAAAGGTTACTACCTGAACAGCAACAAGTTAGATTTGGTCAAAGGCGATGTCGTTGCCGTAGAATCCTCTCCCGGGCACGATATCGGAACCGTGACGCTGACGGGACAATTGGTGCTTTTGCAGATGCAAAAAGTTCGCATAAAGCCTGACGCGGAAGTCAGACGGGTGTATCGCATTGCCAAACCCGCCGATATGGAGAAATATGAGGAGGCAAAAGCGAAAGAGGACGACACGATGATTCGGGCACGCAAAATCGCTGAAAACTTGGGTCTGCAAATGAAAATCGGCGATGTGGAATATCAGGGCGATGGTGGCAAGGCTATTTTTTATTATATTGCGGATGGACGGGTCGATTTTCGTCAGCTGATTAAAGATTTGGCGGACGCGTTTCATGTGCGCATCGAAATGAAACAGATTGGTGCCCGTCAAGAAGCCGGACGCATCGGCGGTATGGGACCGTGTGGACGAGAATTGTGCTGTTCTGGTTGGATGAATAATTTTGTGTCGGTAGGCACAAGTGCGGCGCGTTTGCAAGATATTTCACTCAATCCGCAGAAATTGGCGGGGCAATGTGCCAAACTGAAATGCTGTTTCAACTTTGAGGTGGATGCCTACACAGAGGCTCGCAAACAGTTTCCGCCGCATGAAATACCGCTCGAAACGCTGGATGCGACCTATTATCATTTCAAAACGGATGTCTTCAAGGGCTTGATTCAGTATTCTACCAATAAACATTTTGCAGCCAATTTGGTCACTATTTCTGCAGAACGAGCGTTTGAAGTGCTCCGAATGAATAAAAACGGTGAAAAACCCCACGCGTTGAACGAAGCAAGCAAGCTGCCACAACCTCCAAAAGAGTATCAAGATATTCTGGAAGAAAGCGTGACGCGTTTTGACAGAGCGAAAAAAAAGCCCATCAAAAGGCCGCAACATTCACACTCACAACACTCACAACACTCACAACGTCCTCAACCGGTTCAGCCACAATCGCAATTGCAACCGCAGGCAGAAGAGTCGTCACAGCGGCCGAAATTACTCATCAAAAAAGCACCGGCTAATGAAGCGTAATGGCTCAATGAAAAATGAATTTTTGATGTATTGCGGAATTGGAGCATTACTGTTGTTTACCGCCTGTTCACAGGAGGAAGAACTCTACTATCAGTTTCGCTCCTTTCCGTACTCGGTTTGGGATGCGCAGGAAGAAATTCGCTTTGAGGTGCCCCTACACAGTGTTCAGGAACACTATGATGTCTACCTTGAAGTGCGCAACACCACCGGTTACAATTTTCGCAACATTTGGTTGATAGTGGATTTTCTCAATACCGACGGCACGTTACAAACCGACACCATCCAGGCAAACTTGGCCGACATTGACGGCAAATGGTACGGTAGCGGCATCAGCATGTACGACACCGAAATCCCCTTCCAAACCAACATTCAGTATCCTGATTCAGGCATTTGCGTCTACACCATCCGCCAAGGCATGCAAGAAAATCCGCTACGAGGTATTGCAGATGTTGGGCTGAGAATTACACAATCCCCGCAAATCCAATAAAAATCATCGCCAAAATGCCGGCTGTGATTAAGGCAATCGGCATGCCTTTCATGGCTTTGGGGATGTTGGCGAGGTTTAATTGTTCGCGAATACCGGCAAAAATCACCAATGCCACACCAAACCCGATGGCTGTGGAGGTGGCGTAAACGACCGATTGCAGCAAACTGTCTTTATAAATTTCGTGTTTGGTGACCAAAATCGCTACACCCAAAACGGCGCAATTGGTGGTAATTAACGGCAAAAACACGCCCAACGATTGATACAGGGCAGGAGAAACCTTTTTAAGCATAATCTCCACCATCTGAACCAGTGCCGCAATCACCAAAAT
The DNA here is from genome assembly GCA_031261285.1 of Candidatus Symbiothrix sp. Classification (GTDB taxonomy): domain Bacteria; phylum Bacteroidota; class Bacteroidia; order Bacteroidales; family Azobacteroidaceae; genus Azobacteroides. Next base: position 12,496 of record JAISKM010000118.1, on the reverse strand, counting down.
AAACGAGATGGTCTGCATAAATTCGAGGTTCAGCGGGATAAGAATGTATTGCATCAACAAAAACGTAACCGCTGTGGCAATCGCCATCACAAAAGTCACGGATGCACCCATGCCAAGTGCCGTGTCAATCTTTTTGGATACGCCCAAAAACGGACAGATTCCCAAAATCTGCGACAACACCACGTTGTTGATAAAAACAGCCGATATAAATATTAAAATGTAAATCATAATGTATTATTGTAGGGGCGACCTTTACGGTCGCCCATTTAATTATTTTTTCAATTTATTGACGATAACAATTAAGAAACCAAGCACGATAAAGGCGCCGGGAGCCAACACAAATGTCAGCAAGCCATAATCTTCGGGGAAGATTGTTTGTCCAAAGATTTTGCCTGTACCTAACAATTCGCGAATCGAACCGAGTAGCGTGAGTGCCAACGTGAAGCCAATACCCATCCCCAGACCATCCAATAGAGAGGCGACCGGCGAATTTTTAGAGGCAAACGCTTCAGCCCTGCCCAGCAGAATACAGTTGACCACAATCAACGGAATAAACAAGCCGAGGCTGTCATAAAGTGCCGGTACGTATGCCTGCATCAGCATTTCGACCACAGTCACAAACGAAGCGATGAGCACTACAAAAGCCGGTATGCGCACGGTGTCGGGGATTAAATTCCGGAGCAAGGAGATGGTCAGGTTGGAGCAAACCAGCACAAACGCGGTTGCCATTCCCATGCCACACCCGTTGATGGCTGAGGTGGTGGTCGCCAATGTCGGGCACATGCCCAACAGAAGCACCAATACGGGGTTTTCTTTTAATATCCCGTTGGTTAATGGTTTCATATTATTCATTTTGACCTCCTTTCATCACAGTGAATGCTTCGTAGGCTTTGTTGATGGCGTCAATGAAGGCTCGTGAGGTGATTGTGGCTGCTGTGATGGCATCTACTTCGCCGCCGTCTTTGGTTACTTTCATGTCGTTGTGCCATTGTCTGTCTATCACGTTTTGAGCGGGTTTTGTTGTGTCGGAAAACCATGCTTGCATGTTGGCACCCAGACCGGGCGTTTCGGCGTGTTTCAATACCGTGTAGTTGATTACTTTGCCGTTCATGTCAAATCCTGCCATGATTCTGATTTCGCCACTGAAACCTTGCTGTGTGTTTGTTTCGACGGCTACACCTACCAATTTGCCGTCTTTTTTTGCCGGAAAAACGGTGAGTTTTTCGCCGGTTGAGAGGACTACTTCCGATTGTTCTGCAACCGGATTATTGTTGAAGCCGGGCGTGACTTCTTTGATGGCTTTTTCTTGCTTTTGTTGTTCAGCCAGCGCAATCGGGTCTTTGGTCAAACCATAGACCAACGCCAGCAATCCTGCCACCACAATGCTTATCAAAGTCAGCGACAGCACCATGTTGCGTATGGATGATTCTAATTTTTTCATTTTTTCACCTCCCCAAACAATTTAGGTTTCATGTATTTATTAATCAGCGGCGTCAGCGCATTCATAAACAGGATGGCAAACGATATGCCTTCGGGATAACTACCGAACACACGTATCAGGATGGTAATCAACCCAATACCAATGCCGTAGACGATCATTCCCTTGTGCGTCATCGGCGAAGTCACGTAATCGGTTGCCATATACACCGCACCAAAAATCAGACCGCCTGTGAGCAAATGAAAAACCGGGTCGATGAATTGGTTGGGATTTACTAAATACAATATGCCTGAAAATACAAAAACCGTAGCAAAAATCGAAACCGGAATATGCCATGTAATCACTTTGCGCAGAAGCAGCCAGGCAAACCCGAGCAACAGCGCGACAGCGGAAACTTCACCCAGCGAACCGCCGATAGTTCCCCAAAGCGTATCGAAATAATCAAAATTGTAATCGGATGACAATTTTATTTGTTCGATCGTTTGTCCGTTTTTCAACCCCTCTTTGATGACTGCCAGCGGCGTAGCACCTGTTGCCCCATCCACCGTCGCCAAAGGCACCGGCCACGAGGTCATCTCCACCGGACGCGCTATCAATAAAAACACGCGACCCACCAGTGCCGGATTAAACGGATTGCTTCCCAAGCCCCCAAACGTCATTTTCCCAACCCCAATGGCAATCAAGCTGCCCATCACCACCAGCCATAAAGGCAGATTAGACGGCAGATTGAATGACAAAATCAACCCGGTGACCACAGCGGATAAATCGCTGAGCGTCGGCGTCCGTTTCAACAAGAATTTTTGAATCAAGTATTCAAACGTCACGCAGGAAGCAACGGCTACGCAAACGACGGCAAGTGCTTGTATTCCAAAGAAATAGAACGACACAAGCATCGCCGGCAGCAAAGCGATAATCACATCGCGCATCAAGCGTTGGGTGCTAAATTCGCCGTGAATGTGCGGCGAAGGCGATATTATCAGTTTATTCATTGATTGTCATTAAACTATTCGGCTACAAAGATATAAAAAAATTAAGAAAAAAATCTCATTTTTGTTTGGAACTTAAAATATTATGACTACCTTTGCAGTCAGTATTAGTAATAAAAAATTACGTGCGTATGAACTAAAAATAAATGTGAGACACACATTTTAAAAGACATTTTGGAAAAGCGTTTTAGCTTTTATTCTTGTTTTTCGAAACTTAAGCAATTTCAAAAACAACCAAGAATAAAGAGTGAGAACGTTCACGTGAAAGCGTGGACAAATTCATTTATTTGGTTGTTTAGGTAGCTTAAGACCTCGAAAAACAGATAAATTGAATTTTGTCCGCGCTTTTTTTATGTGTGTATGTGAACAAAAACAGGACAAAACCGTGATAAAAAATTACCCCTTTGCTTGGTTTGATACAAGCAAGTTTAATCGTTTCATTCTTCGTTCGTTCAACTCAGCAAGGGGGTTTTCTAAAATAATGGTTAATTATTAATGGTTAATGGTTAATGGTTAATTGTGAATGAAATATGAAAATTATAAATTATTAATTGATAAATAAAATTGTATGAAACGTTTAAAATTAGTTTTGTTGGTGGCAGCGTTGCTGGTCACTGCTAACTGTTCGCTGGTAACTGTCCCTGCGACGGCCCAGGTTGCTATTGGTGGGGTTGATGCTCCCGCCGTAGACAGTGGCATCAACCTCTTGCTCGACGGTTCAAAAGGAGGTCTTTTGCTGCCTAAGGTAGCCATCACGAGCCTTACGGCTTTGCCTGACGCCATTGTCAATCCTACGCCTGCTCCCGACAGTCCGGTTGATCCAGCGCAGTTGGGAGGTCTTCTCGTGTATAATACAACTGCAGCTGTTGACAGTGGTTCTTCCGCAAACATTCCAGTTGGTGTTTACTATTGGGATTCTGTGGCTTTGAGTTGGAAACTTTTGGCAGAAGTGTCTTGAAGTTAAAAATTAAGGAATTTAAGGAATTTAAGGAATTAAAAAAATTTAGAAAAATTACAAATAAAAAAACAACGAAGAAAAATGAAAATGAAACAAACGAACTTAAGAAGATCCTTCAATGGATTTTGTACTCCTGCCTCAGGTTCAGGACAGGAACGGCTTCGTCGTTCCGCAAAGACACTGGTTTTGGCAGCGTTGCTGGTAACTGGTAGCTGCTCACTGGTAACTGTAACCGCTCAGGTTAAAATTGGTGGTGATCCTTCCTTAGGTCCTGCCAGTGGTGCTGTGCTCGACTTGTCAGAAGCCACCGCCGGTGGACTCCTCCTGCCTCAGGTTACGTTGTCTGATGAACTTTCCCTTCCTGCTGAGTGGGTTGGTCTGGTAGCAGATATCGACTTGTTGGAGTCCGGTTTGATGGTTTATAACATTGGTGGTGGTGGTTTGGATACCGGTGTTTACGTTTGGCAGGGTTCTAATGGATGGAAGTTGGCATCGAATGGTGTTGACCCTCAACCTACTCCTCCCACCAGTATTACTGTTTCTGCCAGTCCTACCGGTTCTCTTGCTCCCGGTGGTACTCAAACGCTTACTGCGACAGTTTTGCCAGTTAATGCAGGTTGGACGACAGTTAATTGGGGTGGTAATAATACCGCTACGGCCACTGTCGATAAAATTAATCTTAATACAGCTACCGTCACAGGTATTGCTGCCGGTACTACGACAGTGATTGCGTCTTTGGATGGTGTATCCAGTGCTCCGTTTACTATTACGGTTAATCCGATTCTTGCCAGTGGCGTCTCCATCACCGGAGGAGCTTATAATGCTCCTTATAGTGGCGGTACTGTTTCACGTAGTGCAGCTATTACCAATGCTGCCCAGGCAACGAATAAGAATATTAATTGGACGTCTAACAACGCAGCCGTCACTATCAGTCCTACTACGTCAGCTTCCGGCGCTAATGTAAATATCATCGTAGCCTCCGGCAGTGCTGCTGTTGCCGCTACAGTAACCGCTACTGCCGCTGATGGTTCTGGTCAAGCGGCTTCTATTGCTGTTAATCGCGCGGCGGCGTGTGCGGGGACAGTCAAAGGCTCTCTGTGTTGGTTAGCCCCCGTAAACACAGGTACGCAATGGGCAGCCGCAGGGTCAGCTTGCTCTGGTCAAGGGTTTAGGTTACCTACACGAGCAGAGTTGCAAGCCGCCGGTACTGCTCCGGTGCTTACGCCTGTCTTCTCCGGTGCCAACTATTGGAGTAGTGAGGAGTTCGACAGCGGCGTCGCGTACACCGTGTTCTTCTATTCCGACGGCAGCTACAACTTCACGTACAGCGTCAATAAGACGGGTAACGTCTATTACCGCTGTGTTAAGAGTATGTAGTCTGTGTGTGAGGACTTTAAATATTAACAATTAACTATTTAAAGCAATTTTTTTCGTTTTTAGTTTTGTGGAACTTTTGTTAGGGGCTAACTTGTTTAGCCCCGACAGAAGTTAACTATTTAAACGATTTTGAGGAGATTGCGGGTCGCGCCCGCAATGCTACCAATAAATGATGATAGGAATTTTTAAATTAATGTGTTATGGCTTTGTATTATGATTTGCCCATTTATAAGGATACGTACAGGTTGCTCCGTGCAACAAGTGTTCTGATTCAGAATTTTCCTCGTGACCAGAAGTACGCCATTGGTCAGGAGATGCGTACGGAAATAAAGGAGATGGTCAGGTGTATTTTTCGAGCCAATCAAACGCTCGACAAAGATCCGTGGCTGATTCGGTTTGCTGAGCAACTGGAGTTTTTGAAGTTGGATTTCCGCACGTGTGTGGATGACCGCTTGATTACTCCAGAGCAGCAGGCGAATGCTTGGGAGTTTATCGACAGCATCGGTAAGCAGTTGAACGGTTGGAAAAATTCATTAAATAAAAATTCCGCAGGTCCGACGCTTTTTGACAATCCATCGTAATTTTTCACTGCCTGAATCTCGTTGAGTTACGACTTGCGAGAGCGTGCACATTAAAGTCGATAGCCCACCGTTGCGTGACAGGTGATGGTAATTACTGTTGCAGGGAGCTCTGCAAACAAGAATACCGAGATGTCGAGACATTTTGGGAAGGCAAGTAAGAAGGTTGCGATCTTCTGAAGTTAATAGTGGCTATTCTGGAGTCCCGCCGGTGCTTACGCCTATCTTCTCCAATGCCAACAACTATTGGAGTAGTGAGGAGAACGACAGCAACAACGCGTACAACGTGAACTTCAATTCCGACGGCAGCTACAACAACACGAACAACAACAATAAGACGAATAACAACTATTACCGCTGTGTTAAGAGTATGTAGTCTGTGTGTGAGGACATTAAAAGTGAAAAAAACGCAGGATAAGGCGAGTCTTATCCAATCACATAAAATAAATTGCGATGAAGTTGAAGAAGTGTAATCTCTCGTAGGGGCAACGCGTGCGTTGCCCCTATTTTTTTTAATAAGATATGCAATAATCATGCAATTGCTGCGTTATTATGGAAAATAAAAAGCACTAATTATGGAAAAGGGAGGATGTATCTACATTATGACAAATAAAAACAAAACAGTGTTGTACATTGGTGTAACTAATGATTTAAGACGTCGCGTTTTTGAACATAGAACTCATTATAATAAAAATTCTTTTACGGCTAAATATAATTTGGAATTTTGTATCTATTATGAATATTTTATGGATATAAGATCGGCGATTGACAGAGAAACAGAATTGAAGAAATGGAGTCGCGCAAAAAAAGATGCTTTGATTAATTCTAAAAATCCTTTATGGGAGAATTTGGTTTAGTTTATTCTTTTTTGCATGGGATGTTTTCGTTTGCTTGCTCTTGTTTGCATAGGATGTTTTCATTTGCTTGCTCTTGTTAGCATGGGATGTCTCTCTTCGCCTGCGGCTCCGTTCGACAGGACGGCGGCTCTTTTTAAGAGAGTGGAATGAAGAATGGGATGGCTTTGCCACCCCATTCTTCATTCCACTTCCCTTGCCTCTCCACAATTCGTCATGTCGAACGCAGCCGTAGGCGAAGAGAGACATCCCGTGAAGACACGCCTTTCCTCTTATCAATGTTGATTAATCCGTATGGCGGATATATGATCTTAACAAAATCTTAATCAATTTCTTAAATCTTTTTGTGCCTTTTGTTTGTTTAATAGAAAAACGAACACATGCAACAGTTAGAAATAGATTTTAGGGGGAAAGTGACGCTGGAAGAGCTGTTTGCTGCCTATTTTGAGTGTCGCAAAAATAAGCGGAAGACTAAGAACGCGCAAAAATTTGAGATGAACTACGAAGAGCGTCTTATTAAGTTGCGCGACGAAATCAACAACGGCACTTACAAAATTGGGCGCAGCATTGCTTTTGTGGTCGAAAAACCGGTGAAACGCGAAATTTTTGCTGCCGATTTTCGCGACAGGGTAGTGCACCACCTGGTTATTCAAAAACTCAACGCTCTGTTTGAAAAGGAATTTATCTACGACAGCTATTCGTGCCGTGTGGGCAAAGGCACCCTCTTTGGCGTGAAGCGACTTTCGCGTTTCATTCGGGCGTGTAGTGAAAATTTTACGAAAGAAACGTATGTGCTCAAATTAGACATCAAAGGCTTTTTTATGCACATCAATCGCGAAATTTTGTTTCGGAAATTGCAGAAATTTATCGAAAGCAAATACGTGGTAGCCGATCAGGGCTTGCTGATTGAAATTGTGGAACAAATTGTGCAAAACGACTGCACCGAACGCTGTTTTGTCAAAAGTCCTCGGTGGAAATGGGATGATTTGCCGCCCGACAAATCGCTGTTCAACAACGATGGCAGCGGTATTCCCATTGGCAATTTGACCTCACAGGTGTTTGCCAATTTTTACCTGTCCACGTTCGACCATTTCATGAAATCGACGTTGAAACTGAGATACTACGGTCGCTACGTCGATGATTTCTTTGTGGTGCACAACGACAAGGACTATTTGAAAAACCTGATTCCTGTCATCGAGAAATTCCTGAAAGACGAATTGCATCTGACGCTCCACCCCAAAAAACGCATCTTGCAGAATGCCAAGCATGGCGTCAAATTCACGGGAGCCTTTATTAAGCAGCACCTCATCTATATAGACAAGCGCGCAAAGGGCAATTTGTATCAAGTGATTGACAAATGGAACAAAGACATAGAGAGTGAAAGCAAGAAAAATGTGCTCAACAGCGAACGTTTTACGCCAGAGGAGTTCAAACATTTTCAAGCGTCGGTCAATTCCTATCTCGGTTTTATGGTGCACTATCGCACCTACAACCTCCGAAAAAAGATGTGTCAAAAAATTTCGCCGCGCTTCCACATCAGATTCAAACCCAAAAAGAGCTATACGAAAATAGGGTAAATAGTGTGAGCTGCAGCATTTGTCTGACACAAATATATACGTCATATTAATTTTTTTCGTACCTTTGTGCCAAATTTCAAAGAAAAAAGATGTTGACGGTAGAAAAAATCGGCGGGACGAGTATGTCGCAGTTCGGAGAGTGTTTGAATAATATTATCACACGCAACCGGTCGGCAGAAAACATGTACAATCGAATTTTTGTGGTTTCGGCCTATAATAATGTGACGAATTGGCTGTTGGAGCACAAAAGAACGGGCGAACAGGGCGTGTATGCCAAGTTTGCAAACAATGAGGACTACGAAACGGCTTTGGACGATCTGTATGAAAAGTTGTTGACAATCAATCAAGGCTTTGAAGCCATTGGCTTGAACCTTGCTGAGGCAAACAGTTTCATCAAATACCGCATCAAACAGGCGAAAACTTATTTGTTGTCGATGAATCAGGTGCTGACTTCCGGCTATGTCGAAAAAAGCAGTATCTATTTGGCTGCCAGAGAGATACTTGCTTCCATTGGCGAGGCGCATTCGGCTTGGAACTCGGTCAACATCCTCAATAATAACGGCATCAACGCCACATTTATCGACCTCTGCGGATTCAACGATTCGGAAGAATTGACGATTGACGAACGAATTCACAAGGCGTTTGAAGGCATCGACTTTTCTAAAACGCTCTGTGTGGCAACGGGTTACACGAAGGGAACGGAAGGCATTATGCGTGCGTTCGACCGGGGCTATTCGGAAGTGACATTCAGCAAAATAGCCGTCGAAGTGAAAGCCGGTGAAGCCATCATCCACAAAGAATTTCACTTGTCAAGCGCCGATCCCAAATTGGTGGGCAAAGACAAATCCATTCCTGTGGGCAATACCAATTATGTTGTAGCCGACCAGTTGGCGGACGTGGGCATGGAAGCCATCCACCCAAAAGCGGCGAAACCATTGGAATTGGCAGGTGTGAAAATTCGCATCAAAAACACGTTTGAGCCGGATCATACAGGCACATTGATTTCAACTGATTACATTTCACCCACTCCGAAAGTGGAAATAGTGTCGGGCACCGACCGCGTGATTGCGTTTGAAGTGCACGACCCGCTGATGGTGGGCGAAGTGGGCTATGACCTGAGAATCATGGAATTGATGCAAAAACACGGCATCAGTTACATCCTGAAATCGACAAATGCCAACAGTATCACGATGGTGGTGTGGGACAATGCCGCTGCGCACAAGATGCTGGACGAGATGGAAAAAAACGTTTACAGCCTTACTGTCAAGCCGGTAGCCATCGTATGCGCCATGGGCTCGAACATCGCCTATCCGGGCTTTTTAGCATGCGGAGCGAAAGCTTTGTTCGACAATAACATCAATATCGAATGTTTCGGACAGTCGCTCAAACAGGTGAATATGCAGTTCGTGATTGCGCGCGACCGCTATGTAGATGCCGTCAGGGCGTTAAATGATGCGTTGTGCGCTAATAAGTAGGGGATTTCTGCTTTCGCGGGAATGACACAACAGACAAAAATAATACAAAAAAATATGGATTTTCTAACATTTAATTTTCAAAATTTCGCCAGTGCATTCATCGTCTTGTTTGCAATCTTGGATGTGGCGGGGTCTTTACCGATTTTTCTCGACTTGAGTGAGAAAAATAAGGAGTTTAGCCCGGTGAAGGCGACGATAATCTCGTTCATAACATTGCTGATTTTCTTTTTTGTCGGCGAAGGAATTTTGAACCTGTTTGGCGTGGACGTGAGTTCGTTTGCAGTAGCCGGTGCGTTGGTGATTTTCGTGATTGCGTGTGAAATGACTTTTGGGTGGGAACTTTTTAAGGTGGATTCGATGGGTGGAAGTGCCACGCTGGTACCGATTGTGTTTCCGCTGTTAGCAGGTCCCGGCTCTTTCACAACGCTGCTTTCACTCAAGGCGGAATATTCATCCGTCGATATTATTCTGGCTTTGGTGGCGAATATGCTAATCGTCTATGTGGTGTTGCGTAATGTGAAACCGGTTGCCAAACTGCTCGGCAAAGGTGGGGTCTATGTATTCCGTAAGTTCTTCGGAATCATCCTGTTAGCAATCGCAGTCAAACTATTTATGGGAAATATTACCACCCTAATAGAGTTTAGAGTTTAGAGTATAGAGTGTAGAGTATAGAGTATAGAGTATAGAGTATAGAGTATAGAGTATAGAGTGTAGAGTATAGAGTATAGAGTATAGAGTATAGAGTATAGAGTATAGATATTGAGTGTAGACTACACTCTACACTCTACACTCTAAAAACTAATTTTATGAGTGAATTGATTTGGGGCGAAGGAATTGCCCATACGGTGCTTTTGTTGGCAATCGTTATTGCTGCCGGTTTGGCGTTAGGGAAAATTAAGGTTTATGGCATTTCGCTCGGTATCACGTTTGTGCTGTTTGTGGGACTGCTGTTGGCGCATTTCGGCATGCGGATAAACCACGAAGTGTTGCATTTCATGAAAGAGTTTGGGTTGATACTGTTTGTGTATTCCATTGGTTTACAGGTGGGACCCGGGTTTTTTTCGTCATTCAAAAAAGGCGGCGTCACGCTCAATATGTTAGCGGTGGGAGTCGTGTTTTTAGGTGTTGTGACAACAATTGTATTGCATTATGTGACGCACATTGACATGTCAACCATGGTGGGTATTTTGTCGGGAGCTGTCACGAACACGCCGGGATTGGGTGCTGCACAACAGGCTTATGCCGATATGCACGACCACGTGCAAGACCCTACAATCGCGATGGGTTATGCGGTGGCGTATCCTTTGGGCGTGATCGGCATTATTTCGTCCATCATTTTGATGAAATACATTTTTAGAATTAATTTTCAAAAAGAAACGGACGACATCAATGCCCTGTCCAATAATAAAGCGGGGCAAGTAGCCCTGATTTCACTCGAAATCAGCAATCCGGCTATTTACAACAAATCAATTCATGAAATCAAACACTTGATTGCACGTAAGTTTGTTGTTTCCAGAGTGTTGCACGACGAAAATATAGAAATTGCATCCTCAAAAACCGTTTTGCACGAAGGCGATAAAGCATACGTGGCAACCACGCCCGAAGACCGGGATGCCATTCTGGCTTTTCTCGGCAAGGAAATAAAAATGACGCAGGAGCATTGGGATCGCTTAGACACACACATGGTGTCGCGTCGCATCATGATTACCAAATCGAATATCAATGGCAAATCCATTCGTCACCTGAATTTACGCAACAATTTTGGCGTGAATATCACACGTGTCAACCGTTCGGGAGTGGATTTGATTGCCGACCCGGGATTGCACCTTCAAGTGGGTGACTTAGTGACTGTGGTGGGCGATGAAAACGCCATTAAGAGCGTGGAACACGTCCTGGGTAACCAAATGAAACGCCTCAACGAGCCTAATTTGATACCTATATTTATAGGTATTGCCTTAGGGGTGCTGTTGGGTAGTATTCCGGTGATGTTCCCGGGCATTCCGCAACCGGTGAAACTTGGTTTGGCGGGCGGACCGCTGATTGTGGCGATTTTGATTAGTATTTTCGGACCGAAATATCACTTAGTGACTTACACGACGCTGAGCGCCAACTTGATGCTGCGCGAAATCGGTATCACAATCTTCCTTGCCTGCGTTGGATTGGGAGCCGGCGAAGATTTTGTAGCCACAATCAAAGACGGCGGATTTGTCTGGATTGGCTACGGTTTTATCATCACGATGGTGCCGTTGCTGATTATCGGTATCCTCGCACGTTCGGTTTACAAGCTCAATTATTTTTCAATGATGGGACTGATGTCCGGCTCCATGACCGACCCTCCGGCGTTGGCGTATTCCAATGCCACAGCCGGCAATGACACTCCTGCAGTGAGCTACGCTACGGTTTATCCGCTCACAATGTTTTTGCGGGTGCTCACGGCGCAGTTGCTGGTGCTGTTCTTTTAGACGTTATTATGACCCAGGGCAACTCCCTGGGCTTGTAACTATAAGGTTTTCAGACTAAAACCCCGAGGGGCTTTTTTATTCAAAAAAGTGATAATAAACTGTTAAATATTTACCAAAAGATAAAATTTCTTTTCTAAAATTTGGATAATTCAAATATAATACATACTTTTGCGGAGTTAAATCTAACAAAAAGTGACAGAGTACTCTTTATACTCTGTCACTTTTTTAGTTTAGAACTACCTCTCAAGGCTCACAGCGGTCATTGCAAATCAATTGACCCTTTTTTAAGCCTCAAATGTTAAAATAAATTTTGCATCAAAAATTTATAATTCCCTGTCAATCAATCATTTATAAAATCACCAAAGTTGCAGTATAAAGAGTACTGTGTCAATTTGGATGATTAAACATAAGATCCCGCGCAAAGTGTTAGACGGAATGTTTTTGTTTCGTTTCATTTTTGTTCGGTCTGGGCTTTGTGGCGGGGATCTTTAAAGTAATGGTTAATGGTTAATGGTTAATTGGAGGGTAGTGGATAGTTTCCGGGTACGGGATGAAATATTCCGTTAACGGGAATGACTTTGCAAAGATAGTAAAAAATAAATGATTATTTGCTAAGTTGCCCCTAAATCCCAGGGCAAACGCATTAAAATGAGAGCATTGGCAAAAACAAAGTGTGTTACCGCTCTCGTAGAGAGCATAGCTAACTAACCAGCAGCCTCAGGCTGCTGGAAAGCAAAGCATCTCGCTATTTCTTGCCTGCAGCGCAGGCACACAGATGGAAAACGTTTGCC
>JAISKM010000111.1 GCA_031261285.1 Candidatus Symbiothrix sp. | reverse complement strand
CATAATCCATGATGTTCGACCCCGTAGGGGTCGTATGGGGATGGGATGTAAATCATTGCTATAAACTTATGACCCCTTCGGGGTCGCTTTATTACCGACCATCCGCTATAATCATCCCCCTCTGTGTCCTCCTATTGTCATGAATGTTTCATTTGTAACCAATTTTTTGTCTCCGTGTTCCTTTCGGTCGGCAAATTTAAACATAAAAAGGGCACAGGAACTGTTAATTTATCCGCATAGAGGTATAGCCAAACACCCACACCACAAATAAACAACAGCTCTGCGCCCTTGTATGTATCTATTATTATATACAAACGAAGAACGCAAGCATTTGTTGTCTAATCACTTTGTGGTATATTGAAAATTGGCTATTTTCTATGCAAAGTAATATCTTAAACGCTTATCGTTTAATCAAAAAAATTTTCTAAACTGGTCGGCTTCGCTAAGCCTGTTGAGAATTAAGTGCGAAGTAACACATTTTTTTTGAATTGAGCAAATCTTTCCTAAAAAAAAATGAAAATTCTTATCAAATGTCCCTTATGCACCTAAGTTTATTACTAACACTAGTCACCGGGGTAAAATCGCTCGAGTCTAGGTCACCCATGTGCGTCACGACGATCCCCGCAACGTTAGCAAGGACCACAGTCTGGCTTGCAGCATTGAATCCATACGCATAGCGGTAGCTCCTCCATACATGCCAACCGTTGATCAGGGGTTTAGAATCGGAAAAACCAACGTTCGAGGACCAATAGACCCCAGTCGTTGGCAGTGTGAATCCATCAGGGAGCGGGTAATCCGCTAAGGTAGTTGGATCGGCGAAGATTCTTAATTCGCTATAAGTCGGAACCCGCCACCACAAAGGGCAACCGGTGGTCATCGCAGCATCATAAGCAATAGAAGCGGAGTTATCCACAGGGTACCAACAAAGTCTTCCGGTTTGCCAACTACCGGCAATGTAATCCTCACAAGCTCCGGCAGGGGAAGAACCGCCGCCTGAACTGCCGACTTTCCAAGCAGAGCCATTGTAGGTATAAAATTTGCCGTCGGTTTTGTTGTAAACCAGCATGCCGGGCTTTTTCAACTCCTCAATGAGAGTGTCGGCACTTTCAATTTGAGGTAGCAACAAACCACCGGCATCAGTGGCCTGTGATAAATCCAGAAGTGCACCCGGTGTAATTGAATCGTTTACACTTCCGATAGCCACTTGGGCAGTGACCGGTGAACAGTTACCGGTTACCAGAACACAGGTAACCGCTAACGCAACTGTCATTGCGGACTTGATCCGCAATCTCTTAAAATTAAATGTTTTCATTTGTACATAATTTTTTTTTCGCCTCCCTGTCCCCAAGTTCGGCAATTTATAAATGAGAAAAGCGCAGGGAACTATTATACGCTCTCCAACTGTAAGGCTCAGCAAAGCCCATGGTACAGAGAACAATAGCCACCCCACGCCTTAAACATATATAACATTGAATTCATAGAATTCAAAAACTATATACCTTAAGAAACGTGATCGCTTTTTGCTCACACCCGTACCAAATTGAATTTTGCTGATTCTACAGTTGGGATATGAAAAAAGCCCCTCTAAACCTATTGACAACGCTTTGTCAACAGTTTTGTGGTTTAGAGAGGTTGCAAAGTAACGCAATTTTTTTGGATTGTGCAACTATTTTGGAAGATTTTTTGCATTTTCCACAAATAACTTCAAAAATAGATCAATGTTCGCCCGGGTTAAGTAGTCCGAACGGAATGTGGAAAACAAACGTTACTATCATGCGCCGAAGAAATAATTGTGCAACGAACCGTAACATTCTTTGTACAAATCGAAAGCGTCTTCTAAAATTTTGATGGCGGCGGTTTTGTCAAGCATTTTTTCGACGACCACCGTTTTGTCCTCTAATTTTGTGTAATCTTCAAAAAAGCTCATGGTTTCGGAGATAATGTGCGCCGGTAAATCCGAAATATCGTTGTAATGATTCATGCTCGGATCACCTGCCGACACGGCAATAATTTTATCATCCGCCTCGCCATTGTCCTGCATACGCATCACACCGATGATTCGTGACGGCACAATACACAAAGGAACAACCTCTATTTGCGACAGAATCAGAATGTCCAACGGGTCTTTGTCCTCGCCATAAGTCTGTGGAATAAAACCGTAATTCGCCGGATAATACACCGAAGAATACAACACCCGGTCGAGCCGCAACAGCCCGCTTGCCTTGTCGAGTTCATACTTGGCACGCGTACCCTTGGGTATCTCAATAATGCCGTTTACGACGTCCGGCTTAACATAGCCGGGCGAAACATGGTGCCAAGGATTGAAATTGTGCATACTAATTTTTTTGCAAAGATACAAATAAATTATGAATTATAAATTACAAGTTTTTTAGAGTGTCTGAAAATTAACCATTGACCATTAACAATTATTTTGTACCTTTGCGGCCTAATTTTAAAAGGAAGAGTATGTCTTATCAATTATTAAAAGGAAAAAGAGGCGTTATTTTTGGTGCCTTAAATGAAGCGTCTATCGCGTGGAAAGTGGCTGAAAAAGCGGTTGAAGCCGGTGCGCAAATCACATTATCAAACACGCCAATGGCACTTCGCATGGGCGAAGTGAACGCGTTGGGCGAAAAATTGAATGCAACAATCATCGCTGCCGATGCCACCAATATAGAAGATTTGGCGAATGTGTTTAAAGAATCGGTCGAAATTCTCGGCGGTCAAATTGATTTTGTGCTCCACTCCATCGGGATGTCGCCAAACGTGCGCAAAAAACGGACTTATGACGATTTGGATTATACTATGTTGAGCCAAACGCTGGATATTTCGGCGGTGTCGTTTCACAAAATGATTCAACAGGCCCGCAAATTGGACGCGATTTCCGAAGGCGGGTCGATTTTGGCACTGTCCTACGTGGCTGCACAACGCACGTTTTTTGGCTACAACGACATGGCAGACGCGAAAGCGCTGTTGGAATCCATCGCCCGCAGTTTCGGCTACATCTACGGCCGCGAAAAAGGGGTGCGCGTGAACACTATTTCACAATCGCCCACGATGACCACCGCCGGTGCAGGCGTCAAAGGCATGGATCAACTGTTTGACTTCGCCAACAAAATGTCGCCGCTCGGCAATGCGTCGGCTGACGAATGTGCCGACTATTGCATCGTGATGTTCTCCGACTTGACAAAAAAGGTGACCATGCAAAACTTGTTTCACGACGGTGGCTTCTCCAGCATGGGCATGAGCCTCCGCGCCATGAACCAATACAGCAAGTCCCTCGACGAATTTAAGGACGAAACAGGTAAAATCATTTACGGATAAAAAAAATGAATTTTGGCTCGTTTATACAAAAAACGAGCCAAAACATTTGGAAATTAAAAAAAAAGTTGTACCTTTGCAACCGTTTTCCAAATGAAAGCAAGGAGAGATGGCAGAGTGGTCGATTGCGGCGGTCTTGAAAACCGTTGAACTGAAAGGTTCCTGGGGTTCGAATCCCTATCTCTCCGCAAATAACATTGATTATCAATGAATTAAAAGTAAAGCACCCGAAAAGGAACCCATTTATTCCTGTCGGGTGCTTTTTTGTTCGGCATACTTCCCAATCATACGTTATTTCCGAAAAATCGTCTTTCGGCTCGCTTGGCTTTTTTCATTCGGTTAATACACCGCTTTTATACGTTGATTGCCCGACGCCACAATATAAATTCCGTGTACATTAAGCGGAACAAACTGTTCCGGCGCTGTCGCGTTGCCGTTGTAAACCAACTGACCCGATGTATTGTAGATGCTCAACATTTCGCCCTGCACAAGTCCGCTTACCTGCAAACCGCCATCCGTGGAAATGGCTTGCAGTTTGGCGGACTGCACGTTTTCAATGCCGGTCGGAAAAACGGTTGCCGTGATGGTAATGCCGGTAACTGA
>JAISKM010000103.1 GCA_031261285.1 Candidatus Symbiothrix sp. | reverse complement strand
CAAAACTCCTATACGGGAGTTGCTTACCGAACAACGTCAACTCAATCAAAATGTCAAAGAACAACTAAATTTATTTGAATATTAAATTTTTGTTAAATATTAACGCAACAGTAGTATTTTGTCCTAAACAATTGTTCACATACGCACATAAAAAAGCGCGGACAAAACTCTAAATTTATCTGTTTTTCGAGGTTATCGACTACCTAAACTATCAAATAAATGAGTAAAATGCCCACGCCAAACGGCGTGAACGTCTTCACTTTACTCTTGATAGTTCTTGAAATTGTCGATATTTCGAAAAACAAGATTAAGCTATAACGCTTTTCCAATATGTCTAAATTGTGCGTATTACTACGCTTTTTGTGTCATAAGCAAAAATTTTATTGTTCTGTTTGCAAAGATATGATAATATTTTTGAAATTGCAAATAAATGTTGATTATTTTTATTAAAAAAAGGGAGAGAATTGCTTCCCTCCCCCTTGGAATTGATAACCTAATCTATTTTTGCCTTAATTATGTTCAAAGCGAACATTGTCTATCAAAAGTTCCATCGTGTTGCCACCTC
Source organism: Candidatus Symbiothrix sp. (assembly GCA_031261285.1). Lineage (GTDB taxonomy): Bacteria > Bacteroidota > Bacteroidia > Bacteroidales > Azobacteroidaceae > Azobacteroides. Next base: position 10,192 of record JAISKM010000103.1, on the reverse strand, counting down.
CGCCATCGGTTGCACCAAATTCATCAATATTAAGATCCGGTAAAGAATTAGTACCGCTTCCCCAATTATCCTTAAAATCAGAGAATTGAACTGTCTGTGTGTACCAACCACCTGTATCAGTCAAATCGACAACTGCCATGTATTGAGTACCACCTGATTGTAATTCCAAACGGATAGCTCCGCTACCGCTTAGAACTCGAACATCAAATTTGACCACCCAACCGATAAGCGTTACGCCGTCCAATTTCATATTATTAGCACCATTACGAAAGAACATACCACTACCATTATTGACCTTTGCATACGGCGTGCCATCAACACTATAATTGGGATCATTTTCTACACCTTCCCATAAATCTCCCACAGGAGTATTAACATTCACTTGACCCCACCATGAATTTTTTGTTCCATCGTTAAAATCAAAATAGACATAAGCCGGATCTTGAACAGGATCAGGTCCGCCACCGCCACCTTTCGTGATAATGGAAACTTTCGCGACAGTCCAATCACCGCCCTGCATAATAATACCATTTATTATACCCGGATTGTTGGCACCATCTTCGCCTTTATTCGTAGCAATTTGATCCAAAATTGCCGGCGTAAGCGCTAATTCAATTGAAGTAGCAGATGAACCACCGCAGTTATCTGTATTAAGGGTAGCACCGCCTAATTCAGCGAATGTTATCCCGCCCCAACTGCCATCGTTGATTTGGCATTGACCCCAGCCCGGATGCTGCACGAAATAAATTTTAAGGATAGAACCGGCTGCCACGCCTTCAAAGGCGCTATAAGGGACATATACTCTACCGCCGGCACTCCAAGTCAAGTCTACCGGACCTGTCCAAACGACCGTCTCAATCGTGCTATTGCCAATCACTTGAATGACATAAGTGACCTCGCCATTCGATGAAATCAATCTGAGGGAGGTGTTGCCACCGGCATTCTCCGGAATCAACACATTGAGTGTTGAGCCTGAAAGAATGTATTGAACAGCAATGCCGTTCACTTGAACGCCGGTCAATTTATCGCCATTCTCAATCGCAACTTGCAAAATAGTACCCGCCTTGATTTCTACCTCCGGACCCGGAAGTTCGGGAATGTAAGCAAACACCGGTTTCGTGACCGTCAAAGATGCGCCGTCTACCGTTTCACCGTTTGTCATTTTCAGCGTCACTGCACCCGTTTCGGCATCTACCGGCACGGTTACTTTCAATTCGGTAGTTGACTGAGATACAATCGTACCCACTTTACCACCACTAAAAGTGACCGTTTCTGCCAAATCCAAATTTGTACCTGTTATGGTCACGACGCTACCTGCCGGCACCGAAGATGGATTGTAATCCAGTATTCTCGGTTTCAAGGTAGAAATAGCTACAGAAGCCGTGTTACCACTTGCCGTATTCAGCACCAGATCACCACTGGTGGCAGTTTCCGGCATAAGCACCCTGATTTCCGTCGCGTTTTGAGAGGTTGGAGTCACCGGAATGGAAACACCCGGGAAGGTCACCGTAGTCACCAAATCCATATTCACACCCGTGATTTTGATTTCATCCTCCGCTCTAATATTCTCATTGGGCACTGCCGTCAAGTCGGACGGAACAGCCACACCAATGTTTGCCGCAGCCACGTGCACGCCGGAAGCCGGAATCATCACGATAGCTCCATCGGAAATATCACCCGGCAATGTAAATTTCAATACATCATTATCCACAGTAAAGTCAACAGAATTGCCGTTCGGCATTTCCACTGCTACCACCAAATCCAGATCGTGCCCGGGTATTACGATTGCTTCGCCCGGTTTCTTTCCGGTGAGGTCTGCAGGAGAATCAACCGACGGAAGCACCACTTGCAATTCGTATTCGGATTCCAATTCCAAACGAATAGCAGCTGTGTCGGCCAAAATTATTTTGCCGGTTTGCGCTTCAAAAGGAACAGTCAATTCGATTTTTCCACGGTTCCAAGTTGTAAACTGTTCGCATTTTACAGCCACATCATCCGCAAAAATCACCTGTTGAATCAGGTTCAAATAATCGCCTTCGATGGTCAACGTTGTTCCGGGTTTTACCGGATTCGGAGCCATCGACGACAGCTCAATCGGTTCCGTATAAGTCAACAATGATTTAGAAACTAACTCACCCCGGGGCGTGATCAATTTGACATGACCCACAACAGCGTTTTGGGGAATAATCACCGAAATTTCGCCGCTATTCACGACCGTGATATCCGTGATTTCGATATTATCCGGAATCACTACTTTGATGACTTTATCCAAATTTTTACCGATAAAAGTCAATTTGCCACCACGCAAGGCAGGACTTGGTCCAAACGCTTCGAGCACTGCCAAGTCGCCGGAGCCACTGCCGTCATCGTCCGAGCACGCTGTGAAACATACAGTGAACACTGCCAGCATCACCCAGACCATACTTTTAAATATTTTATTGTATTTCATATCTTTAAAATTTTATTTGATTTATCATTGTGCACTTACCACGCGCACATTGTCAATATGGAATGTAGGTGTACACGGTGTGCCTTTCACGCCGCCGCCATTTACAAACAGAGTAATACCCGAGTAATGACCAGCAGCTTTCATACCCACATCAGCACCTTCATTATTGTATTTAAAGTCAGTCAGCGGAATCGTGACCGTAATCCAACCGTCTGTTGAGAAAGAACCCGTTGCAGACCAGGGAATCCACAAAGCACGCGGATATGTTTTGTCAGACATATAAGCATTGTTTGGATTACCGCCACTCGAATCTTCTTGCCAATTCATCCACACTTCTTCTGCACCGGTAAAAATGACCTGAAGCGCCGACGATGACCAACCTTGTACATTGACTTCAAATTTCAATACATACTTATCCAACGCACCGGCATTAAAGAAATCAGGATCAGTCTGACGATAACTCCAACGTTGGTAACCAAACTTTCCATCGTTCCACGTTTCGTCATCCAAGGCTGCACCATCTCCCAAAATCAGATAGTTGCCATTGATCGCACCATCCGTGCCAACACCGGCACCTCCGGTCCAGCCGAAATAGTAACCATAATCGGGATAATTGTCACTGTTGAAATCCAAAATGATATTCCGATTGTCGCGGAACCAGAAAGAACTTTCAGTGGCGCCATACACAGAAGTGACTGTGACAGGTCCGGATTGTGCGCCTGCGGGAACTTTAACTGCAAGGTTGTTGAGGTCTTGTGTCACGATTTCAGCTTCTGCACCATTGGAGAATGTTACTTTCAAAGGGGTGCCTTCGTCGTCTACAAAGTAAAGTCCTTGAATATACGCAATATCTCCTGCTAATACATATTCACACGTCATAGAGTTGACAGTTGGAGCAGGAACCTTTGTTTCAAACGTATAATAGCAAGAATCGTTAGTGGTATACAACTTTATCAAATCTTGTTTCTCGCCCGGAATGCCCTGAGGAATCGTCACAATAATGGCATTGTCGGTTATAAAATTCGGATTCAATTTTGCTTTTTGATCATTGAAATAAATTTGGTTTACTCCCGCCAAATGTTCGCCGATAAGCACGATCTGATTACCCAGATAACCACTTGTTAACAGCGAGTCGGAAGCATCCGCGTCACACGGGCGGACATAGCGAACCTCTGGTGTACCGCCGGTACCACCGCCATCACTATCATTGGAACAAGCACTCAAAGCAACAAGCGCCAATGCCACACTAACTATATTAAAAATATATCTTCTCATAATTTACTTAATTTTAAATTAAAATTCATAATCTTCAGGCTCATACGCTATCGTAGGCGTTTTTGTCAATGTTTCCGCAGGAATCGGCAATTTCAATTTACCTGCTGTGAAGGAAATTTCAGGCACGTCCTTATTCAGATAGAAAATAGAGCCGGGCTTGTCTGCATCCGGTTGATCATCTGGATGAATGGGCGTGAAACCTCCGTGATAAGCATTGCTCGCATTACGTTCTTGCCAAGTATAATTGCCATTGGAAACATACTGACGTTCACGGTGCATATTGGTCAAATAAGCCAATGCTTTGTCCGTGTCACGATAGCTCATGCGTTTGATGTCGAAGAAGTTGACACTTTCGAACGCAAATTCCACGCGACGTTCCTTAATCAACTGGTCGTAGGTAACGGATGCTGCATCAAATCCCAAACCGGCACGTGCGCGAATTTGTTTCATCACATCCAGCGCTAATCCGTCGGAGGTGGACGAACCGGCTCCCATACAAGCCTCTACATAACAGAGGTAAACATCAGCCAAACGCAAGAGATAAATATTGTTGCCGGCATCTTGGTCAGAGGCTCCGGCTTTGCCATCGGCATCGATATTCGCACCAACAACATATTTTCGGACGTGTGCCAACATTTCGTTAGACGTTTCCGTGGATTCATCTTCGGAAAAGTTATTATACGTGTAACCGCCACCGGCAAGATTGGAATAGACATCGCCTTCACGCATAAAGGTCAATTTACGACGCAAATCGCCATTTTCAAAGGCTTCTTGCAAACTGAGTGTCGGACCCTTGCCTGCTCCCCACGAAGAACCCAAAGTAATCAAAACATTACGGGAGAGAGACACATTTCGTGCATTACCATAGCCATAACCATTGCTTGTACATTGGATCGCAAACAAAGATTCAGTCCCATTGTTGCCTTGCGGATAAAACAAGGTTGCCAAATCGGTATCCGAGATTTTCAATCCACTGTTATTAATCACGTCGGCAGCATACGCTTTTGCCTGTGCAAAATTAGCCGCAGAATTAGCATCTTCCAAGTGTGAAGCCATCGTCAAATGCAATTTCGCCAACATGCCAATGGCTGTCCATTTTGAAACACGTCCGGCTTGGAACGGTGTAGCAGAAAGATTATTTTTTGCAAATTCCAAATCCTGACGAATAAATTCATAAACGCTTGCCTGTTTGTGACGGATGACTTGATCACCGGATATATTATTGTTTGTAATGATTGGCACATCTTGCCAATATTCTGTCAGCCAATAATAGGCAATTGCACGAATACAACGCGCTTCAGCCAAACCGCGGTTGATAACAATTTCCGAGATACCATTGCTGCTTGCCGCAGCCGGCATGCCGTTAATGATATTGTTGCAATAGGAAACGACACGGAAAAGACCGTTCCAGCCTGCCGTAAGGAATGAATTTCCATTATTGAAAGTCATGTAATAAAAGTGACCTTCTTCAGCATAAGTATACCACAAGTCACCGGACAACTCGTCGCCGGCCATCCACATAAAGTTTATGTCGAAATCCTGCCAGGCAAATCCATTGTAAAGAGATGCCGTATTAGCGTTCACTGCTTCTTCGGATGTATAATAGGTTTCCAGCACCTGCTGATCTTCCGGAATGATCGTCAAAAAATCTTCGCAGGACATTGTCGCCAACACCATAAACGAAAAGCAAATTGTTTTAAATATATTTTTCATATCTATATGTCTTTAATGTTAGAATGTAATGTTAGCACCAAAAGTAAATACACGCGGGGAAGGATAACGTCCCATATCCACATTCGACAAGCCTGCCTGTTGGTTGTAGGAACCAATTTCAGGATCCAAACCGGAATAGTTGGTGAAAGTGTAAACGTTCTGTGCATTGACATAAATTTTTGCCCCCCCCAATTTAACTTTTTTTAACCAGCTTTGTGGCAGATTATAAGCCAATGAGATGTTTTGAATCCGTAAATAGCTGCCGTCTTCAATCCAACGGTCGCTCATGCGGTTGTTTCCATTGATGTCATTGCCACTCCAACGGGGCATATTCGCATTGTAGCCGGCGTTCTTAATATAAGAATTGTCCGGACTTGATACATTCGTGTTATCGCCGTCATAATAGCCAAGTTGAGCCCGGTTCAATACGGAAGCCGCCTGATTGTCCCATTGCGACATCAAACCTTCGGTTTTTACGCGGACATAATTCAAAATGTCAGCGCCATAAGAACCTGTCAAACCAATGCCCAATTCCCAATTCTTGTAAGAGAATGTGTTCGTGAAACCAAATGTGAAATCCGGATTCGGATCGCCAATAATTGTTTGGTCATATTCATCAATCACACCATCAGGCGTGCCGTCCGGACCACTCAAATCTTTGAATTTAACATCGCCTACCCATGCACCTGTCGTGCGGTGGATGTCAATGCCTGCCGGTTTGGGCGAATTTTTCAAATCTTCCGCATCTTTATATAAACCGTCGGTTTGATAGCCGTAGAATACGCCAATCGGTTGACCTACCGTAATCATAGATACGGTTTGGAAAGCAGCATACCAATCCAGTGAGGCGTAATAAGGCGTTTTCAAATCATCCAATGCTTTCACTTTGTTGCGGTTCAACGAGAACGCCAGATTAGAATGCCAATTAAAATTTTTAGTAGCAATATTGTGCGTATTCAATGCGATGTCAATCCCTTTGTTGTCCACTTTACCCATATTCATATAGGGAGTCTGAATATCTGCCCAATCCGAACCTCCAAGCACAGGAGAAATAGAAGGCTGGAGCAACAAGTCTTTCGTTGTTTTGTAATAAACATCGACGGTCAAATCAATGCGATTTTTGAGTAAACCAATATCCAAACCACCATTGAACTGTTCCGATGCTTCCCATTTCAAATCGGGATTCGCATTGTGAGCCATACGGTAAGCAGTGCCTGCCCAGCCTTGGAACGCTCGCATGGTGGATCCGAACAGATAATTGCTAATATTGGAATTACCCACTTGTCCATAACCCAAACGAAGTTTCAGGTTAGACAGCCAGTCTTGTGTGTTTTCCATAAATTCCTCGCCGGTGATGCGCCATGCTGCAGCAAATGAAGGGAAATAGCCCCAACGATGGTTTACCCCAAATTTAGAGGAAGCATCGCCACGCAAAGTTGCAGTCAATAAGTAACGATTGTCATAATTATAGTTGGCACGTCCGAAAACGGAAACCGTTGTAGAAGCGTCTTTCCAACCGTCGTTTGATTTGAAAACACCATCCGCCCCAATCACGTGAATGTCATTGGACGACAATTGGTCTTTGATGATCTGAGTGCCTTCCCAAGCAGATTTGGATGTTTCCGTACCAAGCATGAAATTAATGTTATGCTTGTCAAAACTTTGATTCCACGTGGCATAATTTTTCCAAATCCAATACAAGCTGTGTTCTTCACGTTGCATAATCATCGTGTTGTTGTTTTTCAACAAACCATATTCATAGCTTGGTTTGAAACCTTTACCTACATTGTCTGAGGCATCAATGCCTACTTCGGTACGGAAATTCAGGTAGGGGGTAAAGGTAATTTGAGCGTACACATTACCCATAACACGTGACCGGAACAGCGTGTTGATTTGATCTTTCGTCAATGCAACCGGATTGTAAAGCGAAGAGCCATTAACCGTTTCAGGACCGGCATAATTGCCGTCAAAATCATAAACCGGCACAGAAGGCGACATCAATGCGGCCTGCATCACGACGCCGTTGATACCATCGTTGTTGATAATTTTCTCATCCGTGCGCGAATAAGAAAGCGAGGCACCCGCCTTAATGTATTTATTAAATTCATTGTCAAGATTCATACGTCCGTTATAGCGTTCAAAACCGGAGTTGAGCAACATACCATCTTGGTTGGTGTAACCCAAAGAAAATGCATACTGGGTTTTATCCGTACCTCCTGTGAGGGAAAGATTATGATTTTGCATCCAGGCGTCTTTGGTTACGGCGTCTTGCCAATCCGTCCCTTTACCTAATAAAGAAGGATCCAAATAAGCTTGATCCACATTCGGTACCAAACCTTCATCGTAAAGTTGTCGTTGGTAAGTGCCAAAATCGCGCAAATTCATCATATCCAGTTTTCCTGCACGCACTTGCAATGCAGCATAACCATCATAAGTGATATTATTTTTACCTTTGCTCCCGCGTTTGGTTGTCACCATAACCACACCATTGGCACCGGCAGCACCATAAATAGCGGTGGCCGAAGCATCTTTCAAAACGTCCATCGACACAATGTCGCTGGGCGCAATCGACGCTAATGGATTCACCATGTTTTGACCGTTAGAACCTCCTGACCAGTCGAATCCGGCAGAAGAAGCACCTGCACCACTCACCGGAATACCATCTATAATATAGAGCGGCTCGTTGGAGTTGTTGATAGAACTTGCTCCGCGAATACGGATAGAGTTCGCAGCACCCGGCGCACCGGAGTTGGCTTGCAGTTGCACACCCGCTACACGTCCTTGAAGCAGTTGATCGACGTTTGTCACGATAGATTCTTTCAAGCGATCGCCCGAAAGAGAGGATACCGAACCCGTCAAATCGGATTTCTTCATCGTGCCGTAACCGACCACCACCACTTCATCAAGCAGTTTTTCATCTGTTTTTAACGTGATGTTGATACTCGTCCTGCCATTGACCGGCACTTCTTGAGTGGTATACCCAAGATAAGACACTACCAATGTGGCATTAGAGGGGACATTCAGTGAGTAATGCCCATTCACATCGGTTGAAGTTCCGTTACCAGGCTTGCCTTTCTCGACAACGCTGGCGCCAATAATTTCCCCATCGGCATCCAGGACTGTTCCTGATACTTGTACACTCTGCGCAAAAGCCATACATGGAATTGCACAAAACAGGAATAAAAATAGAAATAATTTATTCATAAATTTAAAATTAACAAGTTTGTGTTTTCTTAATGTGCAAATTTACGGACATATTTTGGTTAATAATGATACTTTATTATCTAATATCAACACTTTTAGTAAGGCTACAATGGACGAATTAAACTAAAAGAGGTCATTTATTGCTTGAACAGACGGTTGCAAACGAGGAATTTGCTTTGAAATAATGATACTATTTTAACAATCAAATTACTACCTTCGTCTTTCTGTAATTCTCCCGAAATTCCTTTGGCGAACATTCTTTTTTATTCTTAAAAATACGATTAAAATTGGATAGATTGTTGAATCCGCTTTCATAACAGACCTCTGAAATAGACATGGTGGTGTCAACCAAGAGGCGAGAAGCATTGCCCAAGCGAATGTCGATGATGTAATTCGAGAGTGTTTTACCTGTACTCAGTTTGAAAAAACGGCTGAAAGCCGGAGGTGTCATGCCAACCAAATTTGCCAACTGCTCCAATCGAATCTCTTCTCTCCAATGTTCGTTGATGAATTTTTGAGTTTTCCGGATGCGCCGGCTGTCTGATTGCACATCAATTTTGGCAAAGGACGAACTGGACAATAGCTTGGCTTCGTCGTTGTAGAGGGACAATTGATTCAAAATTTGAAAGAAAATCAAAAAAGCATCAAACCCTTCTTTCGACGCTAAAGTATCCAGCAAATGATACACATTCAAGATGGCAGGCATCGGAAATGCAATGCCTTTTTTGGCATTCAAAAGCATTTTCCGGATGGTATGAAACTGAATTTTCTCCAAAAAGGCAGCAGAAAACAGGTCGGCAGAAAATTGAATAGTAATCTCACGAATATCCTTGGCCACGCATTCATGTTGTTCCCACACATGTTCCAAATCTCTGCCGCCAATCAGCACCAAGTCATATTCGCCAATAACTTCCCTCGAATCACCGACAATCCGCTTCACGCCCGGAGCATGCGCCACAAAATTCAGCTCAAATTCTTCGTGCGAATGAATCGGATAGGTAAATTCCGTTTTATGCCGGTCAACAATATGAAAGCAGTCCTTGTCCGACAAGGGGATAACTTCGTGAATGACATTGATATTGTGTTTCATGCGACGATTTTTTTTGCAAAGTTAGTATTATTTTTTGAATAAATAGTCTGAACTGTGATTTGTTTGATTGAATGACAGGCTAAAAAAGAAAGAGACCCGTTTGGGAAAAACGAAACGAAACTATGTACAAAAACCCGTGCGGGTGCTCTTTCTAAACCAATTATTACCCAAGACGTTGCCATTACCACCACATTATCAAGTTGCCGGTGATCATTACATTTACCCAAGGCGTTGCCGGTGATCATTACGTTACCCAAGGCGTTGCCATTGACCGTCACGTTACCCAAGGCGTTGCCGGTGATCATTACGTTACCCAAGGCGTTGCCGTTGGGCTAGGTTATATAAGGCTTTCAGCCTACTTGGTATGTTGTTACCCTGAAAGGGTAATAGATCCTAGCCCCAGGCATCGCCTGGGGTGATAGGGATGATGAACATCCATCCCGTTTGCGGGCTGAAAGCCC
>JAISKM010000095.1 GCA_031261285.1 Candidatus Symbiothrix sp. | reverse complement strand
AATTGCAGGTAGCAGGATTGAAAGTAATGTTGTCCAGTCCATGATTATAAGTCTTTATATTCGTTTTTTGCATCAAAACAGGGGCACGCCTTGTTGGCATACTCCCGGTGCCCGTGAATGGTTGCGCCCGGGTACTTGGTTTTCAAATCTTTTAAAAGCGATTTTAAGGCGTTCCGCTGTGCAATTGTTCGGGTGTCTTTGGCTGTCTTTCCATCCAAAGCCAAACCACCGACATAACACACGCCTATGCTGTTTGCGTTGTGATTTAAACAATGAGCGCCAACCAGTTCAATATCTCTACCTTTCAAAACCGTACCGTCCAATCCAATCAAATAATGATAGCCGATTCCATTAAATCCGCGGGCGCGATGCCATTTATCCACTTCGGCAACTGTGACATTCCTGCCTTCCGGGGTGGCTGTGCAATGCACGATGATTTCGTTAATTTTTCTCATGACTAAATATTTACTTCAAAATCCAATAATGTTTTACCTACTGTTACTTTCGGACTTTTGAACCCGACTGATTTTAATTCCTTTGTCAGTTCGTTGACAAATTTTTGTTTGATGTCAATCGGCGATTTCAGATAATTGTCGATGCCGAATCCGACCGTTGGCACCTCTTTAAATTCGCCTTTTTGCGCTTCAATCACCAACCTAACACACTGATAGTCGTTGTTTCCTATAACCAAACCCGATGTAATCAAACCGTTTTCGCGTATCGGCTTAATCTGCAAATCGCCCGTTTCGTCTAATAAAATACCTTTCATCAGTGTTTAATATTTGTGTCCTCAAATGCGTTTGCGGAGGCGTTAGGTGTTGTTGGGTTAAAAACGAGTCCGAGCGGTGCACCATTTCCTGTAACCGTCCATGTGGAAAGTTGCGTTTTCAAAGTTTGCAGGTCGGCATAAACCTTACCCATCCAACTAATTACTGCATCCAATTTTAGCAGGCCCTTGTTGTTCCCTTCATTGAAAACAAAACCGTCCTTGTCAACTATGAATCTTTGTTCTCCTATTTTTACTTTTACTTTCTCAACCTCCGAACATCGCAGTACCACCGCTTCTGTATTCATGTTTTCAACAATGCCGACCAAAACAAAACTACCCGTCTGTGGATATATCGTTACAAAACTTTCAAGGTTGTCATCAATGGCATTCAACCGAACATCGTAAATAACGGGAGCGCCTTCACGTTCTACATCGCAGGTTGTTTCACCCACATTTGTTGCAGTGCCGGAAATGATTTGCTTTATTTGCATCCGGTCAGCCTGCGACCTCATTGCCCATTGTACTGCCTGTTCCAATGCTCCCATATATACTTTAAAACCCCTTTAAAATCGTTTGTAATCAATTTTATTTCAAAAACCGAAGAGTTGCCTCAATCGACCGGAAACTATGCGTTTTGAGCCGTATTTTCGATTTTATAACTCAATGTGTTTTGCCGGCTGAATCCGGACGGTTCGTTATAGGAGATGTCAACTTTTTCAATCAGGTACTTTCCATCCCGATAACGTCTGCCCGGCTCTAATTCATCAATAACAGCAAGCGCATCGCCGGCATGTGTTCGCGGACTACCAAAGCCGGTTATACTTCCGGTATAACCGTCAAATTTTATTTTTTTCAAAATTCCATTGGCTATATCGCTTAATTCATATTCTTGCATTGGACCGGGAAGATTCAATCCCATTTCGGATGCTTCACTTTCTTTGTCTCCAACAATTACTACCGGTGAGTATTTTCCGTTTGCATTTTTAGCCGAAACTTTTACCCTTACCTTGACATCTTCTTTTCGCTTATATTTCAGTTCGTTCTTTTTCACGTTCTTACCGATTATGTATTTGTGTTCGATTGCGTCCGCTCCAAAATCATAAGCCAATCCTACCTTTAAGACTCCATTTTGAATGCTACTGTATAGACCGTAATTTTTCATCAAATCTTGCAACACGGCAAAACCGCTCGCGTTGTCTATCTGATATTTGCCGATATGTACGTCATCACATCGGAACGACAATAAATCAGCGGGAATAATGTCGGTAAGTATTTGTTCAAGCGTAGCGTCTCTGTATGATTTTATGTAATTGCTTCGCCTCAATAAGAATGTTTCGTCCTCGCAGTTAATGACCAAAGGAATATCGCTATCTATCTCTTTGACGTAGCCGATAAATTCGGTATGCAATTTTTCGTTATACCCAGCTTCAATAGTCACTTTGTCACCCACTTTAAACTGCTCCAAAATAGGCTTGTCTTTCAATAGCGCATAATTGCGCGGAATGATAATCTTGGCGGTGTTCGACATCTCCAAAATATTTTCACTGATTTCAAATTGCGACACGTTTTTCAGTCGCACATTTCCCAAAGTCACTTGAGTGTTCATGTTCAAAAATGCAATCATACAGATGCTCATTAAAAAAATAAATCGTTTCATGTTTTTTTACTCGTTTATTAATTGATACTCCAAGGGGCGTATGGCTCGTGTAGTCATCACATAGGAAATGGTATCTTCATAACCCTCTACAAAGTCAAACGATATGTCCTTTATAAAAACGGATTCGACACCAACCGCCTGCAAGATTTCACTTGCCACGTTCCATACACCGTTAAATTCAAAAATTTTGTTTAGTTGTTCCATTTTTTCGAGTGGAAACTCGTGATTTTCCATGTCGATAAGCAAACCGCGCCAGGTGATTTCGTAAGGCTCAGTTGCATAACGTTCCACCACTTCAATGTCGCTGTTGTCAATAGGCGTAATCGTTAGTTTTTTAGCTCTTTTAAGCGACATCATCGGCGGGGTGGCAAATACACTGCTGTAATCATCTGTGATAGATTGAAAAGCAAATTTATACTCTTCGCTTGCGCCTTCGCTATCCCGGTAAAGAGTTACATCATCAAAAGTGGTTGATTTATCCCAGACATATACGGCGTTTCCGTTCAAGTCGTCCCGGCGAATGATATTCGCCAGTTCATTCAAC
>JAISKM010000058.1 GCA_031261285.1 Candidatus Symbiothrix sp. | reverse complement strand
ATCACCTTGGTCAACCGTGGCTCTGCGTGTGGCATTGCCGCTGCAAGTGCTACGATCTACGCCCGTTCTGCTGCAAACAGCGGCATTGTTGCATCTTTTACCGCTACATCCAACGGAACGGCGGCATGTCCTCCACCTGTATCGGGCATAACATTAAGCAGTACCGCGACGTATGCGGCACCGTATACGGGTGGCGCAACCACCCGCTATGCTACGGTAAGTCCGTCAAACGCCAGTAATACAAATGTAACGTGGAGTAGCAGCAACACGGCGGTTGCCACTGTTTCGACTTCGAGCAGTGCGTCCGGGACAAGCATCACGATTACCGTTCCAGCTGCCAGTGTCGGTACCGCCGCCGGCTCGGCTACTATAACAGCAAAGGCCTCCGGCAACACTGCCTATTCTGCTTCGTTCACGGTTACTCGTGAAGGTCGAACCTGCGACGGCGAGCTCCAGGGTACATTATGCTGGAGCAATACCACCACAACCTCTACCTTTGCCAACGCATCATGCTCTGGCGGGTTTCGCTTGCCTACGTTATCGGAAATAATGGCCGCGTGTCATTCGGGGGTGTCGGGTTTCGCATTATATCCGGTTGGTTATTGGTCGTCGACCGTGTCGGATTATGATGACTTTATGACGATTATGATGAAAGACAATAACTGCCTCAACTCAACCGCTTTGAAGACTAGTTCTCAAAACGTGCGATGCGTGAAACCAATTTGATACACTTGAAATATTAATGATTTAACTATTTGAAGCGATTTTTAGATGTAAAAAATTCGAGCGTTAGCGACAGATGGTTCTACTCAACTGCAGGGTAAGTCGACTTAATCCTGCGAGGAGGATAGAACGGTCGAGCGACGAAACGTGGTTAAAAATAACTCTCAATCATATTGAGAGTTGTTTTTTTACACCGGTTGAGTTTTATTCTGTGTCATTTTTTCTGCTGAGGTTGTTTTGTTGGGAAAATTTCGTACCTTTGCGATTAAAATAAAGTGATATGAATATCTTACTATTGGGATCGGGAGGGCGAGAGCATGCTTTGGCTTGGAAATTGGCGCAAAGTCCGCAAACGGATTATCTGTTTATTGCACCGGGCAATGCCGGTACGGCAACTGTAGGCACGAATGTGCCGATTGCGACAACCGATTTTGAAGCTTTGAAAAATTTTGTGCTGACGAATGAAATCGGCATGGTGGTCGTGGGTCCTGAAGATCCGTTGGTGCTCGGTATTTACGATTTTTTCAAAAATGACACTGCTCTGAAGACTATTCCGGTGATTGGACCGTCAAAAACCGGCGCACAATTGGAAGGCAGCAAAGATTTTGCAAAAGCATTTATGATGCGCCACAAGATACCGACGGCACGCTATTTAAGCGTAACAAAGGCGAATGTGTCCGAAGGCGTAAACTTTCTGAAACGCTTAACCGCTCCTTATGTGCTGAAAGCCGACGGCTTGGCTGCCGGAAAAGGCGTGCTGATTATCAACGACTTAGAGGAAGCTATTCGTGAACTCGAAGCGATGTTGGGCGGCAGTTTCGGCAAAGCGAGCGAAACGGTGGTGATCGAAGAATTTCTGTCAGGCATCGAATGTTCGGTGTTTGTGCTGACCGACGGCACGAACTACAAAATCTTGCCGGAAGCCAAAGATTACAAACGCATTGGTGAAGGCGACACAGGTCTGAATACCGGCGGTATGGGCGCTGTGAGTCCGGTTCCATTCGCAGATAAGGCGTTTATGAAACAAGTGGAAGAACGCATTGTGATTCCGACGGTCGAAGGGTTGAAAGCGGAAAACATTGAGTATAAAGGATTTATCTTCGCCGGACTGATTAAAGTGGACGGCGAACCGGTGGTTATCGAATACAACTGCCGCATGGGCGATCCCGAAACGGAAGTGGTGATGCCTCGCATTCAATCGGATTTAGTGGAGTTATTGCAAGGGGTTGCACACGGAAATTTGGCAGAAAAAGACCTGAAGACCGACCCACGCACCGTGACCACCGTGATGCTGGTTTCAGGTGGTTATCCGGGCGATTATGCCAAAGGGAAACCCATCACGGGCTTAGATAAAGTCAAAAACAGCCTGATTTTTCATGCAGGCACCGCAAAAAAAGGAAACGAAATCGTGACCAACGGCGGACGCGTGATTGCCGTCAGTTCGACAGGAAACACGATACAAGAGGCCCTAAATCAGTCTTTTGCAAACACCGAACTAATAGATTTTGAAGGAAAATATTATCGCAAAGACATCGGAATAGAGTTTAGAGTTTAGAGTTTAGAGTGTAGTTAAAATACTTGTTCTATCTATACTCTACACTCTAATAACTACACTCTAAACTCTACACTCTACACTCTAATAACTACACTCTAAACTCTACACTCTAAACTCTAAAAGAATGGATATAAGAAGATTACAAAAAGACTTTATTACCGAACGTACGCCACTCGTTTTGACAGTGGTCATTTTCTTGACGGTGCGCTTGGTGCTGTCGGAAGACTGGCTGTCGTGGCAATTGTGGGCTGCAACCGGCATTCAAATCACCAGTGCCGCCTTGTTGTTGTCGCTGACACAGGTTTTCTTGGTGATCCGGCAGCGAACGTTGTTACCGGCACACCTCTATCTGCTGTTTGTAGGCACGACGCCACGCTATTTTGACGACTGGTTAGGCAGTTTGATGTCATTGATTATTTTACTGTGTTTTTATGCTCTTTTTGCAACCTACCAACGCTCCAAATCGCAAATGAATGCGCTTAATATCTCCATTTTACTCACCTTGGGGAGCTTTCTGTGGACGCCTATACTGTATTTTCTTCCGTTGTTTTGGCTCGGGATGTATCAATTCAAAAGCCTGAATGTGCGGAGTTTTTTTGCCTCCTGGATGGGTTTTGTGCTGATTTATTTTTTGATATTTACTTGGGGTATTGTTCAAAATAACCTAACGATTTTTGTTGACGCTCTACCCACTTTTGATACGGAATGGAACCTTGATTTTTCGATTTTCAACCTGCGCGAATGGGTGATTGCCGGCTATTTGATGTTTTTATTTATTCTGGCAGGTGGTAAAATTTTCATGTCCGGTATCTCTGAAAAAGTACGTGCCATCACCACGTTAAGCTATTTATATCTTTTTGTGATTGTCGTCGTTTGCTTTTTTGTGCTGCAAACAACCACCGGCTACAGTTGGCGATTGATCACCTATATTCCTGTCTCGCTGCTGGTGGCACACTATTTTACATTATCAATTCGAAAATGGACAGCGAGTCTGTTTGTGTTCACATTCGTGGTTTTTATTGCGTCATTGGTCGACAATTATATCCCACTGGCGACACTGTTTCAACAAACTATAGATTTCGACGGCATCAGTAATCCCATCGACAATTGGTTTCAAAATCTCTAACTCATCAGTCATAACTCATAACTAAAAAAAAGTGCGAATTATCAGCGGAAAATATAAAAGCAGACGTTTTGAAGTGCCAAAAAACTTTAAGGCACGACCTACAACAGATTTTGCCAAAGAAAATCTGTTTAACGTGCTGACCAATCTCATTGATTTGGAGGAAGCGACCGCTTTGGATTTATTTTCAGGAACAGGCAGCATCAGTTTTGAACTGCTTTCTCGCGGCTGCCAAGAAGTGGTTTGCGTGGAACAAGACGCAGCACACTACGCTTTCATCAAAAAGGTTCAGGCAATGCTAACCGGTCCTGCGTTGAAACCAATCAAAACCGATGTGTTTCGCTTTCTGGCAACCACCAATCAGCAGTTTGACTTTATTTTTGCCGACCCGCCCTATGCCTTAAAAGACTTGGACAAAATTCCCGAACTCATCCTCTCCAAAAATCTCCTGCGCGAAAACGGCGTTTTTGTGATGGAGCACCCCAAAGAATACGATTTCTCCGCCCTACCCCACTTCGCCCAACGCCGCATCTACGGCGCTGTCAATTTCAGTATTTTTATAGTTTAAAAACTATTATCCGCAATTTTTTTTGTACCTTTGCGGCATGAAAAATGATAATACACCTATAAATTTAGGCACCGAAAATGTGGGTAAACTACTGACGCAATATGCTTTACCTGCCATTATTGCGATGACAGCCTCTTCGTTATATAATATTACAGACAGTATCTTTATTGGTCATGGCGTGGGTCCATTGGCACTTTCGGGCTTGGCAATCACGTTTCCGTTGATGAATTTGGGCGCAGCTTTCGGCTCGCTCGTGGGCGTGGGAGCTTCCAGTTTGCTGTCGATTCGCATGGGACAAAAAAATTATAGTGCTGCCAACGATATATTAGGCAATACCCTGACGCTAAATCTGCTCATGGGCGTTTTATTTTCGATTCCGGCACTTTTTTATCTTGGTCCTATTTTGGAATTTTTCGGTGCAAGTGCCGACACGCTACCTTATGCCTACGATTTCATGGTCATTATTTTGTTGGGTAATGTGGTGACACACATGTATTTTGGGCTGAATGCTTTGCTTCGTTCGGCAGGACATCCGCAAAAAGCCATGATGGCAACAATTTTCACGGTATTGATTAATTTAGTACTGAACCCGCTGTTTATTTTTCGCTTTCATTGGGGCATTCAGGGTTCGGCTTTTGCGACAATTATTTCGCAAGTGCTGGTACTTTGTTGGCAAATTCACCTGTTTAATAATAAAGACTCGTTTATTCGCTGGAAAAAAGGGATCTATAAATTAAAGGGATCGATTGTGTGGCCGTCGCTGTCGATTGGACTGTCACCGTTTCTAATGAATGCAGCGAGTTGTTTGATCGTGATTATCATCAACCGGCAGTTGCTCAAATACGGTGGCGACTTGGCGGTAGGTGCTTACGGGATTGTGAATCGCGTGGCCTTTTTGTTTGTAATGATCGTGATGGGCGTTAATCAAGGTATGCAACCCATTGCCGGCTATAATTATGGGGCGAGACTCAACGATCGCGTACTGAAAGTGCTTCGGCGAGCCGTTTTGTGGGCAAGTGCCATCATGGTAGTTGGCTTTTTGGTTGTCGAACTGTTTCCACACATGGTGGCTGCGCTTTTCACGACGGAAGAAAATTTGGTGGCGATTGCGGTGCCCGGACTTCGGTGGGTGTTTGCAATCTATCCTTTGGTTGGTTTTCAGATGGTAACTTCCGCATTTTTTCAGAGTATTGGCAAATCGGAAAAATCTATTTTTCTTGCGATGACACGTCAAGTGTTGTTTTTGATTCCGTTTTTGCTTATTTTTCCAAACTACTGGGGAATCACCGGAGTTTGGACTAGCATGACCGTATCTGACTTTATATCAGTGCTTTTGTCAGCTATTTTATTGTATTGGGAATACAATAAATTGCACGATTACGGGCAGCAAACTAAATTCTTAACAAAAACTTAACAAAAAAATGATGGATTTTTCCCCAACCAGACCTATTTTTGTATCGGATTAACAAATATGGAATGGAGCAGGTAAAATTACTAATTATTGACGATGAGGAGGACATTCGAGAAATTCTGAAGTTTAACCTTGAAAATGAAGGGTTTATAATCGATACTGCCTCGTCGGGAGAAGAAGGGTTGGAAAAACTGTGCCCTGAGCACAAGTTAATTATTTTAGACGTGATGCTTGGCGGCATGTCGGGTTTTCATGTGGCAGGAGTGATTCGCAAACAGGGGAATCACGTCCCGATCATCTTTTTGACTGCACGGGAAGACGAAAACGACTTGTTGACCGGTTTTTCAGTGGGAGCGGATGATTACATTAAAAAACCATTTAAGATTAAAGAAGTGATTGCTCGCGTCAAAGCCATTACACGGCGCAGCGAACAGTCCGGTCCAAAAGTAGCAGAGGAAACGACCATTGTAGTCGGCGACTTGACGCTCCACTTGCTCCACAAAACATTGGAGATACGTGGAAAGAAAGTGTTACTTACGCCCAAAGAGTTTGACATTTTAGCTCTTTTTATACGGCATCCGCAAAAATTGTTTTCGCGTGAAGACATTTTACATGAAGTCTGGAAGGATGAAACGTATGTATTAGCGCGAACGGTGGATGTACATGTGGCACGTTTACGGAAAAAACTCAATCACTATGGTGCCTACATCAAAAATCGGACGGGTTATGGTTATCTTTTCAATGACCACATACAGATTAACAAATATGACGATTGAAAATGGATAAGATGTATTTCTATATTGTTCTGCTTTCGGTAGCACTCGTGTTAGCATTGGGGTTGTTGTGTTTTATTTATTACAATTTGCGCCAATCGCTTAAAGGATTGAAATACAGTTTGATGTGTTATCAACGCGACAAACGGTTTCCCAATCATGTCCCATTTCTAAATAAAGAAGTGGCTGAAATTCACAACATGATCAAGGCGATTTGCAGCCAATTAGAACAAAATCATCAAGACATTCAGATGGAACAGGACAAACTCTTGCAACATTTTCAATATTCTGCAGAGGGCATTGCGTTTTTCAGTGCAACGTTTGAAAATCTGTATACTAACTCGCATTTCATTCAGTTTTTGAATGTGATCTTGAGCCAACCCACGTTCGATGTCAGTAGCTTATTCCAAAGTTCACTGTTTGAAAATGCAGTGAAATTTATCAAAGATCCGCAACAACAAAATATTTTTACTTACCAAATTGATTCCAACGGCGGTCATTTTATGGTGCAGACAATTGTTTTTGAAGATAAAAGTTTTGAGATTACCATTCGCGACATTTCCGAAGCCGAGCGAAATAATTTGGATCGAGCCAAAATGACGAACAACATTGCGCACGAACTGCGAACGCCTGTTGCGAGTTTGCAAGGCTATTTTGAAACCTTGACCGAGCACGAAAATATGGATCCTCAAAAACGCAACGAATTTATTCAGCGTGCCTACAAACAGCTGACGCGCTTGTCGGACATCATCCAAAACATTACGTTGCTGTCGAAAACCAACGATGCACCTCAGCAATTTACGTTGGAGCCGGTTAATATCTACGATTTACTTCACGAATTGATTAACATAGAATCTAAGGATGCCATTGCCAAAAACGAGAGTAAGGTGATTGTGTTGATGGCGAAAGATGTGGTCGTACAAGGCAATCACACGTTGTTACACTCCATTTTTTGGAACTTGATGTCGAATGCCCTCAAATATGCCGGAAAAGGCACGACCATCACCATCAATAACTACTTGGACGATGCTGATTACTATTATTTTTCGTTTGCCGATAATGGCAAAGGGGTTGAAGAGCAATACGTCAACAGCATTTTTGAACGCTTTTACCGTGCCTCAGAAGGTCGCACACGCGATCAGGGTGGCTCCGGACTGGGACTCCCCATCGCCAAAGATGCCATCACCTTTCACCACGGCAATATTGTAGCCAAACACCGGGCCGAAGGTGGCTTGGAATTTTTGTTCACAATCCAGAAAAAATAAAACCGGTCACGCCTAAATCTATTAATCCCCATCCACCTCATTACTCAATAAAAATGAAACGAAACGAAAAAAAATCGAGTAACGAGGTTTCCGGGAATTAAAAAAAAGAAAGAGACCCGCACCGGAAAAACGAAACGAAACTATGTACAAAAACCCGTGCGGGTTCTCTTTCTCGATAGTCTAAGCCCTGAAAAGGCTTCATATCCCAGCCCCTGGCAACGCCTGGGGAATACTGCCGATACAGTTATGGGCGGGCTGAAAGTCCGGCATATCTTGCCCTTTCAGGGCGCAATAACATGATCCTTATCATTTCCCAGGGCGATGCCCTGGGCTAGGATATGTCAGGCTTTCAGCCTTTTAAACATTCTGCCTGAGCCTTTTAAAAAGCCGCCCACGTCGAAGTAACACCATTGTAGGTATAGACTTTGTTGTCAGCCAGGCTGAACACCATCATGCCGGCTGTGCGCGTAGCATCAATTGTGTCCGTCACTTGCGGCAAAAGCAATCCGCCGGAGCCTTGGCTTAAATCCAGCACAGTGGCCACTGTGACGGAATCGTTCACACTACCAATTGAAATCTGTGCGTTTGCCGTGTAGGGGCTTAGCGTGCTAAGCCAAATTACCAACAAGCCAATTATCGCGCACAGTGTCATCCCGGATGTAATCCGCACCGGTGATGATGTCATTGCGGAGCAGATCCGCCCCAATGATGATGTCATTGCGGACTTGACCCGCACTGATGATGGCGTCATTGCGGGCTTGACCCGCAATCCCATCCGTACTCTTTTTAAATTATTGTTTTTCATTTGTTTGTAATTTTATAAATTTAATTTGTTTGTTCTCTCCATTCCGTTAGGAATGGTAGCTCGGTAGAAAACAATGCTCGTCTACCATTCCTGCATGCCGTAGGTATGCCAACCATCTCCCCCTTGAGGGGGGTTGGGGGGGCTGGTAGTAATCATTTTTTTTGCCTCCCGTATTCCTTTCGGTCGGCAAGTTTAAACATAAAAAGGGCACAGGAACCATTAATCTATCTGCGTTAGAGGTATCACCAAACACCCATACTACAAATAAACAACAGCCCTGCGCCCTTGGTTGTATTTAATTTTATTGTATACAAACGAAGAACGCAAGCATTTGTTGTCTATCACTTTGTAGTATATTGAAAATTGGTGATTTTCTAACGCAAAGTAATATCTTAAACACTTATCGTTTAACCCAAAATGTCCTTTTCAACAGACAACGCCATGTCTGTTCAGAATTTATGCGAAGTTAATCATCTTTTTTGAATCTACCAAATCTTTTTCAAAAAAATGAAAAGGAAAGATGATATCTCGGTGATTTTATTACAAATTCCGCACGCACCGCACACTAAACCACCCTTCGCCGGTTGTCCAGCTGCCCCATCCTGGTTTGGTACCGCCTTTCGTGTAAACCGGGGCGAGCATCCCCGCTCCTGTAGCACACCACGCACCGACGTCATCCCATGAGTTGAAATTATGTGATCCTGTTGCTTGTCCGGCCAACGAAGCTGGTGCCGAAATCCATGCGTTTGCATCGATAGTCGAGAGCTGGGCAGCGCTTGAAGTTAGCAAACTCCAATCGGTCGCCGTTGGGATACGCCAGTCGGTGCCCAATCCGTTTCTACAAAAATCCGGACCCGATTGTAGCGCTAATGTCCAGTGATAATAATAACCACGATCTTCTGTTTTTCCAGGGTAGTTGGTATCGGTTTGTCCAGCTTCCTTAAGATTAGCAAGCGTCCAACACAAGTTTTTCAAGCCGGTTTGAATATAGGGGTAACTGCCGGTCGGATATAAATTACCCGACATGCCCATTACTGAACTACCACAAGTAACCACATTGACAACGAACGGATCAGAAGTGATGTTGCCGGCTTTCGCTGTGATAGTAGTAGAACCTGTAGTCGCTTCCGAGGAGATAACTAAACCGGTATTGTCTATGGTAGCGACTGTTTCGTCAGAGGAATGCCAAGTAACTGCATCGGTAGAATTGCTTGGCGTGATAGAATAATCCAATTGCAAGGTTTTACCACCAACTGCTAAATTTGCAGGAGAAGTAGCTCCGGTAATAGAAACACCGGTTGCCGGAATGCCCACCACAATAGTAAACGGCGCACTCGAAATTCCATCCACTGACGCGGTGACAGTAGTTGTACCGTTATGTATGCCGGTGACTGTAGCTGTATTAGGACTACCATCGACAGCATCAACCAGAGCGACACTTGGCACATTACCACCCCAGTTGACAGTTGTCCAACCGGCATTGACAGGCAGGACAGTTGCTGTTAGAGTTTGTGTTTCATCCACCTGTACTGCACCACTCGGATTAGCAGAAACACTGATAGTTTCAGGAAGCGGACCATTTCCTCCATTGCCGGAACCGCCGGCACTCCAGAAAGAGCCTGTGTAAGTGTAAACTTTGCCGTCTGTTTTGTTGTAAACCAGCATCCCCGGTTTTCTCAACTCCTCAATAAGTGTGTCTGCACTCTCAATTTGGGGTAACAACAAGCCGCCGGCATCAGTGGCCTGTGATAAATCCAGAAGTGCGCCGGGCGTAATCGAATCAGTTGCACTCCCAATTGCTACCTGGGCAGAAACTGTGTAGGGGCAAAACATGTTTTGCCCTGTTACCAATAATGTGGCAACCACTAAAAATAACATTCTTTTTTTCATTTTCTTATACAATTAAAATTAATAGTTCTAATTCAAATTGTTTGCCCTTTTTCATTCGCATACACACATAAAAGGAGGGCAGGCAAACTCGATTTATTGGTACTTGAGGTCATCGACTACCCACACAACCAAATAAACGAGAATGCCCGCACTTTATAGCACAAAGCCTCCTATTTTATTCGTGGTTGTGTTGAAATTGTCGATGTTTCAAGTACCAGAATATTTCCCCCAATGTGTGTTTTAACACATTATTTTATCATACGCCTATATTTTTATATTTTTATTCATATTATAGTATGGAATTCCCGCGTAGGCGGGAATGACAGTGCAAAGGAACGACTTTTTTTTGAAACTACCAAATTTTTTTAGAATAATTTCAAAAATGTTTGGATAGTTGAAAAAAATGCTGTGCCTTTGTAGGATCATTGAACGATTAGTAGTTGCCGGCTTCAACATTTTTTCGTACCTTTGTCCCCAAATAAAAAATAATATGATAACTGCAGACCAATTACAAGCCGTTTTGGCGCGTGAATCTGCGTTGAGGGGCTACCTCGACATTGATGCGAAAACGATTCAATTGGAAGAAGAGGAATTGCGCACGCAAGCACCCGATTTTTGGGAAGATGCTCAACGGGCAGAAGCGCAAATGAAGGTTGTTCGCGGCATCAAGTCGTGGATTGTGGCTTACAATGCCGTTAAATCGGCGACCGAAGAGTTGCAGCTGTCTTTTGACTTCAACAAAGAGGGCATCACCAGCGAAGAAGAAGTGGATGAGGCTTATAAAACGGCGATTGCATTGCTCGAAAACCTCGAGATGAAAAATATGTTGCGCTCGGAAGAAGATCATTTGGGTGCGGTGTTGAAAATCAATGCGGGTGCAGGCGGCACAGAAGCCCAGGATTGGGCGGAAATGCTGTACCGGATGTACGACCGCTGGTGCCTAAGCAAAGGCTATAAAGTGACGGTTACCAACTGGTTAGACGGCGATGATGCGGGCATCAAAACCGTTACAATGCAAGTGGAAGGCGACTACGCGTTTGGTTATCTGAAAAGCGAAAACGGTGTGCACCGGTTGGTGCGCGTATCGCCCTACAATGCGCAAGGCAAGCGAATGACGTCTTTCTCGTCGGTTTCCGTTGTGCCATTGGTGGACGACACCATCGAAATTGATGTCAATCCGGGCGATCTCACATGGGACACGTTCCGCTCCAGTGGCGCCGGTGGACAGAACGTCAATAAAGTGGAAACGGGCGTGCGATTGCACTACAAATACAAAGACCCCGACACGGGCGAGGCGAAAGAAATTGTGATTGAAAACACCGAATCACGCTCGCAATTCGGCAACAAAGATAACGCGATCCGCTTGTTGAAATCGCAACTCTACGAATTGGAATTGGAACGCCGCCGCAAAGCGTCTGCCGCCATTGAAGCGGGCAAAAAGAAAATCGAATGGGGGTCGCAAATCCGGTCGTACGTGTTTGACGACCGTCGCGTAAAAGATCATCGCACCGATTGGCAGACGTCCAACGTACAGGCCGTGATGGATGGCGATCTCGACGATTTCATCAAAGCATATTTGATGGAATTTGGAGGCGAATTATGATTTTTTTCATAATTCATAATTCATAATTCATAATTATTTATTACCTTTGCGGTCGCTTAGCAAAGCACGGTCCTATAGCGCAGTGGTTAGCGCAGATGACTCATAATCATTTGGTCGCAGGTTCAAGTCCTGCTGGGACCACCTTTTACAGTATCAATCGGAGGCACTTCTCTCCGTTTAATGCTATCGTCAATAAGGTGAACGATCGCACAGTCCAAGTAGGAAAGGCTTGAAGGCGCATGAAAACACAACTCTTTTTTCTAAGTTTGTTCGCAGTTCTTTTGGTGGGACAGGACGTGATGCTTGCCCAAGATGCTGCTAAAAATCCGTTTGACGTCATCATGCAACGCATACAGGCATCCGAATGGGAGAACGTAACCACTATCAAGGCACTTGATGCAAGGGTAGCCGGTTTACTGTCCACCATTCAGGACGATGGGTCTTGGGCAGACATCCCACTCACCAACCGGGCGCAAACCGGTTGGCTACCCATCAATCACCTCAACCGGGTGAAAAATATGGTTTTAGCTTATACCTTAACCGGTTCTGCCTACAAAGATAATCCTGATTTATACACTAAAATCAGTGCGGCACTGGAGTTGTGGCACACGAAAAACCCTACCAGCACCAATTGGTATTATCAACAAATAGGCACTCCGCAACGGGTCGGAATTATCCTGATTCTGCTGCGTGCCGGAGCTAAACAAGAGCACCGGTCCTTGGAAACAAACATGCTCAACCGGATGAAAACCGATGGCGGTCGCCCCGATCAATCAGGCTCATTAGGCACAGGTGCCAATAAAATTGATATTGCCACACACTGGGTCTATCGCGCGTGCTTAACCGAAAACGCAGACGATTTGGAGTTTGGAACAACGCAGGTGTATCTCCCCGTAGCGTTTACCACCGGCGAAGGGTTACAAAACGATTTTTCGTATCAACAACACGGTCCCCAATTCTATACCGGAGGCTACGGGCAAAGTTACATTCGTGCGGTGACTAATATGGTAACTTATACGGCAGGCACTCCTTATGCCATTCCGGACGAAAAATTGGCCATTTTGAATGGGTTTACACAAGAATATGCGCGAATGATACGGGGCAACCGGTTCCTTTACAACGTGTTGGGACGAGGAAATACACGAAAAGGCGGCTTGAATCAATCGCTGGTGACCAATACGTTCAAAGAAACCCCTAAAAAACATACGCATTATTATCGTTCGGATTACACGTTATATACTTCTCCCGAATACACTTTCGATGTGCGTATGGTTTCTACACGCACCTATCGCAACGAAAACGGCAATGATGAAGGCTTGAAAGGCTATTTTTTGGCCGATGGCGCTACGACTATAGTCATTGACGGCGATGAATACCTCGACATCTTTCCCACTTGGGATTGGTCAAAAATACCGGGCGTAACTGCGCCACAACGGACATCTATCCCCCGGCCTGCCCCATGGGGAACGTATGGGAAAAGCACGTTTGCCGGTGGCGTATCCGACTCCATCTATGGAGTAACGGCTTTTGCCTATACCGACCCGGATTATGGTATCAACACAAGCGCAAAAAAAGCGTGGTTCTTTTTTGGCAATGAAGTCGTCTGTTTGGGCGCAAACATCCAATCCACAGCAGCCGAAGTGATTAACACCACCGTCAATCAAACCCTGTTGAAAGGCGATGTCATCGTTTCCGATAACATGGAGTGGGTATGGCACAATAAAATAGGTTATGTTTTTCCCGAAGGCGGAAATCTGAAACTATCCAACAACGAACAATCAGGTACGTGGAAATCCATCAATACGTCCCAGGCAAGTGATACCGTCAAAAAAGATGTGTTTACCCTCTGGTTTGATCACGGCATCAAACCGGCTAATGCCAACTATGCTTATATCGTGGTGCCCAACGTTGACGCTGCCGCATTAAAAGCCTACGATAAAACAACTATCGAGATTGTGGTCAATTCCGATACCGTACAGGCAGTGCGACACAAAGCATTGGGAATCACCGAATTGGTTTTTTATAAAGCCGCTACTTATACCAACGGCAATTTTACGCTGACAGTCGACACAGGATGTGCTTTAATCCTGAAAGATGAAGAAACAGCCAACATAAAAGTACATGGTTCCGACCCGTCTCAAAGCGCTGCGGAGATCAAACTGCGGGTCGTTTCTCCGGCATTTCCTGCCGGAAAAAAATTAGTCGTTGCACTTCCGGAAATGCCTTTCACAGGAGCGTCCGTACCCGTTCAAGGCAATTAGTTTTTCGTTGAAAGCATGCCACAAGCTGCCAAAATGTCTTCACCACGCGAACTGCGAATGGTGCAGATGATGCCTTTGCTATTGAGATAGTCGCGAAACACGACCATCGCTTGCGGATTGCTTGCCGGCAAGGCAACGCCCGGTGTCTGATGGTAGTTAATCAAATTCACACGCGCATAAGGAATGCTACGCAAGAGTTGCGCCAAGGCAGCAGAATGTTTGGGCGTGTCGTTTAGTCCGCCAAAACAAATGTATTCAAACGACAAACGGCGTTGATGCGCAAAATCATAGTCCGACAGTAAATTCAAAACGTCCAACATTGGATACGCTTTTTCGATGGGCATCAGCGAGAGGCGTTCTTGTGGGAATGGCGAATGAAGGCTGATTGCTACGTGCACCCTGCTTTCATCCAACAGACGTTTCAATCCCGGAATAATGCCGACTGAGGACACGGTGATGCGTTTCGGACTCCACGCAAAGCCTTCTTCCGACGTCAGAATCTCCA
Source organism: Candidatus Symbiothrix sp. (assembly GCA_031261285.1). Classification (GTDB taxonomy): domain Bacteria; phylum Bacteroidota; class Bacteroidia; order Bacteroidales; family Azobacteroidaceae; genus Azobacteroides. The sequence goes on along the minus strand of JAISKM010000058.1, from coordinate 16,202 downwards.
ATACTTTCAATACTTCATCCGTATTGTCCAACGGTTCGCCCATGCCCATAAAAACCAAATTGGTCAACCGGTCGTTTTCGGGGATGGAGAGAATTTGATTGAGGATTTCACCGGCAGAGAGTTGTCCGTTAAAACCTTGTTTGCCGGTCATGCAAAACAAACAATTCATTTTACAACCCGCCTGCGTCGATACACAGAGCGTGGCACGCTCTCTATCAGGGATAAAAACCGTTTCTACGGCACGTTCGCTCTGCTCACTCTGCTCCGCTGTCATTGCGTTGTGGGCTTCGCTCTGTTTCGCCGTCATTGCGGGCTTGACCCGCAATCCCCTACATGGAAAGAGGTATTTAACAGTGCCGTCAGCAGATTTTTGTTGCCGAATGGGGTTTGTTCGCCCGATGAGGGGGTTGCGGGTCAAGCCCGCAACGACAGCTTTGTCCGCAATGACGGCGATGTTCATGAGGGCTTCGCGGTGTTTCTGCGAAATATTGGTCATATCGTCAATCGACGACACTTTCTTTTTGTACAGCCAGTCAAAAATCTGTTTGGCAGTGAAATTAGGCATTCCCAATTCCTTCACCAACGTTTTCAATTCGCCGAGCGTTTTTCCGAGTAATGTTTCCATAAAAATAAATATAAAGGCGACCATACAGCCGCCCACCGTAGGGGCGACCCTTGCGGTCGCCCATCATGTCCCCATCATATCCCCATCATGTCCCCATCATATCCCCATTATATCCCCATCATATCCCCATTATATCCGGCAAATATAATTTAGAAAAAGCGTGTAGAATTATTTTCAATTTTCACGCCGTCTTTCAAGAAGTCGGGCGATTGCATGATTTGATACATGCGATAGCCGTTTTGCATTTGCGCTTGTTGCAGAGCCTGTGTCGCATCAAAAGCACCTTCCGTGTTTTTGTTGGTAACCACCACCACATAACCGCGATTTTTCCCGGCAACCGGACCCGTAATCACATTAGCTTTCGCATTCGGAACTACCACGTTCAAGACCGGTTCCTGACCAATCCCCGTGATATTGTTTGTGCCAAATGCCAACGCTTTCACCGATTGAGGCACGGCGTTGAGGGCTTCGGCATATTGTTCCAACGTGGTATATCCTTTTGCTTTCAAGTCGGCCACCCATTTTTCGCCTTTTTTCTGATTGAGCAATTCGCGTTGCAGAAGTGGTTTCACTGCTTCCAACGAGCGATAACCGTCTTTCAAAACATTTTCTACGCCTGCTACCACCAAATAGTCGCCATCTTGACACTCTTTAATGTCCGAAATTTCGCCTTTCTTGTGGTTGAATGCCCATTGAATCACCTGACGCGAGCCTTCGATGCCGGCAATAGTCACTTGCTCCGGCGTCACTTCCACGTCTTTTTGAATCGCATAACCGGCCGTTTCCGCATTGGCTTTCAACTTGTCAACCGTCTTGTTGTCGGTCAAAAACTTGTTCAATCCGTCGTAGATTTTCATCTTCGTTTCTTGACTTGGCGTCACCAATACCTGAATGTTAGCCAGCTTGTATTTTTTCACAGGCGCTGTTTTTTGAGCCACTTGCACCAAAAACGAACCTGTTCCGGCTTGCACTACGAACGGCGTGTTCAAAGGAGCGTTGAAAACAGCATCTTTAAATTGCGTACCAAACTGTGGACTACTTGCTAATGCCGCCTCGGTTGCCCAACCGGCATCGCCATTGGTTTGTCCGCCGCTGGCTACTGTTGCCATGTCAGCAAATGAAGTACCGCCTTTCACAACTTGTATCAAGCTGTCAGTCAGCGTTTTGAATTGCGCTTGATCAATCATCGCCGGTAAACCGATCAATTCCAATTTCACAGAATCGGGAGCAACTTTCTCGCCTTCCAATTTATAGACATTGTAGGTGCGACCGGTCAAAACGGGACCGTCAACAGCACCCACAGCACTGTGACTCACGAATTGTTGTGCTTCCGGATTCAAATCCTTATACGCCACATAGGCATCCAAATAAGGAATATCCGAATTGGCACGCACGATTTCAGCAATGTGAACCGTCGAATCCAATTTGCTTTTGATTTCAGTCAATTTCGTTTCAACCGCTTGGACGTCTGCGTCATTTGGAGCCACATTCACTGCAATAAAATCAATGACTTGCGTAGCTGTCTGTTTGAACTGCGTTTTGCGACCGGCGTATAATTTGGCAATCTCCGCATCGGTCACGCTGACAGCAGAATCAGGAATAACGTTGTAAGATTGTGCGACATAGTCAAAATCCGCACTCACCTTATTATCATTGTATAACGCTTTCGCTTCCAACGTATTAGCGAGGGCTGCACCCGACACTAACGCTGCATATTTGCGTGTCAAACGTTCTTTTTTGACTTCTTGTTCGGTTTGCTCCCACCACTGTTTGGCTTGCAGGATTTGTACCACTTGATCTTGTGGAAGTCCTTGCACGTCAGCAACTTCAATCTGCTGCAAGAAATTCAGCAAGGCACCGCGATCAAATTGTCCGGTTTGTTGATTGCGGAAAAAAGAAATTTGCTGAATCACCGGCGAAATAGTGGATCCGGAAATCAGGTCAACCATCTCTTTATCGCTCACCGTCAAGCCTAATTTTTCACATTCGGCATTAAACAGGATGTCATTTGTGGTCTCTTCAAGCATCATTTGACGCACTTGCGCTTGTTCGTCGGCTGTCAAATTGCGACCGGTTTGCTGTTTAATTTGATCCAAACGAGCATCTACTTGCTGTTGAAAATCAGTATAATGCACTTTTTCGCCGTCTACCACCAAAATATTTTCTTTACTTTGGCTGGCTATTGAAGAGCCGTTTTTAATCAAATCGCCCATCACGAATGCCAAAAGTGCGCCACCGATAAATACGACTAATATCCACGCTTTGCTTCTAATTTTTTCTAATGTTGCCATTGAGTTAGATGTTTATCTTGTTTGTTTTTAAAATTTGGGGGCAAAGGTACAAAATAGTTATGAATTATGAGTTATGAATTATGAGTTTTTTTTTATTTTTGTCTGCCCCGGTGCTTTTTTGTTCAAAATAATTGCAATTTCCACAAAAATGTAGTAACTTTGTGCGCTTGAAATAACAAGTTATGGCAGACAATACAAAATACATTTTCGTGACCGGAGGCGTGGTTTCTTCGTTGGGGAAGGGCATCGTAGCAGCCTCCTTGGGCAAATTACTTCAAGCGAGAGGATTTCGTGTGACGATTCAGAAGTTCGACCCCTACATTAATATTGATCCGGGCACGCTCAATCCTTACGAGCACGGCGAGTGTTACGTGACGGAAGACGGGCGCGAAACGGACTTGGACTTGGGTCATTACGAACGTTTTTTGAATATTCCGACCTCAAAAGCCAACAACATCACAACGGGTCGCATCTATCAAAATGTTATCAACAAAGAGCGTAAAGGCGATTTCTTGGGCAAAACCGTTCAGGTGGTGCCCCATATCACCGACGAAATCAAACGCAACATCATGATGCTCGGCAAAACGGGTCAATATGATTTTGTGATTACGGAAATCGGCGGCACGGTGGGCGATATTGAGTCATTGCCGTTTATCGAAAGCGTGCGCCAGTTGCGTTGGGAATTGGGTAAAAACTGCTTGTGCGTCCATTTAACGTATGTTCCGTACATTGCTGCCGCGAAAGAAGTGAAGACGAAGCCAACTCAACACTCGGTGAAAGTGCTTCAAGAACAAGGGATTCAACCCAATATTTTGGTGTTGCGCACTGAAAATGAATTGAGTAAAACGATTTGTAAAAAAGTCGCGCTTTTCTGCAATGTAGACGAGGATGCGGTGATTCAATCCTACGATGTGCCCAGCATTTACGAGGTGCCGTTGGTGCTCGCGAAACAAAAAATGGATCAAATTGTGCTGCAAAAAATGGGCGTGTCTTTAGACAGCAAACTGGATTTGACCAAGTGGAAAAAATTCCTCGACAACATGAAAAACGCCACCGAAACCGTCACCATCGGTATTGTGGGCAAATATGTGGAACTGCCGGACGCTTACAAATCCATCAACGAATCGCTGTTGCAAGCGGCCACGTATCATCAACGTACATTGGATTTGCGATTTATTCACTCCGAAAAATTGACGAATGAAAATGCTGCCGAACAACTGTCCGGTTTGGATGGTATTTTGGTGGCTCCGGGCTTTGGACAGCGCGGACTGGAAGGCAAATTTGTGGCGTTGAAATATGCGCGTGAACACGATAAACCCACGTTTGGTGTCTGCCTCGGCATGCAGTGCATGGTGATTGAATACGCACGCAACGTGCTTGGACTCGCTGACGCCAATTCGTCTGAAATGGATTCAAGCGCCCCACACAAAGTCATCGACTTGATGGAAGACCAGAAACATTTGACGAAAATGGGTGGTTCCATGCGTTTGGGGGCATACGAATGTAGGTTGGAAAAAGGCTCCAAAGCGCACGAGGCGTACAAAAGCGACCTGATTCAGGAACGCCACCGCCATCGCTACGAGTTTAACAACGAATATAAGGAAGCCTTTGAAAACAGCGGTATGAAGTGCACAGGCATCAATCCCGACACCGGCTTGGTAGAAGTGGTCGAAATCCCCACCCTCCAATGGTATCTCGGCACGCAATTTCACCCCGAATACAACAGCACCGTCGTAAAACCCAACCCACTATTCATGAGTTTCATAGACGCTGCTATCAAAAACAAAAAATAATCACCTGCATTAAAAACCACCTCATTTTTAGTTCTCTAATGTAATTGATTGCGAAGTCACTAATTTGCCTTCCGAATCCGGATCACTTGTAGATTGTCTGACTTCCAGTGTGAAAGTTGTTTTCAATACCGGAATCCCTTCTATAAAAGCCGGTTTTTTAATCTCAGTAACTACTTGATTCAACCAAGTTTTAGCCTGACTTTCCGTACATTGTTTGTAATGTTGAGAGTTCGAAGTTGATTCAACATAATTCCATATCTTAGCTTGCAAAAGATAATTAGAATTAAAATTTACATCGGATTGTCCCACTGTAATGTAATAGATGTCTTGAGAGTCATTGTCATCCGAACAGGCGACAAAGGCGAACACGGCAAGCACGATGCTTGCGAACAGAAATAATTTTGTTTTCATAATTTTATAAATATTAATTCGCAAAGATACAACTTTTTTTTGATTATTCAAAACTATTGCGTACCTTTGTGTCGATTTTTTCAAAGAAATAAAATGGATAAAAATACACTTACAGGAATTATATTGATTATCGCGGTGTTGGTGGGGTTTTCTTACCTCAACAAACCTAATCAAGAGCAGTTAGACGCACAGCGACGCACCAATGATTCGATTGCCATTGTGCAACAGGCAAACGAATTAAATGCCGGTCCCACCGTAGGGGCACCCCTTGCGGGTGCCCAAAATGCGGACACCCAGGGAATTGCCAACACCCAAAATGCCAACGCCCAGGGCATTGCCAACACCCAAAATGCCAATGACGCCGATTCAACGCGCCAATCCCAATTAGTCGATACGTATGGGGCGTTTGCGGCAGCGGCTGAAGGTGATGAAAAAATCGTCACGATGGGCAACGACCTGCTGGAAGTGAAAATCAGTACCCATGGCGGCCAAATTCAGTCGGTGCGTCTGAAAAAATTCACCGATTACGAAAAAGAACCGCTCTATTTGTTCGGTATTGACGAATCATCGTTTGAATTGACGTTTACTACGGCAAACAATCGCGTGCTGAACACGAAAGATTTCTATTTCGAACCGATCCCGCAAACCGCCAATAAATTGGTGCTGCGACTGCATGCCGACACTGACCAGACGTTGGATTTCATCTACACCATGCACCCGGATGACTATCTGGTCGATTTCGATATTCAAGTGACAAATTTGGAAACAGTGTTGTCGCCCAGTGCGCCCAACGTCTATTTCAAATGGGCACAAAAAATTCGCCAGCAAGAAAAAGGGCGCAAATGGGAAGAACGTTATTCGCGCCTGACATACAAATTTTTGACCGATGAATTTGACGAGTTGAAAGACAGCAAAGACGATCAAAAGGACATTACCAACCGTCTGAAGTGGATTGGCTACAAAAATCAGTTTTTCTCGTCCGTGCTGATTTCCAAAAAAGGATTTGAATCGGCACATCTGGAATCACGCGTAATGGCGGACGGAAAATATGAAAAAGAATATTTCTCTTCGATCACCGTACCCTTTGAAAAAGCGGCTGCGAATCAGTTTATATACTTTTTCGGACCAAACAAATACAGTTTGCTGAAAAGTTATGACAGTGACATCACAAAATTTGCACCCGAAGAGAAAGTCGAATTGGAAAAATTAGTGCCGTTGGGCTGGAAACCGTTGTTTCGCCCCATCAACAAATACCTGATTATTCCCGTATTTGACTGGTTGACAAGCTGGTGCACCAATATTGGGTTGGCAATTTTGTTGCTGACGCTCATTATCCGTGGCGTGCTGTTTCCGTTGACCTACAAATCGTTGATGTCGTCGGCAAAAATGCGGGTACTCAAACCTCAGGTGCAAGCGATTACGGACAAATATCCGGGACAAGAAAACGCCATCACACGCCAACAGAAGACGATGGAACTGTATAAACAGGTAGGCGCCAGTCCGATGGCGGGCTGTTTGCCGATGCTGATTCAGATGCCGTTTTTGTTTGCGCTGTTCGTGTTTTTCCCGACGGCTATTGAGTTGCGTCACAAAGGGTTCTGGTTTGCCGACGATATGTCGACCTACGATTCGCTCATTTCGTTTGGCACTAATGTTCCGATCATTGGCGACCACATCAGTATTTTCTGTTTGATGATGACGCTGTTGCAACTGCTGAATACGCGGATTTCGATGTCGCAACAGGCTACGGGACAAGAACAAATGCCCGGCATGAGCCTCATGATGTATCTGATGCCGGTGATGATGTTTTTCGTACTGAACTCCTACCCTGCCGGTTTGAACTGGTATTATTCGGTTTCGTCGCTGATTACGGTGGCACAAACGGTTGGTTTCCGGTATTTGGTCGACGAAGACAGGTTGTTGCTGAAATTGGAGGCTAACAAGAAGAAAACGAAACCTGCAAAGAAAAAATCGGGTTTCATGGCACGGTTGGAAGAGGCGCAACGGCAGCAACAGGCCTTGCTGAAAGAGCGTCAAAAACAACAAAACAAGAAAGGTAAACGTTGATACAGAAGTATCCATCGGTCTTGTTGGAAAATGCCGTCAATGAATTTGCCAAATTGCCGGGGATTGGTCGCAAAACCGCCCTGCGCCTGGTGCTTCATTCACTGAAACGCTCGCCGGAAGAAGTGGAAACGTTCGGACAGGCGATGATTGAGTTGCGAAACGAGGTCAATTATTGTCGCGTGTGTCACAACATCAGTGACGAAGATGTTTGCCAAATTTGTAGCGATTTATCGCGTGACGCAGCACTGATTTGCGTGGTCGAAAACATCAAGGAAGTGATGGCGATTGAAAATACGGGGCAGTTTCGTGGACTGTATCACGTGCTCGGAGGCATTATTTCGCCGATGGACGGGATTGGACCCAAAGATTTGCAAATAGAAAGTCTGGTGGAACGCGTAAAAGCAGGAGGTGTGAACGAACTGATTTTTGCGCTCAGTTCAACGATGGAAGGCGACACGACAAATTTTTACATCTACCGGAAACTCTCCGGCACAGGTGTCAAAATGTCAATCATCTCGCGTGGCATTTCCATTGGCGATGAAATCGAATACGCCGACGAAATCACGTTGGGACGTTCGATTTTGAATCGCACCAATTTCGTAGACACATTAAAATTATAATGATAAATGGTTAATGATAAATGGTTAATTCGTCATTGCGGGCTTGACCCGCAATCCCCTAATTATGATTTTTTTAGATGAAAATGAATAGACAATTAGTAATAGCGGTTGATTTTGACGGCACTATCGTGGAGCACGCTTATCCTCGTATTGGGAAACCTATCCCGTTTGCCATCGAAACCCTGAAAAAATTGCAGGAAGAACGCCACATTTTGGTTCTTTGGACGGTTCGCGAGGGCAAATTGTTGCAGGAGGCTATCGACTATTGTGCACAAAACGGATTGAAATTTTACGCTGCCAACAAAAATCATCCGCGCGAAAAATACAATCCCGACCGTTCGCCTAAATTGAAAACAGATTTGTTTATCGACGACCGCAACATTGGCGGATTGCCTGATTGGGGCGTGATTTATAATGTGATTCGGTCCGGCAAAAATGATTTATCGCAACTCTCTGATTTTGAAGGGGCTTTTCGGACTGAAAAGTTGCCTGACAACTGGCTGATTCGTCTGGGCAAAGCGTGGGAGAGAGTATTCAAAAAATAACTAACAACGTGGCAACAACAAAGCAACATACGATTGTCATCAAAAATAAGAAGGCTTCATTTGACTATGAGTTTATTGAAACCTTTGTGGCAGGCATTGTGCTGACGGGCACGGAAATCAAATCCATCCGTCTCGGCAAAGCCGGCTTGGTCGATTCCTATTGCCTGTTTGTCAACCGCGAACTATGGGTGCGCGGCATGTATATCGCCGAATATTTTTACGGCACCTACAACAATCATGATGCCCGGAAAGACCGTAAACTGCTCCTCAACCGCAAAGAATTGAAAAAAATCGAAGAACTTTCCAAAAATAGCGGCTACACCGTCATCCCGACCAAACTTTTCCTCAACGAAAAAGGCTTAGTTAAAGTGGTAATCGCCGTAGCCAAAGGCAAAAAACTCTACGACAAACGCCAATCCATCCGCGAAAAAGACGACCAACGCGATATGGATCGCGCCCGTAAGGCATAAAGCAATCCCATTTCATAACTCATAACTCATAACTCATAACTCATAATTATTCCGCATACAATAAATAAGGTTTACGCTGTTTTTTGAATGTTTTGACATCATCTTGCCACATCGCTTTTATTTCATCGGCAGACTTGCCTTGTTCAATCGCTTTGCGGACATAATCCACGCCAATCAGGTTTTCAAAGAACGGGCGGAAAAAGGAATCGCCCTGTTTCAAGTTGTTGTAAGCATCAATGAGATAGCTCAAATCAATGCCTTTTGTCCATACGGCCTCCTCCGACAGGTGGCTCAAATCCACTCCGTAACACAATTTATCCTGCTGTGGGGGCTTAGGAGCCGACGGCATCGACCGCGGCGTAAACGTAAATGTATAGCCTGTCATGTTGGGATGTCCATACACCTGAAATGGCAGCGAAGTGCCTCGTCCCAAGCTCACAGGCGTAGCCTCAAAATAACAGATGGACGGATAGAGGTAGATCGACAGCATAGTCGGCAAGTTGGGCGATGGCGGAACCGGCAGGCGAACCATCGTTTGATGCGTGTAATTCAGACATTTAATCACCGTCAGGTCGCATTGCCGTCCTTGAGGCAACCATTTTTCACCATTGACCATCCCGGCGAGTTCGCCCAGCGTCAAGCCATGCACCACCGGGACAGGCAAACCACCTACGCCTGATTTGTATTTCATATTCAGTATCGGTCCGTCCACATAATGCCCGTTAGGGTTAGGTCTATCCAACAAAATAACTTTTTTATGTTGTTCGGCACAAGCATCCATCAACTTGGTCATCGCAATATAATAGGTATAAAACCGCAATCCCACATCTTGAATATCTATGACTAAAATATCAAACGTGCGTACGGAAGCGGCACTCGGCTTGCCGGTATTGCCGGCATAAAGGGACAAAATAGGCACGCCGGTCTTTGCATCCACCGAATTGGATACATGATCGCCCGCTCCGGCATCGCCCCGAAAGCCATGTTCGGGTGAGAAAATGGCAACTACATTCACTTTATTTTCGAGTAACACATCCAAGGTATGCTTGTTTCCCACGAGACCCGTGTGATTGGAAAAGAGTGCCGTGCGTTTGCCCTTCAAAAGCGGCAAATAGTCGGTTGTTCGTGCCGCACCGACCACTACAGCCGGTTGTTGCGCGAGCATCGAGAGCACACCTCCCACTAAACAAAAAATAAGTAGTAATCTTTTCATTCCTTCTTTTTAATCAATAAACATAATCCGATAAACGTAAACGCAGCATTCATTATCAAGCGCTCGTGACTAAATTCATAGCCGTAAAACCAGACTTTAGAATTATAATCCACGATAAAACTCAAGACAGGCGACGCAATCGCGACCACCGGCACATACTTATCTCGCACCGCTTTTTTGACGAATATCCCAAACACAAACATCCCCAGCAAGGGTCCGTACGTGTAGCTTGCCAATTTATAGACCGTATCAATGACCGAGGCATTGTTCAGCAAATTGATGACCACAATCACCACAGCCATCACCACAGCCATGCCGATATGCACGTTTTTGCGAATAGTTGCGACTTCGTTCTCTGTTTTTTTCTTCGGACTTTCCAAAATATCGACCGTAAACGAGGTGGTCAATGCCGTGAGTGCCGAACCGGCTGCCGCATACGCCGCAGAAATCAAGCCGGTAATAAACAGCACGCTCACACTGACGGGAAAGAATCCTTGCGTAGCCAAGTACGGAAATACCTCATCACCAACCACTTTGCCGTCTTTCACCGGCAAATCAATACTATTTTTAGCCGCATACGTATAAAGCAAAACGCCCAGCATCATAAACAACCCGATGATAACTATCTGCAAAATCCCGCCCGTAATCATATTTTTTTGCGAATCTCCCGGATTTTTGCAACTCAATGTTTTCTGCATCATATCCTGGTCTAAGCCTGTCGTCGCGATAACGGTAAAAATCCCCGCCAAAAACTGTTTCCAAAAGAACCGTTTGTCATTCACATCGTCGAAAAAGAACGTTTTAGACAGTTCGGAATGGTAGACTGTCGCCCACATCGAGTCGCCCAAGTCTTTGGCAATATAATAGATACACAGCCCCACAGACACTATCAGACAGAACGTTTTGAACGAATCCGTCCATATCAGCGATTTCACGCCGCCTCGAAAGGTGTAGAGCCAAACGATGCCCACCGTGAAACTAACGTTGAGGAGAAACGACAAATGCAGCGGTTCAAACACCAAGAGTTGGAGCACGACACACACGATAAACAGGCGAATCGCCGCCCCCAGCATCTTCGACACAAAGAAAAACCACGCTCCCGTCTTATAGGTGGACATTCCAAACCGGTTTTCCAGATATTCATAGATGGAGGTCAGATTCATTTTATAGAACAACGGTATCAACACAAAAGCGATGAGAAATTGCCCGACGGCAAAGCCCAACACCATCTGCATGTAAGAGAAATTGCTTCCGGCAACCATTCCGGGCACCGACACAAATGTCACGCCGGAGATCGCAGCACCAATGGTAGCAAACGCCACCACAACCCACGGCGATTTGCGATTGCCCGAGAAAAAACCGGCATTGTCCGTCTTCCGGCCGGAGAGGTACGAAATTCCAAACAGGACGAGGAAATAGGCTACTATCGTGATGAGTACTGTTATTGGAGTCATTGTTAATTGTTAATTGTTAATTGTTTATTTTTAATTTTTAATTTTTAATTTTTAATTGTTTTTTAGTGCATCCAAGACCTTCTTGACGGATCCATGTTTGAGCAGCAGTGCTTTGGCTTCACCGGCTGGAAGACCTAATTCTTCAACAATCATGCGGGTGCCGCGTTCGACTAACTTCTGGTTAGTGAGCTGCATATTTACCATTTTATTGCCTTTCACGCGTCCCATCTTAATCATCAAGGTAGTCGAAATCATATTGAGGATCAGCTTTTGAGCAGTGCCGGCTTTCATGCGCGTACTGCCCGTCACAAATTCCGGTCCTACAACGGCCTCAATCGGATAGTCGACCGCTTGCGCCAACGGCGAACCGGGGTTACAGGTGATACAGCCGGTGAGCAACCCTTCCTCACGTGCTTTGTTAATGCCACCAATCACATAAGGCGTGGTACCGGAAGCCGCGATGCCGATGAGGGTATCCGATGCATTGATTTCAAATGCTTGCAAATCGACCCACGCTTGGGTGGTATTGTCTTCTGCTCCCTCTACGGCAGTGCGTAAAGCAGTATCGCCACCGGCAATGAGTCCAGTGATGATGCCGGGCGACACACCAAATGTAGGCGGTATTTCGGAAGCATCCAACACGCCCAGACGTCCGCTCGTGCCTGCACCAATGTAAAACACCCGTCCGCCGGAAAGCATTCGCTCCATTATTTTAGTCACTAACGCGGCTATCTGAGGGATGACTGCGTGGACAGCAGCAGCTATCTTGGCATCCTGTTGATTGATGCCGGTTAATAGTTCATTCACCGGCATGTTGTCTAAATGCAGAAATTCGGAAGGTGATTCTGTGATATTGATCATGACGTAATATAAAAACACAAAAGTAATCATAAATAATGATTTTGCCAAATTATTCAAGGCTCCTCTTTTCTAATTGAAAAAAAATAGTTACCTTTGCCGCAAATAAAATTCAATTATCATGAAAAAAAGATTATTTGGTGTATTATTATTAGCCGTATGTGGCTTAACCGGCTGTTTCAATGCTGATAACGGCAGCAACATCCAAACGTCTGACGTAATGCCTGCCGTAGCTACGTACAATTGGGAATTAGGTAAACAAACGCTCATTACTACGTGGGGAGAAATCATCACGCTAACTGCCTCCCCCGCTTCCTATTTAAACGAGGGCGATTGTGTGTTGATGCAAGTGGAAGTAGATTGGGACAATCAACCTTACGCTGAGAAAGGCTACATCACGCCTACAAAAATGGTTACTTCTGAAGAAACGATTGGAAAAACTTACGTTCCAATAGAAGAAGGAGAACCTGATCCGGAAGATTACACCTTCCCGATTGTGAATACAGTGCCGACGAATTACACCTTGAGAGATGTATGGTTCGTGGTGACTACCTACCAAACATTTCAGAATCAAGAGGTGGACTACCGCATGGAACTTGTTCAAACAGGCGACTACACGTATGATGCCTATCTGATGGAACGAAGCAGCACAGCCACAGGAACTACCTCTGAAGGTTCGGATTTACACGCCTTTGAATTGCCGTCCGGTCTGTTTCCGGAACTTCCGGCAAGCTCGGTAGAACGGCCATACATCACGATCACCCTCAAATATTATGTGGGTAGCGAAACAATCTGGAAAGCGTTAGAGTCATCGCCGATGAAGGTGTATCAATTCTGATGAATGCTTCTACAATCGCGGTCGGAATTTTATCTGCCCTATCAATTAGTTTTCAACTCAATGGTCGCTTTATTTCTTCCACAGGCGAGGAACTGACCGATGCTGAACGGACTGTCACGGTGTCTGATATTAAGGATTCCTTACTATTTGAACCCATCGACCCCGACAGTGCATCCTTTGAACTTTCTCACGTAGTGATTGGGAAGCAATTCCATTGGGAACGCGAAGAGGCACAACGTTTTAAGGGCAAGTTGAAGTTGTTTGTGGAGGACGGTAAGATTACGGCCGTTAACATCCTGCCTGTCGAAGATTATTTGCTCAGCGTGATTTCGTCGGAAATGCGTGCAACCTCGTCCCTCGAACTCCTGAAAGCCCATTCGGTCATCTCTCGCAGCTGGCTTTTGGCGCAAATAGAAAAACGTAGTGACGTGGCATGCCGCGTTTCCACAGAATATAAAACGTTTATTCCTACCGATGAAGGCTATAGTCGCTGGTACGACCGCGAAGATCACACACAGTTCGATGTGTGCGCCGACGACCATTGTCAACGCTATCAAGGCATCACGAAAATAACTGCGCCACAAGTGGCTGAAGCCTTGAAAGCGACTTCCGGACAAGTGCTTATGTATGACGGTGAAATCTGCGATTCGCGTTTCTCTAAGTCGTGCGGAGGTATTTCTGAAATTTTTGAAAATGTCTGGGAGCCGGTCAATCATCCGTATCTGACGCAAGTGATTGATAATGACGTCGTTCCTGCCGGCTATGACACGGATTTGACGAAAGAAGAAAATGCGCGCAACTGGATTCTCGGCAATCCGCCCGCTTATTGCCATACGCACGATTCGGAGGTACTGTCGCAGGTGTTGAACGATTACGACAGGGAAACGCCCGATTTTTACCGCTGGGAAGTGAAGTTGACGCAAACGGAAATCAACGGTTTGCTCCGCCGCAAGTTGGGCATTGATGTGGGCGATGTGCTCGATTTGATTCCCGTAGAGCGCGGCGTATCGGGTCGTTTGATTCGCCTGAAACTAGCAGGCACGAAAAGCACCATCACCATCGGCAAAGAATTGGAAATCCGCAAAGCCTTGTCGGAATCGCATCTCTACAGTTCCGCCTTCGTTGTCGAAAAAATCCCTTGTCATTACGTTGCGGGCTCTGACCCGCAATCTCACCCGCAATCCCCTGAAACGCCTTCTGCTTTCGTATTGAAAGGTGCCGGCTGGGGACATGGCGTTGGGCTGTGCCAAATCGGTGCCGCAATCATGGCGTCCAAAGGCATCGCGTATCAAACTATATTAGCACACTATTTTCCACATACGCAATTGGAAAAAATATATTGACGGGATATGATACTCATAGCAGATAGCGGATCGACAAAGACTGATTGGTGTGTGGCGGAAAACGGCAAACAGGTGCAACGCATGACAACCAAAGGCATCAATCCTTACTTTCAGCCGGAAGAAGACATAGTGAAAGAACTTCAGACAGCTTTGTTGCCGCAGTTGCAGCCGGCAACGTTCGACGTCCTCTATTTTTATGGCACAGGCTGTTTGCCCGGGAAAATTCCGATGATGAAACAGGCATTAGGCAGTCAGATCCACGCTGCCACAATTGAAGTTTATTCCGATATGGTAGGTGCAGCCCGCGGACTGGCGGGACGGAATCCGGGCATCGTGTGCATCCTGGGCACAGGCTCCAATTCCTGCTATTACGATGGAAAAGAAATTGTGAGCAATGTATCGCCTTTGGGATTTATCCTGGGCGATGAAGGGAGCGGTGCGGTGCTTGGTAAGCTCTTGGTTGGTGACCTACTCAAAAATCAACTGCCAACAGACTTAAAAGAAAAATTTCTGCAACAGTTCAACCTCACGCCGGGCGATATTATTGAACGCGTCTATCGTCAGCCGTTCCCCAATCGCTTTTTAGCAAGTCTGTCGCCGTTTCTCAATCAAAACATCGACGTGCCGGAAGTACGAAACCTCGTTTTGAACGCTTTCAAAGCCTTCCTTACGCGCAACGTCAAGCAATACGATTACAAAAATAACAAGGTACATTTCATCGGATCAATCGCCTACCATTACAAGGATATCCTGGAAGAAGCACTTCAAGACACCGGCATGCAACTCGGCACTATCGCACAAGCTCCGATGTCCGGTTTGGTTGAATATCACAACCAAGTTCAAGACTATTAAAAAAGAAAGAGACCCGCATAGGAAAAACGAAACGAAACTATGTACAAAAACCCTGCGAGTGCTCTTTCTTGGTAGAATCTTGCTTCCAGTAGGAGTTCAAGCTACCGGGCAAGTTATCTTTGCTCTTCGAGAGCGAAATAAGTCAGGCCCAAGCCTACACTCACAAACTACGCACACAGCGAACAGTTAACCAGGCGTTAGGATACGTGATACTACTCATGGTCGTACCGCCACTAAAGACGTAGTAGGTCAGCCCTGAAGTACCCTGAACCCACCAATCGCCGTGACCGCCCCAATTGGACCAATCGCTAGGCGTGTGGTGCCAGCCTGCCATATCGGCCCCACGGTTCCAATCAGCCTGTAGCGTCGCGGTATTACCGGTAGTGCCAGTGCCCGCTGCTAAAGACGGGAATGCGGTTTGTAAAGCAGCCCACTCAGTACCGGTTGGTACACGCCAAGCAGAACCACCACCGGAGTTTAGTGCGGCACAAGCATTATCAGCATTTGCTCCTACTGTGTAATAATAACCGCGAGTAGGATAAGTACCACAGTTGTTACTGTAACAAGTAGCGCTATAACCGGCCTCCTGTAAGTTGGATGTAGTCCAACACAGATTAGTCAAATTAGCATTGCTGTAATTCGCAGTGTTATAAACCTTACCCGACGGAGCAGTAAAAGACGAACCACAAATAGGAGTAGTTACTGTTACAGCTACCGGATCAGAAGTGATGCCACCAAATGAAACCGTAATTTCTGCTTCCCCATCCGCCACAGGGGACACTACGCCCTTATCACTAACTACCGCTACATCCGTATTACTAC
>JAISKM010000003.1 GCA_031261285.1 Candidatus Symbiothrix sp. | reverse complement strand
TCAACCGTTTGATTACCGTTACCGGCAGCGAAGTCAAAGGGGCGCACGATGCGGCGATGGTTATAGTAGCCGGTAAAGCGTATGTTGTAGCGGAAGTAAACGATGTAAAAGCCGGTGAGGGCGCGGGCTGGCCTGAAATCTATTGTGCACTGTCAGTGATCAATATCCAAACAATGCAGGTGGAAAAAATCACCTCTTTTGCCAAATCCAAAGAGGCGTTTGCAAACGAGACACTCCCTCACGGTGCGTGTTTCGTTCCCCGCATCATTCGGAAAGATGCTCAAACGCTTCGTTGCTATTTTGCCTGCCAAGACCCCGAAGTGCGCCAGTCACAAATGTGGTATCGGGATTTTGACATAGCCACACAAACATTTCAATCAACCATTCATCGCGTAAAACTAAAAACAGAAGACGGCGTGTTTGATATGCAACCCGTTTATTTTTATGCCGATGCGGCTAAACATGGATTTCGCGGAAAAATCCCCACTTTCGGCATGTATCTGTTCGATTCGTTCAAACCGATAGACGGCAAGATTTATATTGCTATCAATAATTTTGCAAACAAACAAAATGCCTTAGCCATTGTACATGACGATTTGGAAACAGTCGAAATGGTTGGACATTACAACGAGCCGCAAGACAATAATTTATCCGAATCGGCTGTCAATCGTTTGCCTGACGGCTCATGGCTGGCTATTTGCCGTCAAGATGGCGGTACAAACAATTATATGTTTACAACGAGCAATAACGGAATCAATTGGACGAAGGCGGAATACCGTGATTTTGTTCCCAACGGCGGAAATTCCAAACCCACCTTTGACAAGTTTAACGGTGTCTATTACCTTGGCTGGCAGGAATCAACGCAAATAAACGGAGTGTTTCGCAGTGTTTTCAATATAGATATTTCAACGGATGGCAAACAATGGAAACGCAAATATCGTTTTGAAACAGAGAAATCTTTCCAATATCCTTTCTTTTACGAATATGAGGGGCATATCTGGTTAGTGGTTACACAGGGAGATACGGATGGGAGTCGTAAAGAACGGATTATGTTTGGAAAATTAGAGTAAAGGAGGGAACAATGAAAAGAAAATTATTACTTAGTCGCTCATTTGTAGTGAGTTTATGCATTATTTTTGCGTTATGTACCCATACGGCAATAGCGCAATCATTGCCGGTTGCCGAGCAAGACATTTTGAAAAAACGACTGCTTCCGCAGCCGAAGTCGATTACCCTTTCCGATGGTGAAGTTGTTCTCGACAATACCTTGACACTAACTATTGAACTCGCTGTTGATGACACCAATGCAAAAAGCGAAGCGGCAGAAATTTTCAAACGATGCTTCGGAACAGAGCCGAAAATCATCGTTGCGAAAAAGAAAGACGTGCCGAAAGAAAAGGAAGCCTACCGTATCAGTGCAAGCGGAAAAACGCTGAGACTTGCCGCCGCCGACTTTGCCGGAATCCGTCATGCGTTTTCCACTATCCGGCAGTTGGCTGAGTCGAATCACAATGGCGAAAAGCTTGTTGCGTATTGGATTCCGCAATTGGAAATCAGCGATGCTCCGGCGATGGCGTTTCGCGGTTTGCATCTCTGTTGGTTGCCCGAAATGCGTTTAGCACGTATCGAACAGGCTATACGGATGGCTGCTTATTATAAATTCAATTACGTTGTTCTCGAATTTTGGGGAGTTTATCCGTTTGCCAAACATCCCGAATTTGGTTGGGAAGAATACAAGGCGAAACCGGAAGACGTCAAGCGGCTTGTCAAACTTGGCAAGGAACTCGGCATAACGCTCATTCCCCAGTTTAATATTTTCGGACATGCTTCCGCAGCCCGAAGTGGAACGCAGAAACATGCGCTGCTTGACCGGCATCCCGAATATCAACCGCTATTCGAGCCGGATGGTTGGGTATGGTGTTTGAGTAATCCGGCAACACGTTCCTACCTTACCGACATCGTATTGGAAATGTACGATATGTTCGACCAGCCGCCTTATTTTCACATTGGTTGCGATGAAGCGAATGCGCCGGAAAGCCGTTCTTCTTTGCGTGCCGATTACAGGGCATTGCTCAAAGACCATATCCTTTATTTTCAAAAACTCTTTGCCGAACGGAATTGTCGCATAATGATGTGGCACGACATGCTGATTCCAAGAAGCGACCCGCAATGGAAAGGATATGTGGCGAATGGCGAACATTTTACAGCCGGATTGTTAGAACAGTTGCCCAAGGATATTGTGATTTGCGACTGGCAATACGGGCATCCCAAAGAAAACGAAACGTGGGCTACAATGCGCTATTTCAAGGAACTTGGTTTTACAGTATTGGCGTCTCCGTGGGAAAATACGGATGGAATACGGTCGCAGGGCAAAACGATTGTCGAGGCTAAATTGGACGGGATGCTTTGCACAACATGGCATCATTTTAACAAGGGAACGATGCATGCCATTCTTTCGGAAGGAGCACAAACAACTTGGAACGCTACGTCGAACTATCGCGGCGCAGATATATGGGTTTTTGGAGTACATTTGCGTCAGATTGGCTGGGATATGTCATTAAAGGATTATCGCGATTATGGTCACACCGACCTTCAAGTTCCAACGGAATCAATTCAGGGAGTACCTTATAATTAATTTTTTAAAATATGCCTGTAACATTTTCATCCATGAATCGCCGGGAATTTTTAGCAAGCAGTTTTGCTCTCGGAGTTTTGACAGCTTGTTCTTCGTCCCGCTCAAGCGCTATCCAGTCCGGTGTTCCCGACTCAGCGCCGGAACACTGGGTTTTTCTCTCCGACATCCATTTGACCGGAAATCCCGATACCTTTGTAGAACGATTCGACGCCAAAGGAAACAAATATAATATGTATAATAATTTTGT
>JAISKM010000149.1 GCA_031261285.1 Candidatus Symbiothrix sp. | reverse complement strand
GGCGTTTAAAAACTAAATTATATGACAAATGTACAAAAAAATGACATTCTACAACTAATCGAAGATGAAAAAGAACGATTAGGCAGTTACCGAGCGGTTGCCAACAAGTGTAAACTATCGGAAGCAACCATTTCACAACTGCGCAAAGGGAGCTACGCCGCCGAAGGCAGCGATGTATATGAAACCATTGCATTGGCATTGGGGTACGAGTTTGACAACGGCAACTGGAACATTGCGGAAACAACCAATTTCCGCATCATTACAGATGTTTTGCAGGACGCAAAAAGTGAAAGCATGTTTATCGGAATCAGCCACAAGGCCGGAAGCGGAAAAACGGCAACGGCAAACGTGTTTTTGCAGGAAAACAAACGTAACGGCGTTTTCAAAATCAACTGCAAGGAATGGACGGGACGGACGTTCCTGACGGAAATCGCCCGCGAAATCGGCGCTGAAATCCCGAAAGGTTATGCAACCGTTACCGGACTGATAACAAGCATTTCGGAGACGGTAAAACGTCCGTCGATGTCGCGCATCCGTCCGTTGATTATCCTTGATCAGGCAAATTCATTAAAACCGTCTGCATTGCGTTCGCTTATTTACATTTTCAACGAATGTGAAGATATTTTGGGGTTGGTTATTTTGGGTACCGAAAACTTGGAATATGAAATCAAGCGCGGCGTTCGTCTGAACAAAGCCGGATATGACGAATTAGACAGTCGTTTCGGTCGCAAATACATCAATCTGATTGGCTCCAATCTGGCGGACACGCGCAAAGTGTGCGATGCCAACGGTATTGAAGACAAGGACATGCAAAAGCGCATTTTTGAAGAATGCGAACCCTCGAAAATCACACTGTCCGACGGGCGGCGGATAGATGTAGTCGAAGATATGCGCCGTCTGAAACGCATTATCAAACGCGAAAAAATTAAACAGGAAACACAATGGAAACTAAGGTATCACACGGACGGTTTTATGCGCTGTTAAGGCAAATCCCGCAAGCCGACAAAGAAGAATTTGTATGGCAATACAGCGGTTTGCTTACCACTTCGCTCAACGAGTTTGCAGAACGCAAACCATGCGAATATCGGCACATGATTAACGAAATGCAAGTATTGGTCAACGAAATGAACGGACATGCCTCAAACGATGCAAACAGCGCAAAACGGGCGGAAGAAAAGCGCCTGAGAAGCGCCATTTTACACCGCTTACAAAAACATGGTGTAAATACCGCCGATTGGAACAGCGTAAACGCATTTATGCGCCAACCGCGTATTGCAGGTAAAACACTGGGAGAAATGAGTATAAGCGAAATGCAGGCGTTTATCCCGAAAATTCAAAGCATCCTGTCGAAAGACAGGATTAAGCAGATAGAACTGGAACGTTTACAACAAATTAATTAACAAAATGGAATCTTCAAAAATCCTGAAAATGAAACTTGGACGGCGCAAATCGTATTTACTCCGGTGCTTGGAAGCACAGGAATTGTTGTCAAAATTTGAGAACAATACAAGTATTCGTTGCAGGGTTTTTGAAATTCACATCCGTCCGGTGATGCGTTGCAGTTATTCGTCATTCAACAGCATGATTAACGAGCGCAATCCCCGGCTGCAATTAGAAGAAATCGAAAACGAATTATCAATCATTTAATTTTTATCATTATGAACATCAATGAATTATCAAACGAACAATTAGCCGCATTGGAGGCTCAATTAGAAGAAAAAAAGCGCAAAGAACGCGAAAATGAAGCGCAGGAACGCGACACATTGAAACAGTTGCAACATGAATTTGTGGAAAAGTTTTTCCCGAAATTAACGGAAATCGCCAGAAATCTCACTTTGTCGAAGTCTGAAATTTTCGACAATACCGCCGACATTCTGTCACTCAAAAAACAGGTGTATAAAACATCGGACGAGGCATTTGAAAAGCAACAGACACACACGCTTTCAACCAGGAATTTTGAAAAAACAATTATCATCGGCTACAATGTCGTGGATGATTGGGATTCCGACCTTGTATCTTCCGGCGTGGATGGCGTAAACAAGTGGCTGACCGGAAAACTCAACGACACCAATCAAGACCTGGTTGATATGATTCGCGATTTGTTGCGCCCGAACAAAGACGGGATATTGAAAGCCAACCGTGTGATTGAACTGTACAAACGCGCCGTTAAAATCGGCGACAGCGAGTTGATTAAACACGTTCAAACGATTCAAGAGGCATACATGCCAAAAAAGACATCAACGTTTGTCAAAGCCAAATACAAGGGCGAAAACGGGCAGGATATTTGGATTAACCTGTCGATGTCGAGCGCATAATTTTTGTTTCATAAACAGGGTTTAACCAAACCTTAACTTTGAATATCCTGAACGGTTTTTGGAGCGGTTCGATTCCGCCCGCAGGAACAAAATATTTAGTATGACGAAAAAATAACAAGAATTTATAATTTAACAAAAGACATAAAGAAATGATTATCGCTGTTGATTTTGACAAAACGATTCACAATGGAGAATGGCCAGCATTAGGCAGCCCGGTTCCTTATGTGGCTGATGTACTACAACGCCTATCGGCAGAAGGACATTATATCATAATATGGACGTGTAGAGAGGGAAAGTATCAAACCGACATGACAAACTGGTTAATTGCACATGAAATACCATTCAATCGAATTAACGACAATATCGACTGGGAACAATACGGCTACAACGCCCGGAAAGTAAATGCGGATATTTATATCGACGATCGGAATCTTGGAGGCCTTCCAACGTGGAATGAAATTTATGACATAATCAGTGGAGGAGTCAAGCCGGTTTGGAATTACACAAAAGAATAATAGAGTGTCCATAACGCTTTACCCCGGTCGGTATCGTTTCGTTTGCTCATGTGACAGAGGGAATTTATACGATATTTTTGAGATTAAACGAAAAATAGAAGGCATGGAGCCGTACTGTTGGTATTGTAAGGGTGAAGGTAAATTTATAAGAATCATGGAAAATCAAATTTTACAATTCCAAAATAATTGGAACAACAAACTAAACTGCAAAGCGTTTACGACACTCCGGTTACGGAATGATAAAAAGTACCATACAGGTGCAAAGTTTGAAGTTCAATTAAAAGGCGTAAGCAAAGGAACCGCAACCGTCAAGGCTGTAAGCTACTGCCAATTGGACAAGATTAGCGATTATTTCGCCTATTTGGATACAGGCTATCCGGCTGACGAATGCCGGAAAATCATACGGGAAATGTACAAAAAATATCCTACTCTCAATTGGGCAACGCAGGATATTGTGTTTGTATTGCTTGTATTTGATGATAAAAAAGAGATGAATAATTTATTTGATTAAAAAAGGAGGTATAAAATGAAAATTAGATTTAATGCAATGTCATTCACAATGGGTTGCGCGATGTTTTTTTTAACTGCAATAGTGTGCGCAGTAGTATTAATTTGTCTTTTAGCTCAATCATAGACCAATAGCAGCGATAAAATTAACCCTTGTTCTTCAGATGAGAGAGATGATAAAAGGGATATTGTTTGGAAACGATTAGATAATAAATTATGACAACACAAGCATTTGAAAAATTATTCGAGAGTGAAACATGGGTAGATATTGATTTGCCTATTGCATTAAGGAGTAAGCATAAAAACGATTTCAATGTTTCATTTCATTTTGATAACTACCAAAATGGGAATCATTTGAACTTTTATCTTAATCGCGAAGAAGCGTATATTTATACCGGTAGCGACAAAGGGGAAATAACCGTTTCTTTAGTAGACCCATCTAAAAATAAATCTGATAGACTAAAAAACGTCGAAACGCTAAAAATGATAGACGCAATTAAGTTAAACGAGATTTTACAAAAGTATTTATCATAAATTTTAAAGAAAATGAGAAATAATTTTATACCCATAACGCAATTAACCGATTGGGATAAAATCGGTGGAAACAACGCAATTAAAAAAAACTATGCGAGTATCTGATTGTATAAATAGAGGATGTCCATACAAATGTATAGTCGGTCATGCCTATAATGTAAAGTTAGGAAATTCAATGTGTAAAAAACTCTGGATAGATATTAAAGATGTGAAATCATGTCCTATTGATGGATTGGACATCATTGAGGTGATTAATGAATATAGATTAAAATTTAATTTATAGACCTATGGCAGTTTGGACAGATGATAATGATTTGCATGACACGAGATTGGTGTCATGGTTTGGAGGAAGTGGTGATTGGTATCTTCAAATGTGGGATACTGACAGGAATACCGGATTGAACTCGGCGATGACAATGCGGTTCAGAACCTCTGGGAGTTCGATACCATTTAAAATAAGGTTAGCCGTAGCGGAACTTTGTAGAGCAATGGAAGGCTCCATAACAGGAAAAGACTCTACATTATTGCCTACTCCCACAGCATCGGATGGCGATGTGGGATATTGCGACCACCGGGCACTTTTGAATTATCGAAAAAGTGGTCACCAACTCCGGCTTATCTACGAGTCACAGGCTGCCGGTCTAACGGATTCAGAGATATTGATACTATATGCAGAGATCATGAGTTTCCCAATTTCAAGCGCGAAATTAAGGCGTTCGGAAACGCAGTTATGCCTGTTGTGACAGAGCATTTATTCCGGTGTATTTTGGCTTACGATAAAAAATAAATACCTTTGCATCAATAAAAAATAAACGCCATGAAAACAAAATTAGCAATACTTTTTATATTCGCTATCTTCACCCTGTCGGCGAAAGATTATGAACCCATTACACTCATTGTAAGCGGCACTACCAAAATAGAAAAAACAGACAATTCAAATCCCGGTTGGTCAAAAACCATAACCGTCAACACATTGCAAGAAGGAGACAGCATAACGCTATTGAAGCCATATTTTGACGGTAATCATGCCGTATACAAAGCGAAAACGGCAAACGGCTTTGTTGAAATAAAAAACCTGAAATTAGACAAAACAGAAAAAGAACGTTACATTGATTGGGCTTATCCAATTAAACGCGAAAAAAAGCCTGTCATAAGCGAATTTGAATACAAACAAAACCGCTTGCAAGCAAGCATGAAAACGATGTCAAAAACCAACACGTGGCACGATTATCTCACTGTTTTCACCGGTGAACTGGAGCTTAATTTCTCTCACTTGCGTTTTTTAACTTTTTTGGCGGAAGTAATGAAAATGTCGGAAGTAAGCAACGACTATGAAGGCGACTATATTGTGAGCAAATGCGTTCAACGAACAAGCAAAGGCAATCCGGAACAATTAACCATCCGATACAAGGTTAGAGCGGATAACGGTTATTTCTTTCCCGAAACGGTCGAAATAACCGGAACAAACCGCAAGGTCATCGAATTGTTTATATCTTACTGGCCGTCTAAAATACAACACGACGACGCAAAAAAAGGCGTGCAATATGATTGTTATTACACGCCCGATAGGGTTACTTTATCAATAGACAAATCAGGAAAAGCAAGCATCTACATCGCTAATTCACAAAAATAATTAGCTTATTCCACCAAAAATATTCTCCCTCTTTTCAACATCGCCAAATCAGGCGAACCAAACACCACACCCGGTGTTTTCAGCTGCAATTTCAACCGGTACCTTATTGGTTCGGGATTATAGGAAACCGCGACGGACGGCGCCCTGTTCAATATCAATTTCAACCGGTGTTTCTTTGGATTAGGAGCGTAAGAAACGACAACGGACGGACTTGGATTTAATTGTAATGTTCCCATAACATTATACCGCTAAGCTTTCTTCGTAATGAACATTCGTCTCTATCCGGCAATAACGCAACGACACGCTTTTAGCTTCGTAATTAGCCGTATCCGCTATTAAGTCGGCATATTCCTTATCGGCATTCGTTATCGCATAGCTATCGTAGTAACTTGGTTTGTCATGCGTGATTTCCGAAAACAATACCGGTTGTCCGATATTATCACCGGTTAGATGATACAACATTAATACCGGGTCGTTAATAGGGGATGAAAACGGAGGAAAAGCACTGGGAGTGGTGGCGCTGTCGTAAGGCAGCACCTCGAGCGACTCGCGCGGGTCATTGATAACTTCCCGAATGGTCACCCCCGTTTCACTTCTTGCAGTATAGACAGATACGATTGTATCCGGTGTCAGGAATATATTACCTCTTGTTATAGCAATATCAGCTTGTCCGGATTGTGATATCAGCATGCCGGATTCCGAATCCAGTCTATCTGAAACATCATATACCTTATACCGTTTCCCTGCTTCCACTGTAAAAGAAGCACCCGCGGGACTAAGTACAGCACCAAATAGATTTTGTCGTTTTCCAATGTACAGCCCTGATGTTTTTGCGGAAGAGAATCCGAAATTACACGCAGCGGAAAAAGAAGCGTGTTTCGTCAACTCAATGACACCGGTAGTGCAACGGTTCCAAGTCTGTCCGGCATAATCTTCCGGTTCGGCATTTATCAAAACACCGCTGGTTTCGTCAAGAAAGAAAATATTGCCGGCTTGCGCGGAGGATGCGCCGGTAGAGGGGTCAACATTTAAATATTGATTGACTCCGACGGATTTTTTAGCCGGTGCCAGCGCACCGACGTAATCTCCCATATCACTTGCATACAAGGCGACATTGTTCGGATCGGCATTCAAGTAATAATCACTCGGAGTGACTCCGTCCGATTCGTATGAATTGAAAATATTCGGAAGTACTCCTCCGTCTTTTTGTTCTTTTATAATTCTACAGGTTTCTATTTTTTGACCGTTTATGTTTATCGTGCCAAGTGCATCATCTAAAATAGTATTTTCTCCAAATTCAGCCCATGCGGTATCAATGGCACGTTTTAATATTCTAACATTTTCAACGGAGTCGTTACCAAAATTATATCCCGTAACAAGCGCGTTATTTATGTAAAATAGACAAGTCGACGGAAAAATACAATTTCTGCAATTTCTATCTCCTGTGGTGTCTATATATCTGTTTTTAATGAATATCGAATTTTCAGATTTCGTTACATTAGTAAATTCAATAATTGTACAATTGGTGAATTTTACGCCTGTATGCCAAACAAGAGAATTGTTACTCGAATTAATTATAGAATTGTTAGAATAAGACAGGACTCCTGAGATCGTTTTTACAATGCTATTGGAAAAACCAAATGCATTGATTACCCCAGAATATTTAATATTCTCAATGATAGGTTGTCCATAATTTGCAATTGCACTGGTTTGCGATATAATAGATTGCCACTTTGAATCACCTAAAATATTTAAAATGCTTACTATATTTTCAATTAAAATACCTAACAGTAATTTTTTCTTTGATGGAAAAACAGTATTCGCTTTTAAATAAGAAACAAATGGTTTTGTAATACTTCCATCCCCAAAAATGTCACTACCAAGCCCTGTGTGTATATAGGCGTAATCACCTACTGTCTTAAATAATGCTTCCATATTACGATTCCGTTATTGTTGCTTTTATGTAATTCAAATTCCAATTAACCGACTGATTCATATAGACTGTTTCGACGATTACCAAAAACCGGTCAAAATAAAATTTCCATTTGCTTGGACGGCCGAACGTATCAAAAACCGGTGAAATTGTATCCGGTTGTAGAGGTTCTTCATTCACTTCTCCGGTCAACCCCAACCGATCAACGACCGATTGTTTGATTTCCTTTGGTACCGAAAACGAAAGCATCGGATGGATGTTGTCATTATACCACGTTTGAGCTTCTTGTGATTGTTCGTGCAATTTCATATCGTTGTCCCAAACGATGTTCTCCGTAATTGTTACTGTATTCATATTGCTATAATTTATTTATTGTATTTCTAAAAAGGAAACTTGAATAACTCCCTTGTCGTATCCTGCTTTTAAATTGATGACAATTTCCAGCATGGTTTCTGCCGGCAGTTCAACACCAACGATGTCGTTATAAGTAGTTTCACCTGCCTTGAAAGCGACGGTGTCGATTGTATCGCTCATTGTGATTTCCGTAAACCGCACCGGAGCCGACCAAATAAACTCGTCATCTCCGCCACACACGAACGATTTTACGCCTCCATCAACCTTAACCACCGGAATGATTGCGTTTGTTTCCGGGTCCCGGATAATCAAATGATTTCCTGACACTGCCTTATTTTCCATATTTTCCGAATAAGATTGTACTACCGGAATGATTGCGTTGGTTGCTTCATCCCTTATAATCAGATTATTTCCATATACTTCTGCCATTGCTTCTATTTTTATTCTTCGTCAATATTCATAAAAGCCACCCGGATTACCCCTTTGTCGTAGCCTGCTTTCAAATTGATTACAATCTCCAGCATGGTATCCGCCGGCAATTCGACACCGACTATGTCATTATAAGTAGTTCCGCCCGCCTTGAAAACAACCGTGTCGATTGTATCGCTCATGGTGATTTCTGTAAACTGCACTGCGGCAGGCCAAATAAATTCATCATCCCCTCCGCAGACAAATGACTTGGCTCCAAGTCCTGAAATATTATTAATTACATTGTTGATTTCCTCCATCCAATTATTCACAGCCGAATCGGATGCTTTTTCATCTAACAATTGCTGCAAGCCCTGAATCGAACCGGCAGGGATATTATCATTTTTGTGCCAAAATGAGTCAATCCATTCGGCGAATTGCGATGCCAAAGGCTTAGCGCCACGAACAAACCAATTTTTTAAAGTATTCCTGTCTGTCATATCATACTACCTTAATGATAAATGCCAATGTGTAATAAGGCGGGCGGTTTTCGTGCGGCTGTCCGCCACCGGTATTGTTTTCCGTTGCATGTGTCTTGTCCAAGGGGCTGCCGTCGAAATGAAATTCATTTTTTGTGGAACTCGTATCGTTTCCAACATCCATCCTGTATTTAATCGGATGGGTGTGCGCCGGAATTTGGATGGCTGTTAGAGTCACTTCCTTTGCCCCGCCCAATTGCTTCATAGAACCATAATCTGCTAACAAATCGGGAGTTGCTTGTTGTTCGTCATCCCGTTTAGCGTAATAACCAGCAACGAATCTTCCCCTCAAGTCGGGCGTCTGAACACCGTTCACCGTGGCGCCATCACATAGCGCAAAACCTGCCGGAATAGCAGCAACGGCACCCGACCACATGATAATACCTCCTTTGGGCATTGCCAAATTTTGCAAGGCTTGTACTTCTGCTTTTGTAGCCGAATTTTCCAAAAGGAATCCGTTCGTCGGAAAAGCGGTCAAGGATGAAAATGCAAATGTATTCACATTTCCTACGTTAGCTCCAAATTCAACCCTGCGAGTCACATAGGCATTATTGTAGATTTGAGAACCCGCCGTAACGTCTTGACTTGATTCGACAATCCGGATCGTACTTTGCAATGTTCCACCAACGAATGGAAGTATTTCGCCATTAATTACCACCGTTCCGGACGACACGCTGCTTCCGTTGACCGCCACGCCCGCGAGGATGTAATTGCCTCCTGCGGATTTGGCGAATTCGGCAGCTAATAATATTTGCTGTTGTATGAAGTCCAGTCCTTCGGTAGACAACGGGAAATTCCGTTGCGGACGATTTGTATAATTTGCCCTATTCATAAATGATTGTATAATGTTTGCTTAGTAATTTATAGGCATTCAGCAGGCTCCGGATTTTCGCATCATTGTTCACGTCATAGACAGCGACGGGAACATAAACGGTAAATCCGCTTACTCCTTCTATGATTGTCGACTTGTCCCAAAACAGCGTGCCGCCTTCTATCAGCAAGTACTTCTGATAGGGGTCGTAATCTTCATCGTAGGCGTACTGCCAGTTGCCGGATGTGCTGCCTTCTTCAATGCGGATATTTCCGTTTGCCGAAGGAAATGCGTCATTAAGCAGACGGCGCAAATAACATACCTGACCGCTTATCTGCAACCGGTACAGGTTATTGTCCCGGTTTGATGTAAATTGATTGTACAGGGAAATAACCGGTGCCGTCATCGCCTTCAGGAAAGCGTAAACCACCTCCCGTCGCAGCATGGTCGGAAGCAGCAGCAATACCAGTTTTTTGTAATCAATTTGAAACAGTTTCATAAGGCACAAATGTTAATATCAAGTCGTTTTCGTCATATACCTTGTAATAACCGCTGTACGGGGTTGCTTTTGCTTCCACCGCTTCCCATGCTTGTCCGTCCCGGCTGGTTTCCGCCAATTGCAATTCCGGGATCACCACCCCTTCAATCTTTTGCAATTCATCTACCAGCTTCACATTCTGATATTCGCCGTTAAACGGCAATTCCTTGATAAATCGTTTAATGGTATCCGTTACGGGATACACTCCGGAAAAGTCCTGACCGGTATTGTTCAACACCATCGGGTTGTAATAAACGGTCATCTGCAACCGGAAATGTTCTGCCGGTTCGTTGACGATCTCCACTATCACGCCGGCATCTTTCACTTCTTTGACGTACGCCGTAAAACCTTCCAATTCGTCCACGCTTAAAGTGCCCGGTTCACCGGCTGCTTCTTTAGCTATCTTCAGATAAACGACTGCGGATTTTTCCACGGCGGCAGCATATTTAACGATTTTTCCGGCTGCGATTTGTTCGTCGGTCATTCCGGTCGTGTCGTACAAATCCGAACCGGCTACGAGCGCTTTGCCCAACAGGAAGGCTTTTGCCTTGGATACGTACCATCGTAAGGAGTGCGGTTTGAGTTCGTCAACAAGGTCGTTCACTTCCTTTTTGTGATAATCAAACAGCGCTTCGAGTGTCCAAATCGAAAAAGCAAAAACGTAAAACAAAATGCTTTCAATGCTGACAATTGAGAATGCCGAATCAAACGAAGCGCCTTCTTGCAATTCATATTTCTCCCGGATGATTGTTTCGGACATCCACCGGTCTGTCATTTCTTTCTTTATTTCCTGAACTGTTCGTGCCATTATTAACTTACAATAAAATCATATTCTACGTACCAAAATTCAACTCCTTCACCCAAATTTTCCGTAAGCGCCGTTGCGGGTGTCAACCGCTTGTTTTTGTAATAATCCGCAATATCCCGGCTTACAATATTTGTGGAAGTCATTTCATCGCCGGCGGACAGATCGTCCGTCATCGACAAACCGTTTTCAAAAGCAAGCAGAAAAGCGGCTTCGACAGAGCCGGCTGTTTGTACGGCTATATCCAATACGCTTTGCTTTTCTAATGCTTTAACCGCCATTTCAAAAATAAATAAATGAGGATTAAACCAATAAGACCCAGTGCGTAATTGCCGATTCTAATCCGTGTTTGTTGCCAGCTTGTCAGTTTATTGACCTCAATCATTTTTGTTTCCGTCAATGTTTCAATCACCCGTAAAGTATCTACACGTGTCAGGGTGTCGGTTTTTCCGACATACTTGTATAAGGTATGATACCGGTCAATAGTAACCGTATCGCCATGGACCAGTATAAACACGCTGTCGGTTTGATGCACATAAATGCTGTCATGAATCATTTTGTTAACCTCAATTAAATGGTCTCTTTCAGCGTTGCTTTCCTGCGTTTGCTTAACCGACCCGCAAGAAGAAAGCAACGCAAGTGATAATAATAAGTAAATAATCTGTTTCATGAGTTATCCTCCTTTCCTTTTACCCGCTTACGGGTAATGTTGACTTTGCCAAGCAAATCGTTCAATTCAGCCACTTCAACGCGCAATTCGGCATTTTCTTCGCGCAACTTAATCACCTCATCCATCAATTCGCGATTTTTAACCGCAAGCATATTGATAGAAGATTGCAACTCATTTAAAAAATCATTGCTTTGCTTTTTTCGCCCAGTAAACCAACCGGCAATGCCGGTAATTGCAGGTAGCAGGATTGAAAGTAATGTTGTCCAGTCCATGATTATAAGTCTTTATATTCGTTTTTTGCATCAAAACAGGGGCACGCCTTGTTG
>JAISKM010000089.1 GCA_031261285.1 Candidatus Symbiothrix sp. | reverse complement strand
AATAATTTTTTTTCATTTTGTATACAATTAAAATTAATAGTTCTAATTCAAATTGTTTTGCCCTTTTCGTTCACATACACACATAAAAAAAGCGCGGACAAAACTCAATTTATCTGCACGTGAGGTTCTTGACTACCTATACTACCAAATAAACGAGAGAAGTCCACGCCAATCGGCGTGAACGTCGTCACCTTATCCTTGGGTAGTATTCGAAATTGTCAAGATTTCACGTACCAGAATAAAAGCTAAACGCTTTTTCCAAAATGTCTTTAAAATATGTGTATCACACTTTATTTTAAGTCATAAGCCTATTTTTTACTTTTTTATTATTAATATTAACCACAAAGGTAGTGATAATTTTTTAACTTCCAAATTTTTTTGCAAAAAAATATAAATTTCATCAATTATGACTATCTTTGCAAAAAAGTGATTTGAAACACAAATAAGATGAACAACAATAAATTACAGCAACAAGAAACAGCGTTTGGTGTTAACCAATTTGATAATGTGATTCAGGCGATAGGCATTGAAATAGAACAGTCTCAAATAAAAGTGGTTTCCGCTGCCAATGTGCAAATGCTATTGCACTATTGGAAAATGGGACATTTTATTTTGTACTGCCAACAACGATTAGGTTGGGGCGGTAAAGTCATCGACAACATATCAAAAGCTATTCAAGATAGATTTCCGGAAAAGAAAGGCTATTCGCCAAGAAACCTTATCTATATGTGCCAATTTGCTAAACTATATCCATTGGAGATAGTGAAACAAATGATAGTTGCTGACAAAGAATTGGAAGCCCCGACCGTAAGAAAAGTTTTAAGTGTGGCAAAGGTTTTGAATGAATTTGAAATTGGGCAGCAACCTGTTGCGCAATTACAAACGACTAATACAGAGGTAGATATAATTACGCAACAGGTTGTTGCGCAAATTCAAAATATCCCTGAAACTTTGGTCACAATTACGCAACAACCTGTTGCACAAATTGAAAAAATATTCATAGATTCTCCTATTTCCAAAATAAATTGGGCATCTCATGTTGTACTGATGAACAGCAAATTACCATTAGGAATCCGATATTGGTATATGAAAGAAGCCTTAGAATTTGGCTGGAGCCGAAATATTCTTAGTGTACAAATCGAAAGCGGATTGTTTCAGCGGCAAATGAAAGCGGGAAAGGTTAATAACTTCACTAAAACATTGCCCGATGTGCAAAGTGATTTGGCAAATTATTTGTTCAAAGACCCTTATATCTTTGATGCCATGGGCATTAAAGACCGGGCTGATGAGCGAGATATTGAAAATCAATTAGTGGATCACGTCACCAAATACCTTTTGGAAATGGGAACCGGATTTGCGTTTGTTGCCCGCCAAAAACATTTTCAAATCGGAAACAAAGATTTTTATGCCGACTTGATTCTCTATAATATTCAGCTCCATGCTTACGTGGTGGTGGAATTAAAAGCAACGCCTTTCAAGCCCGAATATACCGGACAACTCAATTTTTATGTCAATGTTGTGAATGATAAATTAAAAGGAGAGCATGACAACCGGACCATCGGGTTATTGTTGTGTCGTGGAAAGGATGAGGTCATGGCTCAATATGCTTTGGAAGGCTACAATCAGCCTCTCGGTGTGAGCGATTACCAACTTAGCAAGGCGATTCCTGAAAACCTGAAATCCGCTTTGCCTTCCATTGAAGAAGTGGAGCACGAATTATCTCATTTGCTTGTTGATGTTACCGGCTGAGGATGCCAATCAACGGCATCGAGAGTTGGACGCCAAAACCGCTGTATTTGGATTTATCGAAAGCTACAAAGACGCCTAAATCTCCGACGAGGCCTTCTACTAAGCCGATTGAATAGCCCCATTCGGAATAGTATTTTTTGTCGGGCGTGTGCAGAAATTTGGCTTGCACGCTTTCCATGAATAGTTTTCCTTGAAAATAAGGAATGCGTTTCAACAACAAATAGTCGGTCTTGTAGCTGGCAAACGCCTGAAGCCATTCCTTGTTCGTAGAATAGGCGTACAAAGGAAGCAACGCATACGAATAATCCCAATTCTTTAACGAAACCCATTTATCGCCACCGGTTGTAAAATGCTTGTAATCAATGTAATTAAACGCATTGTCGTTGAAAAATTTGCCGGCGTTAATTCGGTAGCTGAAACTGCTGAATACACCCCATTTGATACGTTGATGTACACTCAGTCTTAACATCGAAAATTCCGAATTATTTTCTCCGGAGCCGGTGCTGAATCCTTTCTGATAAACGGCGGCGAACGTCGGGAAGCTCGAACGAACATAACGTTTTTTGCCTTTCTCCATTCGGTAATAATAGTATGGCGTGTATTGCAGCGCAACAGTGTATTTTGCCAAATCGGAATACTGCAAATTCAGATCGCCGGCATAATCTGGCAAATTGGGCGTCCATTTATCGTGTATGCCGAAAATATTCCAGGTGGTATGATTATCCAAATAGTGCCGTTTGGCAAATTCAATCCCAAGTACCAACTGCAAGCCATTGGCAATGTCTATCTGATTATATAATTCTAAATACTCTTTTTCATACAGTTTGGCATAATTCCGGCCGGCGTCCAACGAATACATCGCATTGATCAAACGGTCTATCCCATAAGCTCCATTGAAATCGGTCGACGTTTTTCCTGCCGACACATACAGTTGGCCTAATTTTTTCGGCGCATAGTCGAAAGTGAAATCCGTTTTCCAGATCAGTGCTTTGCGGGCACTTGCCCAATAGATGGAAGGGGAGATTTTCAAGCCGGTGTTTTTCTTTTTCTTGAAATCCAAGCCGAACGATTGTCCCAACCACAGCCCGTCGACCAGATTATATTCCGTCAGGATATCCTTCAAGCCGGAATAGCTGAAGCGCACAAAAGCCGTGGAATCATTTCCCACTTTGCCACCCAAAAGGAGGTCGGAAAATTTGAATTTGGGATTTGTCTTGGCGTTTTCTATGGAATCGACATACGCCTGCATCGAGTCTTTTCGGGCGTAACTTTTCAATTCCTCGTCGTTCAGAGGCACCGTCCGGATGTCCGCCCAATAAATAGAATCGCGTTTGACAGCCAACGAATCGACCGTTTTTTTCATCGTGTCGTCTGCCTTAATTTCGAGACTTTTCTTTTCCTTTTTCTTTTCGGCTTTTTTATGACCGGCCTCAGCAACTATCAGAGAATCATTGAGTTGGATGTTTTTATATTGAAGAGAATATAGAAAACCGGCTTTCAGATTCAGTCCCAACAAACCAATTTCGGTATTGGCTTCATAAGTCGTGACCTGATAGATATTGTCAATCACCGGATGATAATTGAATTGATAATGGGTTTTCTGCCCCGGCGCGTGCACCGTAAATTCGGCATGGCGAATATTCCAGTCATCGTCCGCAATGTAAATAAAGCCTTCCACGAACCGGTAATCATGGAGCTTGGGAATAATCCGAATCTTGTTGATGTTTTGACCGTTTTCCTCGTCATAACCCTCGTAGCGAAACCGGTAGTAGGAAAACGCCTTGGGATTCAAAGGCGAAACGATGCTCCCCAACATGGGGTGATACAATGAAATCATCCGTATGCCAAGTGCTTCCTTAGGGTCATTGCCATCGGGAAATGTGCTCGAATACGCGATAATTTTTTGTTGATACGTTTCGGGAGCCGTAAATTTGATTTCACTGACGGATTCCTGCATGAAAAGTTTGTCTTTATATGCCGACAAATCCTCTCCGCCCTGTTTTGCCAGCGTATTGAGTAGTTTGGAAACGCCAATCACCTTTCCGGATCCCTTACAATACACTTCATAAGTCAATTCTTTCACAACCGATTGATAGTAAGGCGCTTTGGCAATGGCGTGTCGCATAATGGCATAAGCGGGATCTTCTCCCACGTGAACAGTCACTTCCTGCAATTGAACTTCTTTTTCCGTGAGAATGATCTTGAGTTCCAAATCCTCCTTTCCAATCGTAACGACCTCATTATGAGTGTCAAACCCGATGCACCGGCATTCGATGTGATAAGCTCCCTGTTTCAGATTCAGCTGGAATACTCCTTCTGCATTGCAAATCAATCCCTGTTTGATTTCCCGAATATACACGGAGGCAGCCGGCACCGGATTACCGGAACTATCAGTCACCTTGCCTCTTAAAGTTTGAGCAAACGAGCCGGTTGAAAACAATAAACTTGCCAAAACGAACGTGAAAAATTTCATACGGATGAAAAATATTAGTTTGGGGCAAAGGTATGCGTTTTTTTGAATCCGAACCTATATTTTTTGTTAATCATAGTTTAAATATTAAAAATATTTTATAACTTTGCCTCTGTTTTTAAAACAAAAAGTTATGGCATTTGAATTAATAAAATTACCGTATGCGGCGGAGGCTTTGGAGCCTGCAATCAGCGCGCAAACCATTGGTTTTCACTATGGTAAACACTTGCAAACGTATGTGAATAACCTGAACAACTTGATTCCGGGAACCAAGTTTGAGAACGCGAATTTGGAAACCATCGTCAAAGAATCGGACGGCGGCATCTTCAATAATGCGGGTCAGATTCTGAATCACAATCTGTATTTTACCCAGTTTTCGCCCAATGGCGGCGGAACACCTTCCGGCAAACTGGCGGCAGCCATTGATGCTACGTGGGGGTCGTTCGCGGATTTCCAAACCGCATTTGAAACAGCCGGCACCGGCTTATTCGGTTCGGGATGGGTGTGGCTGGCAGCCGGCAAAGACGGAAAGCTGTCGATTAGCAAAGAATCGAATGCGGGCAACCCGCTGACACAAGGCTTGACGCCACTTCTGACGTTCGACGTTTGGGAGCATGCCTACTACCTTGACTATCAAAATCGCCGTGCCGACCATCTGAAAGCATTATGGAAAATCGTTGATTGGAAAATCGTTGAAACACGCTATTAAAAAATAAATCTTTGTATAAATTAATCTTAAAAAAAATCATGAAAATTGGAGTTCCAAAAGAAATTAAAAACAATGAGAATCGGGTCTCTTTGACCCCGGGTGGTGCTCATGCCCTTGTTCAACACGGACATGAGGTGTATATTCAGACGCAAGCCGGCGCGAACAGCGGGTTTAGTGATGAATCATACACAAAAGTAGGCGCAAAAATTCTGCCAACAGCCGAAGCTGTTTTTGAGAGTACCGAAATGATTATCAAGGTGAAAGAACCGATTGAGTCCGAATACAAATTGATTCGTTCCAATCAGTTGCTGTTCACCTATTTCCATTTTGCGGCTGACGAAAAGTTGACAAAAGCCATGATCAAGAGCAACGCTGTCTGTCTGGCTTACGAAACCGTTGAGAAAGCGGATCGCTCGCTGCCGTTGTTGATTCCGATGTCGGAAGTCGCAGGACGGATGTCGATTCAGGAAGGTGCTAAATATCTGGAAAAACCCCAAGGCGGCAAAGGCATCCTGTTGGGCGGTGTTCCGGGCGTGAAACCTGCGAATGTGTTGGTGTTAGGCGGTGGAATCGTTGGCACGCATGCTGCTGCAATGGCTGCCGGATTAGGTGCTCACGTCACGATCATGGACATCTCGTTGCCTCGCTTGCGTTATTTGAGCGAAATTATGCCGGCGAATGTGCACACGATGGTATCCAGCCAATACAATATTGAGCAATTTCTTCCGAATGTGGATTTGGTGATTGGAGCGGTGTTGATTCCGGGAGCCAAAGCGCCCCATTTGATTACCCGCGACATGCTGAAACTCATGCAGAAAGGCACCGTATTGGTGGATGTAGCGATTGATCAAGGTGGCTGTTTTGAAACCTCACATCCGACCACGCACACCGATCCCACGTATGAAGTAGACGGAATCGTGCATTATTGCGTCGCAAACATTCCGGGGGCGGTCCCCATGACATCGACGGTGGCGTTGACCAATGCGACATTGCCTTACGCGTTGCTCTTAGCCGATTTAGGCTGGGAAGAAGCGTGCAAGCGTCATGCCGACCTGAAAGAAGGCCTGAATATTGTGAACGGCAAAGTAGTGAATCAAGCAGTAGCCGAAACATTTGGACTTAAATAAAAAAATATTTTGCTGATAGTCAACACATTACGAAAATCTATCAAAAAAAATTGCAAAAATAGTTGGTAGATTAAAAATAATGTTGTACCTTTGCAACACTTGACCCCCCACGCTTCCCATTGGAACAGCGCACCCAGGGGGGTCTTTAGATTTTCTTAACAAATAAACTATATGAAATTGGGAAATATTGCCTGTTTGGAAAATTTAATTAAAGATTTCCCGGAAATCTTCGCCGTTTTTGGGTTGAAACGTTTTGAAACCTAAGGCTTTGCCGATTTCTACGTTTGCTGTGCCGTCGTCCACAAAGAGTGTTTCTGAGGGGATAAGCCCCGAATCAGTTATCAGTTGTTCAAAAATGTCTTGTCGCGGCTTTAGCGACTTCATTTGATAGGATAGATAGAGCTTGTCAAAATAATCCGACAACGGTTTACCTTCCGAGGAAAAATTCGGAGACATTGCCCATTTCATGACCACGGGATTGGTGTTGCTTAGCAGATAGAGAGTATAGCCTTTAGCCCGGAGATCTTCCAGCATCTTCAATTTATAGACTTGAGCCTCAATAATAAAACCCATCCATGCCCATTCAATGTCTTCGTCAGAGATATATTTACCCGCCTCTGC
Source organism: Candidatus Symbiothrix sp. (assembly GCA_031261285.1). Classification (GTDB taxonomy): domain Bacteria; phylum Bacteroidota; class Bacteroidia; order Bacteroidales; family Azobacteroidaceae; genus Azobacteroides. Next base: position 9,975 of record JAISKM010000089.1, on the reverse strand, counting down.
ACGAATAGCGTCATAAAATTCACTCTCAGAAAGCAGACCTTCTTCCAAATGCTGAAATACACCTTTTTGATGATAGGCATCCAATAAATCGTCAGCATTTTCTAAGCCAATTTCAATGAAACGGCGCACCGACCGTTCACGGTCTAACGTGATTATCACACCCCCTAAATCAAAGACGATGTTTTTTATCTCGCTTAAATCCATGATTACTTTTTCAGGAGGCGTGCCTCTGCTTTGGCATTCAATGCTTTCAACTCATCAAAACCAATGAAACCATAGTCGGATTGAAGTTGACGTTCGGTTGCAGAACTTGCCTTAACAGCCGGAGTTGATGTAACCTTAGATGGCTGTGTTTGACTTTCGGTCTTTACCGCTTGACTTGCATACTTAGATTGAAGCGTCCCTTCGGCTGCGCGATTGATTTTAACTACCTGAGTTGTATTCTGTTGCTTAATTCCGGACGCTTGCGTAGCAAGTTTGTTATCCGTATTTATAATGTCTTGCTTGATTTTTTGCTGATCAACTTTAAGTTGGGCTAAACGGCTCCTGATGTTAGCAATTTTTTGTTTGTCATTAGCCACTTGTTCGCGAAAAATCACTTCTGCTTGAGCAGAGCTATTTTTAGAAGTTATTTTTGCCCCGTTTTTTTCCCTTGCACTTCCACAGGAAACGACCACACATGCTACTAAAAGCACTGATAGAGTATAGAAAGTTGTTTTCATAAAAAATGAAATTTGTTTGAATTTTGCAGCAAAGTTAGAAATAATTTTTCATAGATGCAAATAATTTGGCAATTATTTTATTTTTTGTTAATTTTGTAACCAAAAATTAACAAAATGGATGAATTATTTCCCTTAGTCAATGCGGACGGAACGGTGGTAGGCAGTGCTTTACGCAGTGAATGTCACAACGGTAGTAAACTATTGCATCCGGTAGTGCATTTGCATGTGTTCAACAGCCGGGGCGAACTGCTCCTGCAAAAACGGTCGATGCGCAAAGATATCCAGCCGGGGCGGTGGGACACGTCTGTTGGCGGGCATGTCGACTTTGGCGAATCCATTGAGACGGCTTTGCTGCGGGAAGCACGGGAAGAATTGGGGATTGCCGGTTTTGAGGTTCGGTTTTTGCGCAATTATGTGTTTGAATCCGACATCGAGCGGGAGTTAGTCCATTCATATCAGACCATTTTTGATGGACCGTTCACGTTTGATCCGTATGAAATTGATGAAATTCGCTTTTGGTCACTCCCGGAAATCGCTGAAAAGATAGGGAAGTCTATGTTTACGCCTAATTTTGAAGATGAGTTTCGCACACTTTTCGCCCATCAGAACGCTCAAAATCCATGATAACATAACGATAACAAATGTTAACGACAAAGATAACAAACGTTAACAAACAAGCTAACAAAAAAATAACATAACGATAACAAAAAGATAACATAAAATATTTGGTAGTGGTTGAGAAAGTCCGTTCCTTTGCATTGTAATCAGAATCAAAAAAGCTGATTTAATTCAAAATCATGTGTTCGAGTGATAATTCATCGTATTAAGTAAGGTTAAAACGTGAAGGACGAAACCCCTTCTCAACCAAAACCTTAAATTCTACAAGAGAGCGCATGGAAGTGATTTCGTGCGCTCTTCCTTTATCCCAACGCGTTGCATTGGCCTCAGGCTACCGGTTAGTTAGCTTAGCTTTCTAACGAGAGCGGGGATATGCTTGTAATTCAAACACAGGATTTTACCGGTGAGCCATTTTGTTATTCCGCTTTTGATTTAAAGAGTGCGAGCAACTGTTGATTTTGTTCGGCAATCGTCAAATCGGAATTATCCAATACAATGGCATCAGCGGCTTGTTTCAACGGACCGTCTTTTCGCGTAGAATCGATGCGATCGCGTTCGGTGAGGTTGTGTAACACTGATTCAAATGAAGTGGGCTCCCCTTTGGCAACGAGTTCTTCAAGGCGGCGTTGCGCCCGGATTTCGGGAGAAGCAGTAACGAAAATTTTTAGTTCGGCGTCCGGAAAAACGACAGTTCCGATGTCGCGACCATCCATCACGATGCCTTTTGCGACGCCTAATGCTTGTTGTTGGCGTACGAGTGCCTCGCGCACAAAGCCTACAGCGGCTATCAGACTGACCTTTTCAGCGATTGCCATGCTGCGGATTTCTTTTTCGACGTTTTTGCCATTCAAACAGGTGTCGGCTCTGCCTGTCAACGGATTGTTTACAAAAGAGATGTGAATGTTTTGAATGTCTTTTTTCAAGGCGTCTAAATTCAACTGATTATCGACAAACAAGCCGTTTTGCAAGCAATACAAAGTAACGGCACGATACATCGCACCACTATCAATATAGGTGTAGCCAATTTGTTTGGCTAATTCTTTCGCCATCGTGCTTTTGCCGCACGACGAATGACCATCAATCGCAATAACAATCATAATTTCATTTCCGATAAAAAAGTTGACACGCTAATCATGAATGAGGTCGCTGATACATTGTATTTCCCTACCGCACACGACACGTCAAACGCTTTGATACTCAATCCGGCACCTGCCGAAAAGCCACCAAATTTATTGCCTTCTGCCAGGTGCATCGCATCTGCCCGTTTCATATTATATCCCACGCCAAACCAAAAATTATTACTTGGAAGAATATCTATACCTACAATGCAATTTTGTTTCCACGTACCGGTCAGCGAAAAGCGAATGGGTGCATTTTCTAATTTTTTAGTAAGTCCTAACTGAATATCCCAAGGCAGATTAGCCAATTCTTCTTCGTAAGCTTTAATCTGCCGCCCAATATTTTTACCCGCCAAACCTATTGAAAAGCCTTTTTCAGCATTGTAATAGCTCAAGCCTAAATCCACACCCAAGCCAATCGCCGTGTTGTGATTATAGTCGGAATAAAAAAACTTGCCCGAGATGCCACCACGAATGTGCTCCGTCAAATCGTGCGCATAAAATACATTGGCACAGAGGTCTTTAGCCGTCAAATCGCCCAGAAAAACATTGTCCTCACTCATTTCTTTGAGGTTGCCATAATGCGCATATTGCACCCCAACGCCCCACGCACTTCGTTCGCCGGCTGCTTTGGCAAACGCTACATTGCCGATTCCGACATCTGCCACATAAGCCAAATAGCTCGCGTTCAGCGTTTTATCCATTTCGGTGCCCAACAAAGCGGGATTATTGTAAATCAACGACACATCATTTTCAATCAGTGACACATTGTCGCCACCCAACGCCGCCGCACGCGCCGAATGAGGCAGAAGCAAATAATCAAAGCTCGATTTGCCCTCTTGCGCCCAAACGGGAGCAAAAATCAGTGCCAACAAGAGTCCAATTGAAATTTTTTTATACATATTTTTTAATTCTCGATGCAAATATAACGCAAAAAAGCGAAAATAATTGTATTTTTGCAGAGAATATGGAAATAAAAAAGACAGCGCAGGCAAATTTGGAAAAAGACCGCCACATTTTTTGGCTGCTTGGGTTTATTTTTGCCGGTTCTACACTGTTTGTAGCGCTGGAATGGCAATTTGAAGACAATCTTTCGTTGGATGGTCTTGATTTGTCATCCATTTACATCGAATCGGAATTAAGTCCCATTGCAGAGGCGTTGCAGCCGGAGCCTGAAACCGGTGCCGAACAGGAGCCCGAAAAAGTCGAGGAACCCGCTGCAACCGTTTACGAAGATTTTATAATCGTGAAAGAAATGCCCGAAGAACAGCCACCGGTTACCGGTTACCGGTTACCGGTTAGTGGCGGTCATAAAGAATCAGTTGTTGAATCTAAACCGATAGAAGAAGCCTATACCGGGGCTGAAGTGATGCCGTCGTTTCCGGGTGGCGTAGTCGAACTCAATCGTTTTTTGTTTACCAATATCCAATATCCTGCCTCCGCCATCAGTCAAAACAAATCGGGGCGCGTGTGGTGCTCGTTTATCGTCGAAAAAGACGGTACAATTACCAATGTCAAAGTCGAAAAAAACGTATTCATTTCTTTAGACCAAGAGGCGGTGCGTGTGCTCCAAACAATGCCTGCGTGGGTTCCCGGAAGCGAACATGGAGAGCGTGTGCGGGTTAAATGTTATTTGCCCATCGTCTTTCAGTTATAATATTTCTTTCCGGAACAAGGAAATTATTTATTTTTAAACCAATTTTATTGATTTTTTTCATACCTTTGCCGGAAATAGTGCTTAATTTGATGATTATGAAACGATTATTGTTGGGAGGTTGGTTGTTGATGACGGGAATTTTTGTGCAGGGGATTGCGGGTCAAGCCCGCTACGAGGCGCAGTGGAACGAAGTGGCTGCGTTTGAAAATCAGTCTTTGCCCAAATCGGCGTGGACGGTGGTAGACAACATTCAGGCAGAGGCTTTAAAGACGGGCAACAGTCCGGAACTGATCAAAACGATGATTTATCAGCTGAAATATCAGGCTGCCATTGACCGGACGGAACTCGCGGACAAATTGACCGCCCTGGAGCAATTTGCCGATGCTGACAAAAACGTGGTGGAACAGGCGGTGCTCTATTCGTTTTTAGCAGATTTTCGGGGTAATTTATCAACTCCTCTTGTGGGGCAAGAACGGGACAAGGTGACGGAATTGTGGCTAAAATCCGTGCAGCCTGCCCGCGAATTGCAAGCCACGCCCGCCTCAACGTATAATCAACTGCTTATCAATCAGACAGATACAATTCTTTTTGAAGGAACTCTGTACGACGTGCTGGTGCAACGTGCTATTCAGAATTTGTCCGCGCAAAATCATCCCAAGAAAACCAAAAATCTGTATCAAAAATGGATCAATTTTCGACAGACGGATACGGCACATCCTCGCGCGTTGTTAATGGTGGAACTGGATTATTTGGATTGCCTGCATCAACGAGAAAACTCCGATGAAAGTGACCAATTTTATATCCATGCGCTGGATTCCTTGCAACAAATTTATCAAAAAAATGATTTCGTCGTCGAAATATTATATAACGTAGGGGCAACCCTTGCGGTTGCCCAAAATAACCCGGTTGCCCAAAATTTGGCAAAAGCCTACGAAATTTGTTTGGCAGGCATCAAACACTATCCGAATTACGAGCGCATCGGACTGCTAAAAAATTTGCTACTCGATATGACAAGCCCACGGGCTTCTATCGCTGCAGAAAACGTGATTTACCCGGGTCACAACCTCGATTTGAAACTCAAATCCCGCAATATCAGCCAATTAACGATCGAAATTTACAAAATTGCAGCATCCGTTGCCGTTTATCCTAATAATTGGTCGCGAAAGGATCAGTATCAAGAAAAGGGACAACTCGTTGAACGAAAGACCATTCATTTAGAAAATGAATTTCCCTATTTGCAATCAGATACGACGATTAGCCTGCCTGTCAAGGAGTTAGGCAATTATGAATACGTGATTTTTGATGCACAAAATTCAAAAACAATTGCTAATCAGCAATTTTCCGTGAGCCGCTTGGCGACCGTGACACGTGCTGTGGGTAAGAATTGGGAAATTTTGGTGACCGACCGGCTGTCCGGCAAACCCATTGAGGGTGCGCGTGTGAATTTCTACAAAAGTAACTCGCGCATGCTGCAAATAGACCAATCGCTGTCCGTAACGACCAATAAACTGGGCTTGGCATCCAAAGAAAACGTCAAAAACGTGAGCTATTACAATGTGTCCATCGGCAACGACACGGCTCTGATTACGTCTTCACTGCCCTGGATTTCAAGTTATACGCCTACAAGCACTGCTGACAACGTCCAATTAAAACTATTCACGGACCGGAGCATTTACCGCCCGGGGCAAGTCATTCAATTTAAGGGCATTGCCTACATCAGTGACGGGAACACACAGCAGGTGGCACCCAATAAAACTTACACACTGACTTTGCGGGATACCAATTACAAAACAATTGACGAACAAAAAGTGACGACAAATGACTACGGCTCATTTGCCGGCGAATTTCAACTGCCGGCTGCCGGACCGACCGGCAGTTTCACGATTCAATCCGATGCCGGCGGTGGCTGGACGAGCCTTCGTGTGGAAGAATACAAGCGTCCGACATTCGATATTCACTTCGACACGAATGAAAAAACATATCAATTTGGCGACACCATCACGGTGACAGGCATTGCGCAAAGTTTTTCCGGCATTAATTTACAGCAAACAAACGTCTCTTATAAGGTGACGCGCCAAAATCATTGGCTGATGCGTCACGTGATGGCAAGTACGACCACCGTGATGTCAGGCGTACTGCAAACAAATTCTGACGGTAAATTTGTTCTTCAATTCGCTGCCGAAAAAGCACCGCGAGATCTGAAAAATTTTCCTGTGCGTTACATTTACAATGTGGAAGTGACGGCGACCGACACCAATGGCGATACGCAACAGGCGCAAACGCAGTTTCAGGCAGGCGATTCCATCCCAGAGATACAACCGCCGGTTTCGACGTATCAAATTCTGAAAACGCCGGAAAAAATGGTCTGCGCGGTGGGCGAAAAAGCCACGATTCGCTACGGCACATCAGAAAAATCGGTGTATGTGTTATACGAAATTTTTAATGATAAGAAAAAAATAGGTGCCAAACGTTTTGTGCTAAACAATGAAATCAAAACGATTGACATTCCGTTTTTGGAATCTTACGGCGACGGCATCACTGCAGTGTTTAGTTTTGTGAAAGATGAGCAATTTTTCACACAGCCGGTACGCATAGAAAAGAAGCGACCCGACAAAAAATTATTGCTGAATACAGACGTTTTCAGAGATCGCCTGCTTCCGGGGCAACAGGAAGAATGGAAAATTTCGGTCAAAAATGCAGACGACAAACCGGTGACGGCCGAAGTTTTGGCAGGCATGTACGATGCTTCGTTGGATAAAATTTACAACTACAACTGGTCTTTTAATCCCATTCAGCCGGTTAATTTGTGGGCACCTAACATGCAGCAAGGCAATGATTTCGGACAATCCAATCAATCGTTGACTATTGAAACAAAATGGGTGGATGTGCCTGATTTCAGCATCCCGGCATTGAATACGTTCGGATTTAGTGCCATTCAAATGAGCATAAGAGGCGGTGGTATGTTGAAGATGCAATCCGCCGCTACCCCGGCAATGGCTAATTCAGTGGTCAACATTGCCAGCCTTCAAGACCATAAAGTAGTGGTGCAGGAAAATGAAATCTATAGTCACATAGAATCGGATGCCGGTCTGTCAAGGAACCTCTCGACAGTTCAAATCCGCGAAAATTTCCAAGAAACGGCTTTCTTTTATCCGCAACTGAAAACGAACGAGGCGGGCGAAACCATCATCGCTTTCACCGTGCCGGAAAGCAACACCACGTGGAAATTTCAGACGATAACGCACACCAAAGATTTGCATTACGGCCAACTGATGCGCGAAGTAGTCACACAAAAAAAGTTGATGGTGACCCCTAACCTGCCGCGATTCCTCCGTCAAGGCGATCGTGTGACGCTGACAACCAATATTTCCAATCTGTCGGACGAACCCATTTCAGGTACCGTAACATTGGATGTACAATCACCCGTAGGGGCGACCCTTGCGGTCGCCCAATCGCCCGCCCAATCGCCCGCCCAATCGCCCGCCCAATCGCCCGCCCAATCACCCGCCCAATCGCCCGCGGTCGCCCTCCAACCATCCCCCAAACAAAATTTCTCAATAGAAGCCGGAAAAACAACAGCCATAAGTTGGACCTTCAACGTCCCAACAGGCATTGACGGAAGCCTTGTAAAGATCGTGGCGAAATCCGACAATTACAGCGACGGCGAACAACACCTGTTGCCCGTGCTGCCCAACCGCCAACTCGTGACGGAATCGTTGCCGCTGACCGTGACGAAAGAGGGCACACAAACGTTCACCTTTGACAAACTGTCAAACAATTCAACCACATTAGAGCCGTATCGCCTGACATTAGAATTTGCAAACAACCCGGTTGAATACGCCATTCAGGCGTTTCCGGCACTGACAACTCCACAATCAGACGATGTGCTCGCATGGTTTGCAGCCTATTATGCTGCAAGTTTGGCAACCCAATTGGATGTGTCGGCAGACGTGAACAAAGCCAATTATGTGCGTTCGCAAGCCCTCGACAAGCTGACCGAATTGCAAGCAGAAGATGGTGGTTGGGAATGGTTCAAAGGCATGAGAAGCAATGTAAACATCACACAATGGATCCTCTATGGCATGGTCAATCCCGAAATAACCCCCGTAGGGGCGACCCTTGCGGTCGCCCAAAATGACGCAACAACCGCAATGAAAACAAAAATGAAATCCGAAATAACAACCGCAATGAAAACAAAAGCCATAAAATTCATTGATAAAAAATTCGCAGAACATTTCGCCGATTTTAAGAAAAACAACAAAGAGTGGGCAAAATCACAGTCCATTTCGACGTATGAATTAGAATATCTACTGGTGCGCGGGCTTTACAACAACATCCCGCCGGACACCAACCAGGAAGCAATAGATTTTTACACAAATATAGCAGCCAATTATTGGACAAAAAACACCAGTTTATATGCCCGCGCAATTGCTGCAACGGTGCTCGTTGCGGCGAAAAATCCTTTGCCTGCGGCCGCCATCATCAAATCTTTGCGCGAACACGCCACCGAAAAGTCCGACCTCGGCATGTATTGGGCAAACAATACAATGAATTGTTTCATGACACAAAGTGCGGTAAGCGTGCACACCTTTATCATGGATGCGTTCCAAAAAACGGGAGCAAGCAACGACGCAATGGACGCGATGAAACTCTGGCTGCTGCAACAAAAACGCACACAAGAGTGGGAAAGCGTGCCGGCAACCGTCAACGCCATTCAAGCCCTGCTAAGCACGGGCAGCGACTGGACAAATAGGGTGCAGGGTGCAGGGTACAGGGTACAGGGTGCAATAATCACTATCAATAATCAGACGGTAGAAACAAGTCAAAGTGCCGAAAAAACAGGTTTTATCAGCAAATCGTGGGACGCACCAAAAATTGTATCCGACAAAATCACAGTCACAAAAACAAGTGCCACGCCCGCATGGGGTGCCGTATATTACCAATATTACGAAGACCTGAACAAAATCAAAGAAGCAAAAACAGGCCTGTCAGTAACAAAAACCCTTATACCTTGCACCCTGCACCCTGCACCCTATACCCTGCACCCCGCACCCTGCACCCTCAAAGTAGGCGACAAAGTCACCATCCGCCTAACCGTCAAAAGCGATCGCGACATGGAATACGTCCAACTGAAAGACATGCGTGCAGGTTGTTTTGAACCCGTCAATCAGCTGTCGGGCACCCAATGGAAGCAAGGTTTGGTCTATTACCAATCGCCCAAAGACGAATCGACGAATTTCTACATTCAGGCATTGCCCAAAGGAACGACCAATTTCGACTATGACGTGTACGTGACGCGTGCGGGCGATTATTCGGACGGCATCGCCACCATTGAATGTATGTATGCGCCCGCTTTTTCAGGGCACACGAATGGCGACAGGATGAGCATAACCGGCAATTAAAACAAAGATTTTTACAATTATTCAAAAAATCCACAAAAAATCTTTCAAAATATTTGTTCAATTCAAAAAAAATGCGTTCCTTTGCAGTTGATTTAATAATAAAAAAGTAAAAATATAGACTTATGACTTAGAATAAAGTGTGATACACACATTTTAAAGACATTTTGAAAAAAGCGTTTTAGCTTTTATTCTTGCATTTCGAAACTTCAACACTTTCAAAAACGTTCAAGAATAGAGTGAATGCGTTCGCGCCGATTGGCGTGGGCTTAATTCATGTTTATTTGATCGTTTAGGTAGTTGAAGACCTCGAAATGCAGATAAATTGAGTTTTGTCCGCGCTTTTTTATGTGTGTATGTGAACGAAAAGGACAAAACAATTTGAATTAGAACTATTAATTTTAATTGTATACAAAATGAAAAAAAATTATTTATGGTTAGTGTTTGTCTGCATCTGTGGG
>JAISKM010000071.1 GCA_031261285.1 Candidatus Symbiothrix sp. | reverse complement strand
CCGATAAACAAAATCTGATCTGTATCAGGCGTAATGTTGACTTGCACAACAGGGATACCACCTCCGCCACCAGAGCCTGAACCTGCCGGTGTCCACAGTCCGGCTTGCAAGACATAAAGCCCTTCATCGAGTGCTGCACCTTCGGTTTCAGAACCGAGGTTGTAAACCAGCAAACCGGATGGTAGAGTTTCCGAACCACCTTCACCGAATGGATTGGCATTTTCTGCCGTAAGCACCACTCGGGGTAAGAGCAAACCACCGGTAGCAGCACCTTGCTGACTTAAATCCAGCACAGAACCGGTGGCAACAGAGCCATCGCCACCGATAGCCACCTGGGCAGTTACCAGTGAGCAGTGAACAGTTACCAGAAAACAGGTAACCACTAACGCAACTGTCATTGCGGACTTGATCCGCAATCTCCTAAAATTAAATGTTCTCATTTGTACATAATGTTTTTTTTCGCCTCTTTGTCCTCTCAATCGGCAAATTTTAAAATAAGAAGAGCGTGAGGAACTATTAACTCTCAATATAGAGGCTCTGGAAAGCCCGTTACATCTTATGAGAGCAACAGCCACTCACGCGTCAATCCTATATAAAGTTGAACTCATAGAATTCAAAAATTATATACAGAAAAGAAACGTGAACGCTTTTCGCCCACATCCCGACGTAACTTTGAATTTTCCAGATTCCTATATTGGGATATGTTAAAAACGCTCATGTCCTCCTAAATACTATTGACAACGCTTTGTCAACGTTTTGTTGTTTAGAAGTTGGTGCAAAGGAACGCATTTTTTTTGAGACTACCAAATATTTTTGTAATGATTTTTCAAAAACCTGAAAAAATACGCTTATCATAAAAAAATAAATGACTATCCGCACTATTACCCCCCCGCATCCCGATAAGGATGCTTCCCTTTATTGAACAAGATACATCCCAGTCGTGTTCGGAAGATTATAAGAGGCTGTCTTAAAAGTCTGTCATCCCGCGTTTGACGCGGGATCCCCTGAAAATAGCAGATTAACTATTAGGGGATTGCGGGTTAAGCTCATAGCCGTCAGATTAAGGCTGAAAGCCTTATTAGCAATAGCATAGGGCAACGCCCTATGTAGTTATTAATGAGATAGAAACCTACGCCCTGAAAGGGCAAAAGCTTGATTTCCAATCTCACTCTTCCAATTTTATGCTAATGCCCTTTCAGGGCGTAGGGTGAGGGTGGTATTCCTACAGACATAGGGCGTTGCCCTATGCTATTGCTCTCAAGGGCGTTGCCCTTAACCTGACGGCTATGGGCTTATTATAATCTTCCGAAAACGACAAGATGTATCCCGGGATGCGGGAGGGGGTAATCTTGCGGATAATCATTAAAAATAATTAGCCAAAATCTTGTGAAATCCAAAAAAAAGACGTAATTTTGTTGCTCAAAAATTAAAGTATATCATGGCAACACCTCCATTCAAGTATCAGGAACCGTTTCCGTTGGGAAAAGACGAAACGGAATACTATTTATTGACAAAAGAAGGCATTTCTATGGCGACGTTTGAAGGCAAAGAAATCCTGAAAGTGCAACTAAGCGCGCTGACGCACTTGGCGGCGACGTGTTTTCAGCAGTGTGCGTTTTTCTTACGTCCTGCACATCAAAAACAGGTTGCAGCCATTCTCGCTGACCCCGAAGCGAGCGAAAACGATAAATTCGTAGCTTTGACGATGCTGCGCAATGCCGAAGTGTCGGCAAAAGGCATTTTGCCTTTCTGTCAGGATACGGGTACGGCAACGATAATCGCGAAAAAAGGGCAACAGGTCTGGACAGGCGGTGGCGACGAAGAAGCGTTGTCCAAAGGCGTCTACAAGACTTATACCGAGGAAAATCTTCGCTATTCGCAAACGGTGGCGTTGGATATGTATACCGAAAAAAATTCGGGCACGAACCTGCCGGCACAGATTGATATTCAAGCCGTTGACGGCGACACATACAAGTTCCTGTGCATCGCCAAAGGAGGTGGTTCAGCCAATAAAACATACCTTTTTCAGGAAACGAAAGCCTTGCTCAATCCGCAAACGCTGGAAAAATTCTTGATTGAAAAGATGAAATCGCTGGGCACAGCGGCTTGCCCGCCCTACCACATCGCATTTGTGATTGGGGGTACGTCGGCAGATGCTTGCCTCAAAACAGTCAAACTGGCCTCAACAAAATATTACGACGCTTTGCCAACCGGCGGCAACGACGGCGGTCAAGCGTTTCGCGATCTCGAATTGGAAGCGAAAATGCTGAAAGCGGCACAAGAAATCGGTTTGGGTGCTCAATTTGGCGGTAAATACCTTGCGCACGACATTCGGATTGTCCGTTTGCCGCGTCACGGCGCGTCCTGTCCCGTGGGCATGGCGGTGTCTTGTTCGGCAGATCGCAACATCAAAGCAAAAATCAATAAGGACGGCATCTGGGTTGAAAAATTGGAAGATCATCCGGCTAAATACATCCCCGAAGCACTGCGCAAGGCGGATGAAGGCGACGTGGTGAAAATCAACCTGAATCGCCCAATGAAGGAAATTCTGGCTGATTTGACTAAATATCCCGTTTCTACACGTCTATCATTGAACGGCACGATTGTAGTCGGGCGCGACATTGCTCACGCTAAATTGAAAGAACTATTGGAAAGGGGCGAAGACCTTCCGCAATACATCAAAGACCATCCTATTTATTACGCCGGCCCGGCAAAAACGCCGACAGGCTACGCCTGCGGCTCAATGGGGCCGACTACGGCGGGACGGATGGACTCCTACGTCGACCTGTTTCAATCGCACGGCGGCAGCATGATTATGCTCGCGAAGGGCAATCGCAGTCAGCAAGTGACGGATGCCTGCCAAAAGCACGGAGGGTTCTACCTCGGCTCCATTGGCGGTCCCGCAGCCATCCTCGCTCAAAACAACATCAAGAGCATCGACTGTCTGGCATATCCCGAACTCGGCATGGAAGCGATCTGGAAAATCGAAGTCGAAGATTTCCCTGCCTTCATCCTCGTCGATGACAAAGGCAATGACTTTTTCAAAAAGAGGACAGAGCCTCTCACTGATTCTTGATGCAACGCACCGCCATCATGTCGTATTTAGGTCTAACCCCTATACGGAAATCTGCCGCATAATTGGCTAAATGTATTCGAGACGCATGTGCCTCATCGCTACTCGTTGACGTCCAGAAAAACCCAAAAAGTCCATAGTTCTGATATTCCCCGTCTGTTGCACCGCCGAGTAACAACACGTTGAATCCCCCGGCGTCCGCAGACAATGAACTCGCATATTGTAGCTCAAATGTGCTACCCGGTAGTTCGGTAGTAGATTTGAATGCTTGACCGGTATTACCATTGTTCCCTGTGGTTAGTTCATCAAGTAAGGTACTGTACCGGCTTGGGTTGGTTGCGATTTCAAATTCTAATTCATACCATTCATTAATAGTCGGGAGGTGCCAATTTGCAGGACAGATCCCTTGAGAACCTTCGCCCGTATGCACAGCCCCACTGTTCAGTTTCATTGCAGCAGCCCAAGTATATATGAAACCCGCTCTAACACCTCCATAACCGGCAATAGTAGCACTTTGGGCATCGTCTTTAGACATATCGTTATGTGTATAATAATAAGGAGTGTTAGTATTATCCACAGTATTTGGAGCATACAAGATGTCAGAGATGTCTAATTCGGTTGGCTCATAAGCCAAATTTTCGACCATCCATATCGCATTACCAAACTTACCGGTCTTATAAACCTTACCATCACGTGTATCGGTTATCGTGTTGCTGACAGTTATGCCAAAAGGTGCAGCGGAAACACCATCTAACGATGCTGTGATACTTGTGAAACCGTTATTTAGCGCTGTCACTGTAGCGGTATTGATACCGGTAGGCACTAATGTAGCAATATTGGTATCAATCTCGCCCCAATTGGTGGTTACCCAACCTGCATTGACAGGCGAAGCGGTAATGGTTAAATGTTGGATATCACCGCAAAATAACTCACCTTCGGGATCGGCAACAACCACAATACTATCGAGTGAAGGTATCCTATAACCGCCCAAAGGTACCCAACCAATGATGTCTTGCCAAATGTAAACACCGGAAGCCAAACCTTCCCCACCGATATTGTAAACCATCAAACCGGATTCCAACAAGTCAACATCCGCTACCGTACCAACCCACTCATTCGGAAGAGCTAAGGGAGTTGTCAACGTGACTTGAGGCAGCAGTAAACCGCCTTGTATGCCATCGAGCAAGAGACTGATCCCTGTATTAGGAGCGGGCGCATCAACATTGCCAATAGCTACTTGTGCAATGGTCATTGACCAATGGCCGGCTACCAACAATGTGGCAATTAACATTAATAATTTAATTCGTTTCATACTTCAATTTTATTTTTTAATTTGTACATATTATTATTTTTTACTACTTTTGCACGCTATTTAAAAAGATACCCTGCACAAAGCCCAGACCGAACAAAAATGAAACGAAATGAAAACATTCCGTCTAGCACTTTGCGCGGGATCTTATTTTAAATCATCAAAATTGACATAGTACTTCCTGTACTACAACTTTGGTGATTTTATAAATGATTGATTGACAGGGAATTATAAATTTGGAGAACAAAATTTATTTTAACATTTGAGGCTTTGAAAAGACGAATTAAATTCACAGGGTTGGCTGTGAGCCTTGAGAGGCACTCTTAAACTAAAAAAATGACAGAGTACAGGAAGTACTGTGTCATTTTTAATTCTATTTTTACATTACAAAGGTACTACTTATTTTTGGATTATCCAAATTTTAGGAAATATTTTTTATATTTTGATAAATATTTAACATATAATGTATATTATTGAGCAAAAAAGACCAAAGGGGTTATTACACAGAGTGATATAAGTATTAATTCAAATCATCGACGGAGATGGTATTTTAATTGGTATTATTCCCGCCACCGTGTATTTCTTTTTGTTTACCCAAATGTTTATGGATGTTTGGGTTTGCGTGGGGTCTGAAAACGTTAGTTCCAATTCTTTTCCAATTCTTTTAATCAAAAACAGTCCGCCAAAATCGCTTTCTATGTGGACATCCTTATATAAATCCATCTGCAACGGATTATAGGAAGCAATATAGTGCGTATGGTTCGCAGGTAAGTACACCAACTGCAGATCAGGCGTATTCTGAAGTATCTTGACCGAAGTGGGGTCAAACGATTTGACCGCCTTTTCATCCGTCGCCGGCAGCACGAAATAGGCATAAGAAGCCTTTTGGGGCTTTACTCCATGATCTATCCAAATGGACACAATTTCATTGGTCTCTGTCATATCATCCGGATAAATGTTCATTATTTCGTTCCATTTCCCGGTACGTTGAGCGGTTTGTGTTTTCACATCTTTCCCATCCACTATAATATAGCCCGTCCGGTCGTGGAAGAGCCGAATATCGTTTTTCTTATGTTTCAACTGCAACAAAGAACCTCTCTGCAAGCGTTGCTCCACAGAAGTTGTCACCACACAAGTGCTATCAGTGGTTATTCCTGCTCCCAAACAGAGGATAAATTTACCGGTAAACAGCCATGCTTTATGCGCTTTTAGTCCATCACGGTTGAGTTCCATCGCTGTAAGTCCGGTTTTTCCATCGCCGGCACTCCCCACAAAATTACTCTCATTTTTATACGATTTCCCTACCAACGACGGTAAAGGTTGTGTGGTTTCATAATTCGTGATACCCGGTATTTTACGCCAATCCCAGCAAGGGAAAATATTGTCATATTCATCTCCGGTTTGGTAGAGCATCATCGCTCCATCTGCCACATAATAACCTTTCAGGTTATCTCCGTTCAGGGCCTCCGCCCCAATCACACGGCGGGAAGCCATCCGGATCGAAGTCATCCATTGCGACGTACGCTGCACAGTCAGATCCGATTGCCAAAAGTGATAAAATCCCAACTTGTTAGTGGCTCCGTTGACAAGTAAATTACCGGTTATTAATGCATTATATTTATCCTGGTTTTTGGAATCAATCTTCGCCAAATTGATTGCGGAAAGGATGACCGCAAATGCTTTGTGACGCTGCACGTTATGAAAATATTGCCTCCCCAACGAGTTGGTATCCATATAGCCTTTCCAAAGGATGCGACCATAACCCTCGTTGATCAAATCACTCAAAATATCCAATTGCTCCTGATTGAAACCAAGTGAAGAACCGGCAAACACCTGCGCCCAAAGCGACATACTGGTCACGAATGACATCCCATAGTTGCCAAATTGCAATTGTGCACCGTGTTGATGAAAACTGTGATCGGCTTTTATCCCTTCCAACTGATCATTTCTGATTTCCGAAGCAATACTGTTGCGGGCAGTCTTCACCAATTCGAGGTCGTTTTGCAACAAAGCCCTAATCAACACATTGGCCGACAGCCACACTTTGTTTTGTCCGGTCATCTTAATTTGAGCATGATTCAGCACCTGGATGCCCTCTTCCAGTTCCCACGGCGTAAGATTTTCTTCAAACAACACGAGGATAGACCCCATTAATTTTGGAACGCCAATTTCATTGTGCCACCAATTATCACTTCGCAATTTGCTCTTAAACCAAAAAGCCAACAAGCGGTGTATGGTCTCCTTAACTCGTTCCGATTGATAAAATGCGGATTTCGTGGAACTAAACGCTTTCGTCAATTCCACTGTACGCCTCACGTGATCACTCGGAGGCCATCCCGACCGTAGCTGCGAAGTATAATCCACATCACTCCACGAACCGTCAGGCTGCACCCGCTCCAAAAGAGAAGTAATGAACGCATCATCCAACGGATATTGCTGCATCAGTTCCACAATCACGTTATCCGACACGGTCGCTTCCTTAGGCAGTGCCGTTAGCAGCGTCAACACCTCAGCCACATCCGCATCTTCCGTCAAGATGGCCTGTTTATAATTACGCCTAATCGTCTGTATATCGTTGGCGATGCACGGCAAACAAAACCCCACCCAAAGTGCAATTAAAAGCAATTTTCTCATCCAATGATTAACAACTAAATTCAGTTCACACACAATTGATGTATGCGTGACAAAGGTATGTTTTTTATTTCTATTATGCAAATTTTGTGCCGGCAGTCAATCCAGCATCGCATAAGCGCTCCAGTTGGAAATCTCCGGCGCTTCGTTGTTTAGGCGCAGTAACATGCCCGGATTATTGCTCAACAACGTATTTTCATCTGTGAAAACACCACCCTCATTGATGAAATCTTGTTTGGCAACGTCAAACTGCGTGGCGGACGGGATAATACAGGCGGATAATTGACAATTGTCAATTGACGATTGACAATTAACAAAACCATATTTGGAGTATGTGTGGGCTAATTCGGGCGATTGCGGAATGAGAAAGGCGTAATCACAGGCTCTTTCTTTCAGCACAGACAAGGCAGTTGTCAAGAGTTGATTCATATAGCCTTTGTGGCGATAGCCGGGGTGCGTCATCACACCATAGATATAGCCGGTGGGATAGCTTTTTTCTTGCGTTTCAAGCGTACAGGGCAGCATCTGCAAAAAAGCGATTGGCTGATTGTCAACCACAGCGATTAAGACATCTTCGCTTGTGTATAAATGAGTAAAATACAAGTCAATAAACACATCTGTATCCTCCGGAAAACAGCGTTTCCAAAGTGCCATCAATGCCGGTTTATTGTCATCCCGCGCTTGACGCGGGATCTCCTCATGGGACAGGGGATCGCGGACTGTCATTCCCGCGCAGGCGGGAACCGCAATGACAGACTCGTGTTTCATGATTCTTTTAGTATTACAAAGCCTTTTTCGAGCAAAAAATCGGGCTGATACGATTCTTTGGCTTTGCGGAGCGACTCGATGCCCAGGTCTTCTTCGCGATTGATGTAGGTGTAGTTCGCGCAATTATGTTCGGCAAACTGCTGATTCATCATCGTGAAACCGCCGTCGATTTCGTAAAGGCTCTTTTCGGCATATACCCCAAACGTGTCGGTGGTCAAGGCTTGACCGTAAGAATATGCCAAAATCTCGCCATTGATGCGCAACGCACCGCCAATCAAACCTAATTTTTCGTATTCGGCAAACGCTTTTTTGGTAGCCAGATGTTCTTCCTGAAGCGAAGGGTCGTTGCAATCGCCATTTTCGGAGCACCAACGGTCATATAATTTCAAACAATCAGGAATAATCGCGCGCGTAACCGGCAGGTATTCCCAATCGGGATACATGCGTTTAAATTTATTGATGTGATTGCGTTTAGACTGGTATTTTTTGCCCACCAGCGAAATCAAATCCTCCGAGCGGTAGAGGTATTCAAACCAGGCGCGATCCGTTTGAAAGGTAAATTTCCCGGGCATCGCTTGCTCAATCTGCTCAAACATCTCGCGCGTGACGGCATACAAACGCACCGCCTCATTTCGCCGTTCAGCATCTCGCATAATACGTTCCAACGCATGCCCCAACCCCTCCCCACAAGGGAAAGGAGTCACTCCCTCTCCTTGAGGAGAGGGGGCAGAAGAGAGAGGCTGACAGAGCGGAAACAAATATCCGGGCTTATCATTTTTCGCCTGAAAACGAATGTAAAGCCAACCGTTTTCCACGGCAAAAGTGGTGTCGTAGGAGTGTCTCCAACAAAAGATATTTGAAAACGAAAAGTCACAGTTTCGAAACGTACTTTGGTCGAAAAAGGACTGAATCGCGTCCTTGTCTTCAATCGTAACCGGCTTAAAATCAAGCATATCTAATTATTAAACAAGTTTATTAGTAGCAGTATCCGGAAACACAATCGCCGGTTTAAACGTTTTGGCTTCTTCAAAATCTACCAACGCGTAAGACATAATAATCACTACATCGCCCGGCTGCACTTTGCGCGCCGCCGCACCATTCAAACAGATCGTCCCGGAACCGCGCACGCCTTTAATCACATACGTTTCGAACCGTTCTCCATTATTATTATTCACAATATGCACCTTTTCGCCTTCAATTAAATTGGCAGCATCCATCAAATTTTCATCAATGGTGACACTTCCAATATACTGAAGATTGGCTTCCGTAACGGTCACCCGGTGCAATTTCGACTTAATGACTTGAATCATCATAATTGTTTAGTATATAAATGCGCCGCAAAGTTAATACAAATTTAGATTAACCTTGCTATTACAACGCTTTTTTTGCATAAAAAGTTTGCAAAATAAAAAAAATAATCTACCTTTGTGGTAATATTTATAAAATAAAAATTCTATGAAACGTAATTGGCGTGTAATGGCTGTGGCTATGCTGCTTAGTTCATCTTTGATGATTAGTTCGTGTATCGGCTCCTTTGGATTGAGCAACAAGTTGTTAGCTTGGAACAAAACCATCGGTGATCAATGGGTCAACGAGTTGGTTTTCTTTTGTTTATGGATCGTGCCGGCTTATGAAGTAGCCGGAGTAATTGATGGGCTCATACTTAACACCATCGAATTTTGGTCAGGCGAAAATCCATCAATGTCGGATGTAACGAAAACCGTGAAAACGGACAAAGGCTCATTTACAGTCAAAACGACCGCTAAAGGTCATAAAATCACGAAAGAAGGTTCTGACGAAATCGTCGAATTTCATTTCAATAAAGAGGAAAACAGCTGGTCGTTAGTTGCCGGCAACACTACCACCAAATTGTTGCAATTTGTAGATACCCATCACGCACAAGTTTATTTGGCAGATGGCTCCACAATGACGGTCACAATCGACCAAGCAGGCGTCCTAGCACTCAAACAAGCGATTTCAAGCACAAAATATTTCGCCAAAAACTAAATTAGAGTGTAGTTATTAGAGTTTAAAGTATAGTCAAAAACTCTAAACTCTACACTCTAAACTCTAATAACTATACTCTAATGAATATTAGTGTCGTAATACCCTTGCTGAACGAAGCGGAATCGCTTCCGGAGCTTTATGCCCGGATCGACCGCGTGATGCGCGAAAATAATTTTTCGTATGAGGTGATTTTTGTCGACGACGGAAGCACAGATGACTCTTGGAACATTATTACCGCTTTACGTGAACAGCATCCTGAGGTGCGAGGCATCCGTTTCCAGCGGAACTACGGCAAGTCGCCTGCCCTGCAATCGGCCTTTCAAAAAACCAACGGTGATGTCGTGATCACGATGGATGCCGATTTGCAAGACAGCCCCGACGAGATTCCCGAACTCTACCGGATGATTACGGAAGACAATTTCCAATTGGTGTCCGGTTGGAAAAAGAAACGCTACGATCCTATCACTAAAACGCTGCCAACCAAACTGTTCAATGCGACGGCACGGGCGTTTTCGGGCATTCAACTGCACGATTTCAACTGCGGCTTGAAAGCCTATCGCAACGAAGTGGTAAAAAACATCGAGATTTACAACGACATGCACCGCTGGATTCCCTTTTTGGCAAAAAATGCCGGTTACACACGTATCGGAGAGAAACCTGTGCAACACCAGGCACGCAAATACGGCACGTCCAAATTCGGTTTCGATCGCTTTGTCAACGGCTACTTAGATTTGTTTACACTCTGGTTTTTGTCCAAATTCGGCAAAAAACCGATGCACTTTTTTGGACTGTTGGGCACGTTGCTGTTTGTAATCGGACTGTTGGCGGTTATTGGCGTTGGCGGAGTCAAATGGTATTGCCTGATTAAAGGTATCGCAGCTCCTCTGGTAACGAATATACCGTATTTTTATATCGCGTTGACGTGTATGATTATCGGCTCACAGCTATTTCTTGCAGGCTTTATCGGCGAACTCATCACACGCAATTCGGCCGAACGCAACCAATACGCCATCGCCGAAACATTAGAATAATGGTTAATGGTTAATTATAAATGGTTAATTGGTAATTGAAATGGAATACATCACCTTATCGCAACTCAATGATTATGTGGCTCAAGCACTCAAAAAGAGTTTTCCTGCCACCTATTGGGTGATGGCGGAGATGAGTGATGTGCGCTACAACGCCAATGGGCATTGCTATTTGGAATTTATTGAAAAGAAAGACAATGCGATTATTGCCAAAGCGCGCGGGTATATCTGGGCGACGACGTTTCGCACGCTGAAACCCTATTTTGAAGCGCAAACCGGACAATCCTTTGTATCCGGACTGAAAGTGCTGGTGCGCGTGTCGGTGGATTTTCATGCACAATATGGCTACGGACTCAGCGTGTGCGAAATTGACCCGACCTACACGATGGGCGACATGCAGCAACGCCGGCAACAGATTCTGAATCAACTCAAACAGGAAGGTATTCTGACGCTCAATCAAGAGTTGCCGATGCCCACTCTTCCGCAACGCATCGCCGTCATCACGTCCCACACGGCAGCCGGATACGAAGATTTTATGAATCACCTGCAACACAATCAACACGGTTTTGTGTTTTATCCGGTCATTTTTTCGGCGGTCATGCAAGGCGAACAAACCGAACAATCGGTCATCGACGCTCTGAATCGCATCTACACGCACATCGAAGCGTTTGATGTCGTGGTGATTATTCGTGGCGGCGGAGCCACATCCGATTTAGCGTCGTTCGACAGCTACAATCTGGCGGCGAATTGCGCGCAATTTCCGTTGCCGGTTATCACAGGAATCGGGCACGAACGCGACGACACGGTTTTAGATTTTATCTCTAACTACCGCGCAAAAACGCCAACGGCGGTAGCCGACTATTTGGTGCATCGCTTGGAAGACGCTTATACGCAATTAATTGATGGTCAGGAAACTATAATTGCCGGAGCAGAAGCTATGTTGAGCACGGCGCACGAATTTATCAAACGACTGGAACACTATTTGCCGCTTTCGGCACAAACCTGCATCGACAAAAACCGGCTAACCTTAGAAGCGTTTAAAGCCAATCTGCAAATTTATTCTCATTCCTATATCGACCGCAAAAGTATGCTTCTGGATGCTCTGAAAGGCAGTTTACAACAAGCAAGCAAGCAATTTCTCTTTCAAGCAGAAACGCTCCGCAAAGAAAAGGAGGCGTTCTTTAAACTATCCTCGCCCGATTATATCCTCTCGCAAGGCTATTCCATCACACGCCGCAACGGCAAAGCCGTCCGCTCCGCCACTACCTTAAAATCCGGCGACATCCTTGAAACGCAACTGCTGGACGGAACAATCAACTCAACGATTTAAAAAACAATAAAATTAGTTTGAAACTAAATAATTTTCATTATCTTTGCAAATAATTTACAAATATATAGCATTTTAATATAACATAAACACCTGATTATGAGTACAAAAGATGAAATTGTATTGTACCAGCCGGATAATTCTGTTCGGTTAAATGTAAGAGTGGAAGAAGAGTCCGTATGGCTCTCTTTAAATCAACTGTCAGAACTTTTTGAAAGAGATAAGTCGGTTATATCCAGACATATAAAGAATATTTTCGATGAAAACGAACTGAATGTAAACTCAGTTGTTGCAAATTTTGCAACAACTGCCGCAGATGGAAAAATTTACACCATAGATCACTACAATCTTGATATGATCATATCTGTTGGTTATCGTGTCTTGAACTGTGATTTGTCTGATTTTTTGATAACCTATGATTTTTCAGCAAAAATAAAATTAAAAAAATGAAATATGAATGATGTGATAAAAAATGAATATCCATTGTCGGAATTGACCGGGAAGATTATTGGATGTGCCATGGAAGTGCATCGATCAATGGGTAACGGTTTTCAAGAAGTGGTTTATCAGCGATGTTTAGCGATTGAAATGGGACAACAAGGACTCAAATTTAGTCGAGAACACGAAATGAAACTTTTTTATAAAGGGAAAGATGTAGGTACGCGACGTGTGGATTTCTTTGTTGAAAATCAAGTCATGGTTGAATTAAAAGCGATTACTCAATTAGAAGATGTTCATTTAGCCCAAGCAATAAATTATTTGGAAGCCTACGGAATGAATGTTGGATTATTGATAAATTTTGGCAGTAAATCCTTACAATTCAAAAGGGTAACAAAGTCGATCAAAAAATCATAGGTTATCAAAAAATCATCCTAATCACAGTTCAAGACAAAAATGAAAATGAACTCAAAAGATATTTTAAACCTCATTTCTTAGCCAAAAATAATAATATATGCAATTTTTTAACTGTTTTTCTATTATACAAAAAAATCATCCCCCAAAAAAGAGGGATGATTTCGATTTATGTGTTTGCCATTCCGCTGTATCCGGCATATTCTAAATTTCGAGTATTATATAGTGAAATTCAAGTGAATATTAGTATTACTACCCCGACCTTTAAATATCAAATACCCATTTCCAGTTGCTGCTCCGGATAAAACAGTAAATGTAAACGCAGTTCCCTGACCCGCTACTGTTGCGTTGGCAGGACCGGATAGTATTGGGAAAGTAGGGCTAAGCATAGATTGGTACACTGAATTAGTGACATCACATTCCCATGGAACGTTACTTTTGATATAAACAGTGTAAGGTTGACCTCTCGTCAGAGATGATGTCGGAATTCCATTTATAGTAATAGATTGGTGAATCACTTGCACCACAATTTCTTTCTTTGCAGTCAAGAATCCATTAGAAACTTCCCCAATAATTTGTACACCTTTAGCAAACAGCGGATCAGCAACCGTATTCACAGGCGTTGGCCATTCGATATGATTTACGTGGGGAGTAGTATCATATGAAGGCTGATAAGGGATAATTCCAAAGAATGTTCCAGAGAAACTGAATGCCCCATATTCTAACCCGGAGTCACATGGTTTGCGATATAAACTGATCGGATTGGGCTCACCATTATTCATTGTTGGTGTCCATTTTACATAAAGATTCGTGGGAGTAACAACAGCTGACACACCATCGCCAACTGATAAAGTCACCGTGTCGTTCTGGACTTCTTGTGCGGTAGACCAAGTTTCTCCTGAATAGAAAATCACCGATGCTTCGTCCACATTAGCTTGTTGAATGGTTATTGTGCGTACCAAAATACCCGCTTTAATCGTCACTATCGCCGTTCTAATAGTTAATGGACCGATAGCTGTATAAGCGTCCACAGTAAATTTCCATCCGGTACTTGTTTTTGTTCTATTTCTTATCCAACTTGCATCTACACCCGGAGCACCTGCCGTGGTGTCCATTACCGAAACAATCTCCCATTGAGGATTTGTTTTGCTAATGTAGTCGGTAGATATGAACACCGAATCGATTACTGATCCGCGTGAATACTTGAATAAATTTTTATTAAGAGATAAATAATATTGATCATTTACTACAATATCATCATTCATCTGGTCTGCATCAATGATGTCAACTATCATATTCACCGCTTTCGCATGGAATGCTTTCTCTTGAGTGTCATAACCTCGTGCATTGACTCCTGTGATATTGAGTGTATACTGGTGATTTCTCAAAATTGTGAGGTAAGTATTAGGGATGTCCTTGTCCACAAGATCCACGCGGTAATAACTCATTTTTGTATCAGGAATACCGCTAACCGGATCAGTGTAAATACCACCAATCACCAAACAAGTGATAGTGTCTAAATCCTTTGTCACGGGAACCGCAGATTCAAACGTATAAATAGCACCTTTAAAACCAAGACTGTCTGCCGGCGTAAGTGCGGGATAAGTACTAAATGCATTGACTCCTCGTGGACTGTCCAATCCTGCAGGAATACTTGGTTTGATAACCGATTTACCATCAGGAGCCAAGTTTCCGGGAGTAGGAACAATCAGCCCTGCCGTATTGGTGTTATACAGATAAATGGCACCTATCTTGAATTGATCGGTCACCTTGGGTTGTCCATCCTTGTTTACCAAATTCACATCAATACGCGCCACCATACGCAACAAGTCAATATCAAGCGTCTCGTCTCGATTATCTTTGGTTATTTCGATGGGTTGGCTTTCGCCCCACATCGGCAATCGCCGAAAGTTTGTTGCATCCACATTCCATTGGGTAGCATTATTACCCAGACTGGTCTTTAATTGGGCAAGCAATTCGGATTTTTTAGTATCTATTTTTGATGAAACACCTGCTCCGACTAAGGCATCAACATCCGCATGGGCATTAGTAACAATCACAAACTGTTGTTTTACACCATTTTTTGCCCAAACAACAGCCACCATACTTTGTTTGCCTTCTCCATCAATTTTTGCATCACCTGTCACGGTATATTTATAGATGATAGAATCTGCATTAATGTATTCAAAAGCCAATACATCAACTTCGTCAATAACCTTCTCAGCACTGTCTGAGAGAGCTCTCAAACCGGTTTGTAGTTTGCCGGGGATATTCAGGTTGATGGTGAGACCTTTTCCCTCGCCATTAAAATTGTTACGACCGTCAAAGGAATCCTGACAAGCAGCAAAACCCAAAGCAATCAAGAGAATCAATCCCCATTGAATATTGAAAATACTAATTACTCGCTTCATATTCTTCGTTATTTGATGTGTTTTATTTTTATTTCTCTATTTATAAATCAAGCGTGATATCGTCTAAAGGTACATCACCCCAATCGTTGACAGTTATTGACGCCCCTTTTGCACCTCTCAAGTCTACTCTGACGTCAAATGAGTGCATTTTAGTCAAATCAGGGGTTTCTCCATTGTGCGCCATCCTGTAAGATTCTATAATGATTGGAATCAAATTCGTGTTGTCGGGCATACCCAAAATGATCCTCCCGGCTTCGTTGGCGATAGTCAATTCCGGATTAGGAGCACCCAACTCTTGTGATAATTTCAAAACGCGCAGTTTTGTTGATACCTCTTCTTTGCCACCAGCCGGCACATTTTTGGAGGTATAGTAAAAATTTTTGGAATCCAAAAATGCGTCGTCGAAAGAATAGCGTGCATTGCGATCCTTAATCACAAACTCATAATCGTCATTGACTTCATCCCCTCTTAATCCCAACAAGGTGACATTGATGTCATTCGTTTGTATGAATACGTCAATATCCACATCATTGATGGTGTCTTTCCGAATGGTATAGTCAACCGAACCATAGAATGTAGGCAACAATTTTAACGATTCAATAGAATCATTGGCAGGCAACGGCAAATAAAATTCGGCAGTCCGCTTCAGGGTTGGATTATTTTTGTTGACAGTATCCACCGGCACAAACACATCCGGTTTTACCTTGTAAGGTGTTACGTCTTTGTCATCCACGCCCACATTGTACCAAACTACAAAAGTATAGTCACCCGAAGGCAAATCCTGTTTCAAATTCTGAGCACCTCTATCCGGATTGGGGTCTACCGATTCCGACCACACGAACTCTCCCGCACCATTAAAAATGTAGAGCATGGCGTTCTTCAATTCCTCCTTCGTCAAGACGGTATCCGGAATTAATTTGATTTTCAAATCAGGACAGTTGGATAAATCCTCCGCAATACAGGACGGTAAAACCAGTGCCAGCAAAGCGATAAAAGAAATATAATAATGTATTCGTTTCATTGAATTGTATTTCATTATTAATTATTGTATTCGTCCAAAGCCGCTTTCAACTCGGTCAGAATTTTCAAATTCTGCTCTGCTTCCTGATTTCCTTCCGAGATAGCTCGTGTGAAATAGGTTTGCGCTTCTTCAAACTGTTGTTGATTCATATAAATAACCCCCAGGTTATTCCATGCAGCGGGTTCCCGTTTATATTTTTCCAAGATGCTGAGGGCATGCTCCTCATTACCCATCAAAATAGCCGTAGCCGCAGCATTGATATTGGCAATCATATCATCCGGATACACTTTTTGGGCAATTTCAAACACATCGCAAAACTCCTGACTACCCTGTGGATATGTGTTGGCAATGATATACATCTCGTCCAAACTCAACATGCGGGGTTTCGTTTTCAACAACTCTTTGCCTTTGTCAAGCGAGAATGTCGGTAACGTGTATTCAATATTATAATCAGAACGTCTTAAGCGCGGATACAGTGTATTCAACAAGTAGGCGTATGGTTTGCCGCCATCCAAGTCTTCCAACAATTTTTTCCGGCCGGCAAGAGGCGTTTTCAGAATACCAAGCACTTGAATTTTGTTGGGTACATTGTTATCTTCTTCCACCAAAGTCGCCAATTTGTCCCAATCTTCACCCAAGCCTTCTGACACGACGCGTACTTTGGATGAGAAATTATTTTTCGAAGTCACATACGTTAATAATTCACCGGCTCGCCGTTTTGACAGGGCTAAGTTGGATTCCGTCAAGCCTTCAGGCGAAGCATACGCCTTGATAGTCAACGCTTGTATCACCGCTTCCGGCTCATCTTTAACGTATTGCAAACTATTATTGATTTTAGCCAATTCGGTTTTATTGTCGAAAAGTTCCGGCAAAATTTCCGACTTGCCCTGTTTGAAATACAAATAGGCTTCACCGGCTTCTGCCCGGCGTTTTATACTTTCGTGTGGCGGTGCCATAAAGTTCACTGCAGGCGTATAGGTGTAATCAAACGTCCCTTGATAGGAAATACCTTCCGACACTAAGAGTTCGTTGTGACCATATTTAACATCACAACAGCCACTCATATCCTTAATAAGGTAAACATTGGCTTCATCCATCCAAGGTTCAAACGGAATTTCCTCATCGTAATGAATCGTGCCGAGTGCCTTGTCTTTAGGCGTTACCGACACAGAATAGACGTTTGGATCTATGCCCAAGCCATTCAAACTGAGCGACCGCTTATACAAGCCATTCCGTTTTTTACCGTTCACAACCACCGAGCGCAGTTGCAATGTATGTTTTTCACCATATTTAGAGTATAAAATCGGGGTCAAAACCATCTGATTGTTAGCAGGAAGGGAGATGCCATGGAGGATGATGTCAAAATCAATGACCAGCACATCATCTTTCACTTTGATCTTATTTTTCTTTATGTCAATGAGTTGTGCACTCTGAGTAGTCTGACTGTAAATAGTCGCAGAAAATAAGAAAAAAAGCAGAATCGCCGCTATACTATTGAAGTGTTTAAATTTCATATCCTTTTCTTATTTTATAATGTATATTAAAGAAAGCCCCACTTGTGTAGGTCCGAAATAATTCTCTGATTCCGGTTTGGTATTTTGCTTGGAACCGCACTCATGACAGTCGTAACGGTCATAATCAATGCGAGCATAGCCAACTCCTATACTTGCTTCCAAACTCCAACGGGGAGCCAGGTAGAAATCGTAACCATAAGATACACCAACACCGTATAGCTTACCTTCGTAACGCCACTTTTTTAAATTAGGTAGAAAATCGTCTCCAAACAAATCAACTCCACCCACATTAAAGATTCCATAATGGGCGTGCACACCAAAAAAAGAGCCTGTAAACGGTTCACAAAACCATTTACGCAATTCGGGCTGAACTAATAAAAGTTTGAATTTTTTATTGTCTTGAAACTCCCAGGGGTTGTAAGTCACCGGAATTTTCAGTGTCCATTTTTCTTGTACCTGAAATTCCACGCCAAGGTTCATGCTCGTAGTGGCATCATAAAGCAAATTAGTGCTTACAGCCAACGTAGGCGATGTATTGGGCATAGTCACCACCTCTTGTGCCTGTGCAAAACCGGCACCCAACAGTAGAAAAACGACCAGCATCACTGCCTTATACTTCTTGATAATCCTCATATCAATATATTTGTCTTCTAAATTTATACACTATACGGCTGCAAATTTACGAACTATTTTTTACATAAAAAAACTTTTTTGTAACTTTTTTGTATTTTTTTTTAGATTTCATCTATTTTTTATATCTTTGTGCCCTAAATTAGTCTAAATCATGGAAGTAAACATTGAAAGAAGCTGGAAAGAACAGTTGCAACCTGAATTTGACAAGCCCTATTTTGCCGAATTGGTGCGGTTTGTAAAGCAAGAATATGCCTCTAAGAAGGTATATCCGCCCGGAAGTAAGATTTTTAATGCGTTTGAGAAGACGCCTTTTGATAAAGTGAAAGTGGTGATTATCGGTCAAGACCCGTATCACGAACCGGGGCAAGCACACGGATTGAGTTTTTCGGTGCCGGACGGTGTGCCGTTGCCGCCCTCACTGCAGAATATATACACGGAATTGCAATCCGATTTAGGCATTACGCCGCCCGCTTCAGGCAATTTGGAACGCTGGGCAGAGCAAGGCGTGTTGTTGCTCAATGCTACACTCACGGTGCGCACACACGCTGCCAATTCGCATCAACAGTATGGTTGGAGCACGTTCACCGATGCCGTCATTCATCAATTAGCAGAAAAAAAAGAACATTTGGTGTTTATCTTGTGGGGGAGTTTTGCGCAACAAAAAGGCGCGTTCATCGACCCCAACAAACATTTGGTACTCAAATCGGCGCATCCCTCTCCCCTCTCCGTTTATCGCGGTTTCTGGGGCAGCAAACCTTTCTCTAAAGCAGATAACTATTTGATGCAGCACGGACAATTGCCAATTAGTTGGTAATTTTATTATTTTTTTGTATCTTTGCACCCGCAACTGATTGCACCCTTAGTTCAATGGATAGAATATAAGATTCCGGTTCTTACGATATGCGTTCGATTCGCATAGGGTGTACCAAGTCACAGGAATAGTTTTTCGTATATTTTCAGGCAAGCCCAAGCATCCAATGCGGCGTATTTTTGCTGTTCTTCCGTCAGTTCGTCGGCCTCCCAGTTGCTGAGTCGCTGACTTTTGGAAATTTTTTCGTGGAAAATGAGGGCATATATTTTTTGCAAACTCAAATCGGTTATACCAAATTTCGACACAAGTTTCTGCAAATCCACAAATCCTTTCGGCTCAAATTTATAGCGCCGGTTCAGCGAATGGTAATCATCCTGTAGCGACAAACCGATTTTCAGAATTTTTGGGTCAGTGAGCAGGCGCTCCAAAGCGGGCGGAAACGGTTTTTTGTTGACGCGAAAAAGCACACAAACATCGTCGGTAGACACCTGAATGAGGGCTGTGCCATACGCACGCCCTTTCCTAAAAGCCGGACGCGTTTCCGTATCGAAACCCAGCCATTTGAATTGTGACAAATAGTTAACAGCTGTTTCAGCCTCTTCGGGCGTGTTGGCGACGACAATTTGTTTGTCAAATTCGACAACAGGCAATAGCTCTATTTCTTCTTTCGTGATGGATGCGTTCACCGTTTTCCGTACATTTGTTCGTAATAGTTCTGATAATCGCCTGACGTGACTTCGTCCACCCAATCCTGATTTTCAAGATACCAGCGGATAGTTTTCACAATACCGTCTTCAAACTTCGTTTCGGGATACCAGCCCAGTTCTGCCGTGATTTTTGACGGGTCAATCGCGTAGCGCTGATCGTGCCCCAAACGGTCGGTGACGTAGGTGATGAGGTCTTCGTTGATCCAATCGAGAGAAGACTCGTCGGCATGGGGTGTCTCCACTCGCGTTGCCCGGTCGACATGACGGAGTGCGCTTCTGTAGTTGGGATGTTCTTCCAATAAACGCTTAACCGTTGAAATCGTCAGTTTGACAATGTCAATATTTGTTTTCTCGTTGTGACCGCCAACGTTGTAAACCTCCCCTACTCTACCATTAAGTACCACAGTATCAATGGCTTTGCAATGGTCTTCCACATAGAGCCAGTCGCGCACATTCGTGCCGGTGCCGTAAACAGGCAATTTTTTGCCTTCAAGTATATTCTTGATAATCAGCGGAATAAGTTTTTCCGGAAAATGATACGGACCGTAATTATTGGAACACCGCGTGATGTTAACCGGTAGTTTATAGGTTTCGCCATAAGCCTTCACAATCAAATCGGCACCCGTTTTAGAAGCAGAATAAGGACTGCGCGGGTCAAGTGGAGTCGTTTCATGGAAATAGCCCGTATCGCCCAAACTGCCGTAAACCTCGTCTGTGGACACTTGCAAATATTTAACGCCGGGTTTGTAAGTCGGATAACCATGTTCGTCTTTGCCGGTCGACCACTGGTTTTTGGCCACATCCAGCAAGTTTTGTGTACCCAAAATGTTCGTTTCGAGGAACACTTGCGGATTTTCAATGCTTCGGTCCACATGACTTTCTGCCGCAAAATTCACGACAAACTTAATGGGATATTTGTCAAAAATGTCGTTGACAATTTTGGGGTCTTTGATGTCACCCTTCACAAAAGTCAGGCGCGGATCTTTCAGATCGTCCTTGATTGTACCCAAATTGCCGGCATACGTCAAGTCGTCCAGCACAATGATTTGAATGTCGTCGTGCTTTTTTAGCAAATATTTCACAAAATTGGCACCAATAAAACCTGCGCCACCGGTTACTAAATAAACCATAATAATTACGAATTATAAATTACGATTACGAACTACACCACGTAATTTTTAATTTTTAATTTTTAATTCAAACTGAGTAAATAGTGTCCGTACTCTGTTTTATCCAACTCTTTGCCTAATTCTTGAAGTTGAGCGTTGTTGATCCAGCCATTGCGCCACGCGATTTCTTCAATACAAGAAACGTAAAAGCCTTGCCGTTTTTGAATCGTTGCTACGAAATTGCCTGCCTCCAACAGACTGTCGCAATTACCGGTATCCAACCAAGCAAAACCACGTCCGAATAGTTTGACGTTCAATTTTTCTTCGTCCAAATAGGTACGATTCAAGTCCGTAATCTCGTATTCGCCTCGCGCAGAAGGCTTTAGACGCTTGGCACGTTCTACTACGGAGTTATCATAGAAATACAGTCCCGGCACCGCATAATTGGACTTTGGATGGGCCGGTTTTTCCTCGATGGAAAGCACCTTTCCTGAGGTATCGAAATCCACCACGCCATACGCACGCGGGTCTTTCACATAATAACCAAACACGCACGCGCCGGTCTTATTCGCCTGTGCCTCACGAAGCATGCCTGAAAATCCTTGTCCATAGAATATATTGTCGCCCAAAATCAGGCATACGGAATCGTTTCCGATAAATTTGTCACCCAAAACGAAAGCCTGCGCCAAGCCATTGGGTTTTTCTTGAATGATGTAGTCAAATTTCATACCCAAATGGTCGCCCGTGCCCAACAGTTGCTGAAACATCGGCAAATCGCGGGGCGTCGAAATGACCAACACCTCTTGAATACCCGCCAACATCAATGCCGACAGCGGATAGTAAATCATCGGCTTGTCATACACCGGCATGATTTGCTTCGAGATGGATTTTGAAAGTGGAAACAGACGCGTGGCGCTGCCCCCTGCTAAAATTATTCCTTTCATCTGCGTTTAATTATGAATTATAAATTATGAATTATGAATTAAAAATAGCTCTTGAAAAACAAAATAATTCATAATTCATAATTTATAATTCTTTTAATGATTTCCCCGCTTTATCTTTTTCCGACAAAATCCACTTGGACTTATCTACAGGCCATTGAATGTTCAAATCAGGGTCAAAACAATTCAGCGTCACTTCCGTTGACGGCGAATAAACATTGTCTACTTTATACGAAAAGACGGCAGTATCGCTCAAAACGACGAATCCATGGGCAAAGCCTCGCGGAATGAAGAATTGACGCTTGTTTTCGCCCGACAATTCCACGCCAATCCATTTGCCAAATGTAGGCGAATTTTTTCGCAAATCCACTGCCACATCCCAGACTTTTCCTTGAATCACGCGCACCAACTTCGCTTGCGCCGTATCGCCCTCCTGATAGTGCAGGCCACGCAAAACGCCAAAACTCGACATCGATTCATTGTCTTGAATGAAGTCTGTTCGAGCGATTTTTTCATCAAATTCTACTTTTTTGTACACTTCCACAAAATAACCCCGAGCATCCGGAACCACTTTCGGTTCAATAATCCAAAGTCCTTCTATTTCTGTTTGAATACAATCCATTACATCGTAGTTTTTCTAAATTTTTGACAAAAGTAAGCATTTATTTGAAATTCCACAATAAAAAACGAAAAAAAACACGTTTTATTTGGAAATCTCGAAAAAAAGTGTTTACTTTGCACCCGCTTAAGAGGGTTCCTTGACCGAGTGGCTAGGTGCCGGTCTGCAAAACCGTTTACGGCGGTTCGAATCCGCCAGGAACCTCGAATAGTCCTTGTAACTCGCTGATTTTCAGTGCTCAGTTGCAAGGATTTTTGCATTTGGGATTAAAATTAGGATTAAAAATGAACAAATCACCACCTTTAGTTGTTATACATTCATGTAGGGGCGTATCGCATACACCCGGCAAGATTTTTAATTTTAATTTAGTAGTGTTGCGTTAATTTTTTTAAATTTATTGTAATATATTGATATACAAATACATATAAGCGTTTTTTGATTTTTCGATTTGAATTGACGTACTTTTGCTCAAAAAGCAAAAAGT
>JAISKM010000130.1 GCA_031261285.1 Candidatus Symbiothrix sp. | reverse complement strand
GACATTATGAACGATACGGCCATACTGGAACACGAAGCCACCACCTCGAAAATCAACGAAGACCAAATATTCTACTGCAACCAACGGGGCATCCCCACCGAAGAGGCAATCGCCCTCATTGTAAACGGATATGCCAAAGAGGTGATGAACAACCTCCCGATGGAGTTTGCCGTAGAGGCGCAAAAACTGTTACAAATCTCGCTCGAAGGGTCGGTGGGATAATTAAAAACCGGAAATTATGCTTCAAATAAAAGATTTGCACGCATCCATACATGGAAAAGAGATTTTGAAAGGAATCAATCTGGAGGTCTACCCCGGCGAAACGCACGCCATTATGGGGCCGAACGGTTCGGGGAAAAGCACCCTGTCGTCGGTCTTGACCGGCAACCCAACGTTTGAGGTTACCGGCGGCGAGGTCTTCTTTAACGGGAAAAACCTGTTGGAGATGGCGCCGGAGATGCGCTCGTGGGAGGGGCTGTTTCTCAGTTTCCAATATCCGGTAGAGATTCCGGGCGTGAGCATGGTCAATTTTATGCGGGCGGCGGTCAACGAACGTCGCAAGCACAACGGTGAACCGGCCCTGACGGCAGGTGAATTTCTGAAACTGATGCGCGAGAAACAGGCATTGGTCGAATTAGACACCAACCTGGTGAATCGCTCGGTGAACGAAGGCTTTTCGGGCGGCGAAAAAAAACGCAACGAAATCTTCCAAATGGCGATGCTCGAACCCAAATTGGCTATTCTGGACGAAACGGACAGCGGTTTGGACATCGACGCTTTGCGAATTGTTGCCGATGGCGTCAATAAATTGAAACGTCCCGACAATGCGACGATTGTGATTACGCACTATCAACGATTGCTGGATTATATCCGACCCGATGTTGTTCACGTGCTCTACAACGGACAAATTATTAAGACAGGACCGCCGGAATTGGCGTTGGAACTGGAAAAAAAAGGTTACGATTGGCTGAAATGAACTCAAATCTGCAAATATTACAAGTAGCGAACAACGAACGCCGGTCGCTTTATTTTCAACCGAAGGATACTGCGTTGGATTATCATATTGTTTTGGAACAACATGCGGGACTGGATTTGTATTTTTTGCAAGACCGGACGACGCAAACGCATTTTCAGATTGATTTGAACGGTGAAAATGCCGAACTGAATATTTACGGACTGGCGATCGCCGGCGGCCAACAAAAAATAGAAAATCATATTTTGGTCAATCATAATGTACCGCATTGTAAGAGCAACCAACTGTTTAAATACCTGTTGAGCGATGAGGCTGTGGGTGTGTTTGAAGGCAAAATTGTGGTAAAAGAGGGTGCACAAAAGACAGAAGCCTATCAAAGCAATCGTAATTTGTTGGACGGAAATGTCTGCCACATCTATTCCAAGCCGCAGTTAGAAATTTACGCCGACGATGTGAAATGTTCGCACGGCATGGCGACAGGGCAGTTAGACGAAACGGCATTATTCTATTTGCGTTCACGCGGTATTCCCGAAAAAGAAGCAAAACAAATGCTCAGAGATGCGTTTGTACAAGATATTTTGGATAAAATTGCAGAACATAATGAGCAAAACATTAGGAAATTTAAAAAAAACGCATTACCTTTGCGAAGTTAATAATAATTTAAGAATATAAAAACCGATGTTAGTAAAAAGTTTAAAAAAAGAAAAAAGCATTTCTGAGAAAACCTGCTTAAACAAGTTCTCACGGCTCCCCTATCGCTATGCTCAACCAATGGAGGATTGGTGGGACACTATTTGCGAGGAAGAAAGGCAGGGTATTTTAAGAGGTTTAGCACAAGTAGAAGCGGGATTGACAGTTCCTCATTCGGAAGTCATGAAAATGTTTGAAAAATGGCTTTAGAAATAAAGTGGATGCCAAGAGCCAAAAGAGATCTTGCCAAAATCCGTAACTATTTGGAACAAAACTATACTGACTGACTAAAATTTTGATTATTCACTAAAAGTATGTAAATTTGTGCGATTTTAAACGATTACATTAAAAATATGGACTCAGACGACCATTTACAAATTGAAACAATACGAAAGGATTTTCCGATTCTTTCACAAAAGGTGTATGACAAACCGTTGGTTTATTTAGACAATGCGGCAACGACGCAAAAACCGCTGCAAGTCATCCGGCGCATCGACGACATTTATACGACCATCAACGCCAATGTGCACCGTGGTATTCACCATCTCAGCCAGCTCATGACCGAGGAGTTGGAGGAATCGCGCAAAACCGTTCAAAATTTTATTCATGCGCCCCATTTCAAAGAAATTATTTTTACCAGCGGCACGACAGAATCCATCAATCTGGTGGCAAGCAGTTTCTGCCGTTCGCAATGCAAAGCGGGCGATGAAATTATTCTGACGGCGATGGAGCATCATTCCAATATCATACCTTGGCAGATGCAACGCGACATTTTGGGCATTGAAATCAAAGTGGTGCCGGTGACTGAATCGGGCGAAATTCGTTTGGAAGACATCGAAGAACTGATTTCTTCCAAGACCAAACTGATTGCGTTGACGCATGTTTCCAATGTGTTGGGGACGATCAATCCGATTGAAAAGATTATCAAGATGGCGCACGGCTACAATATCCCCGTTTTGGTGGATGCAGCCCAGTCGGTGCCGCATATTCCGATTGACGTACAAGCCTTGGATTGCGACTTTTTGGTGTTTTCTGCACATAAAATGTATGGGCCAACGGGCGTTGGCGTGCTGTACGGCAAAGAACACTGGCTGCACCAGATGCCTCCCTACCAAGGTGGTGGCGAAATGATTGCGCACGTGACGTTTGAACACACCACTTACAACGAATTGCCTTACAAATTTGAAGCCGGCACGCCCGATTATGTGGGCATAGCGGCTCTGGCTGAGGCGATTCGCTACATCGACACGCTGGGAATTTACAATATCCGTGAGCGTGAAGACCACCTGTTGCGATACGCAACCGACCAATTAAGTCAAATCGAAGGCATGCGTTTTGTGGGAACGTCGCCACATAAAAGTGCGGTACTTTCCTTTCTCGTGGGCGCGATTCACCCTTACGACATGGGCATGTTGCTCGACCGTCTGGCCATCGCCGTCCGCACCGGACACCACTGTGCACAACCATTGATGGATGCTTTGGGCATCGAAGGCACCGTCCGCGCCTCATTCGCTTTCTACAACACCGAACGAGAAATCGACATTTTAGCAGACGGAATCCGAAAAGTTTCAGGGATGTTTTAATTCGTAATTAATTACTGTGTTTTGTCCAAATCCTCATACCGCGAATTCATACTGATAAATTCCGGTACGATGTCTTTCATCACTTTCACCACATCGACGGTGGAACGTGCGTTTGCAAACTCTATCAGTTGCGTCAAGGCGTTAAGTAATTGGTCGCGATCACATTCGCACACTGCACCGATACGGATTTTGCGATTGTGTGTCGGAATAAGTTTTTCTGCATCGTAGAGCAGTTCTTCATAGAGCTTTTCGCCCGGACGAAGTCCTGAAAAAACAATATTGATGTCTTTATAGGGTTCCAAACCCGACAGGCGAATCATTTCCTCCGCCATGTCTTTGATTTTTACTTTATCACCCATATCGAAGACAAAAATTTCACCACCTTTACCAAAATTGCCGGCGTCCATAACTAATCGACACGCTTCGGTAATCGTCATAAAATAACGGGTGATTTCGGGGTGAGTCACCGTGATAGGACCTCCTGCGCGAATTTGCTGCTCGAAACGAGGGATCACCGAGCCATTAGAACCTAAGACATTCCCAAAACGAGTGGTAATGAAACGCGTGGCTTGGTCGCCTTTCTCGGCTTTCAATTGTTTAGAGAGCGATTGCACATACATTTCGGCAATGCGTTTAGATGCTCCCATCACATTACTCGGGTTCACCGCTTTGTCGGTCGAAATCATTACAAAAGCCTCTGCATTATATTCTACAGCCAAATCGGCGATGTTTTTCGTGCCCCAAACATTGGTGAGAATAGCCTCGCAAGGGTGTTCTTCCATCAACGGCACATGTTTGTAAGCCGCTGCGTGGTACACCATATCCGGTTTGTATTTTTCAAAGATCGATTTCATCAGTGTATAGTCCCGCACATTGCATAAAATGGCTTTATATTTGATGGAAGGGTATTTGTCGTTCATTTCCAGACTAATTTCGTGGAGCGGACTTTCAGCCACGTCGCACAAGACCAGCAAGCCAACATCGAATTTGCTCACTTGCCGCACAATTTCACTGCCAATCGAACCGGCAGCCCCCGTGATAAGCACTGTCTTCCCCTTCAAATTCTTAGCAATCGATTTCGTGTCGATATTGATAGGGATACGTTGCAGTAATTCTTCGACTTTGACTTTCTTTAACTCGCTGACTTTCAATTTATTGTTGCTCCAATCTTCAATCGGAGGAGCGGACAGTATCTCTTTTTTATATTTGTTGCAATACTCTGCAATCCGTTGTTTTTCAGAACGTTCGATGTGTCGCGGTTCAATGACAATCGCTTGAAATTGGTCGCGAAACTTCCCATTATTAAACGCATTTTGTACCGAATAGATGGGTTTATTACTGATGCGTTTGTTGACGGCATCGCCTTCTGTAGAAAGAAAGCCAACCACATCGTATTTCACCGTTTGCATGTGGTTAAGCAGGTGAGCCAAATCCACATTTTCTTGTTCAACGCCATAAATAAGCACCGGAATATTTTTGCGATACGTCGATTCAATGCTGTTGGCCCGGTCAAAAAGTAGTCGCACAACCATTTTTAGAGAGAAAACAAAGCAAAACGCCAACATAAAATTGATGATATAGAGCAGCCAAATAAACTGATTAGATAGATTAATGGATGAAAAAAAGAGTTGTTGAAAGTAATGATTGTGATGAACTAAAATCAATGTAAGAATCAGCAGCGTGATGTTAGCAAAAAAGAATGCATTGAAAATGCGCATGACATCCCGAAATCCGGAATAACGCATCACACTTTGAAATGTCTTGAAAAGTAGAAAAAAGAATCCGGTCACTACGATACAGATAATTGCCAAAATCCAAAACGACTGTTGATCAAAAGGAGAATTTTTGAACCCAAAACAAATGAGGTAGGCAAACGTAAATGCCACAAAAGTCAATACAAAATCAATACCAAAAATAAGCCATTTCGGTAGGTAGGGGACTTTTTTCAATTTGTTGAGCACTGTATTAAAATAGTCTGTTTTCATCCGTGTTCTTCATTTTTCAGTTCGCAAAGATAATAATAATTTTTTAATAAAATGTAAAATATTCAAAAATTTCACCCCCCCCCCTATATTTTAACATTTATTAACATTTACATAATAACGGCTATTTTCGGGCTGGTAGCCGACACAAAATTCACCTGTAAAATCGGGTGGCAAAAAGCGCTCAAACAGTTTCAACGCAAGATACCCCATACTTTTACGCATATTGATTTCGACGCAAGGATGCAGTTTTAACTGATCATCGTCCAAATAAATAAGCATATCTATACCGATATTTCCTTGATAGTGAGGGGTATAAATTTGTTCGATGATTTGCAACAATCGGTCTTTAACTTTCTCCAACAAATCACCGGAAATAAATTCAGTCAATCGTTTA
This sequence comes from Candidatus Symbiothrix sp., assembly GCA_031261285.1. GTDB lineage: Bacteria > Bacteroidota > Bacteroidia > Bacteroidales > Azobacteroidaceae > Azobacteroides. The sequence goes on along the minus strand of JAISKM010000130.1, from coordinate 25,317 downwards.
TTCATAGCTTTTTGTGACAGAAGCAGACTTTTTTCATAAGCTCCTTTCGCATTGGTTTGAAACAAAGAATAGCCAATAAAACGGACTGTCATTGCTGGATGACGAAGTCGTGCCTGTCCTGAACTTGATTCGGGAACTCGCAATCCCCCGCTGTCAGGTGTAATCTCAAAGTGCATGGAAAAATCCATCCGCTTGTCTAAAGCGCGTTCCAACGACACGGTCGATTGTTTGCGTAACATCCCTTTCAAAATCTGGCGCTCCGACTGCGCTATTTTTCCGGGTGGCAACCACACCAAACCTTTGCCTGAGGAAGAATAGGGCGCTTTGGCGACTAATTTATGTGTACTTTGCACCACAGTTTGTTCGATCTCGTCCAAACTGGTATAAAATTGCGGCAAAAGATTTTTGTCAATTTCGGGAATATGTTCGATAAGCGTCGATAGCACCGTTTGACCCGTTTGACGGCTGCCAAGCGTCCGATAGTTGTCTTTCCATTCCGGAATTTGCCAATTCAGTTGGTATTTCTCACTCAATTGTGCCAAAAAATGACAAGCCTGCGGCGAAATTCCCCAAATATCAACCGGTTGATTGGACAACCAATTGACATTTTCTGCCAATTTATCCAACGGAATTAGTGTAGGGGCGTTGCATGCAATGCTCCTACATTCGCAAAATGCTGTGATTTCTTGCAAAAAATTGGGAAGCACCGGTTCGTGAACGAGCACAAAATCCTCAGGGTTGGCATACCACACAGGCAAAAAAGCCAGTTCACGCTGCATGCGCACGTGATTGGTGGGTGCTTGATAGTATTTTGACCCATTGAGCACTGCCGCCTCGTGTCCGGGATTAAAATAGTGAATCACAATACCGTAAAACTAATAGGCCTGTTTATAAAATCAAACGTAGCCTCAACTTGCCGCGTTTCGCCCGGCAACAGGTTGAAATAACCGTCGGAAAAATAGGCAGGCAAGATGATTTCACCCGTTTTTTCGTCAACCGTATTCAATTTAATGGAAGCTGCAATTTTGTTTGTGGGATTCGTGACTTCAATTAACCAGCGATTGCCCTGTTGCTTGTAAGTAATGTTTAATTGGGGGGATTGCGGGTGAGATTGCGGGTCGGAGCCAGTAACGCAATGACGACCGGTGTGCAACAAAGGTGTGAGTTGCGTGTAAGCTTCCGGCTGCTGCACTTCCCAATAATCATTAGTCGAAATCGTTTTGCCCCGTTGATCTTTTAATTCTAAGCGCACTAACGAGACTTCGGACTTTAAGGAATTTAAGCGTTTTAAGGAATTTAATGGAGTCAACGAATTACTTTTCGCATCCAAGCGAGCCGTTTGACGGTCTATTTCTTTTCCGTTAATGTCAAAACAACGGATGAGCGCGATTAATTTATTGGCTGATTGGCGCGTGGTGTTGATGACGACGATGTCGTTGTTGGGTTTATTCATCTGAATGTGCAGCGGTTCGCAAGCTTTTTTTGCGCCAAAATAGGAGCCGGGCGTTTCATAATCGTAGCTGTAAGTCTGCCAAATCATGCTGGGCCAAGCGGGATGGCTCATCCACAAAATAAGTCCGGTGGTGGTGTTCCACATTTTGCTGTTCCACGCCTCCAACATATTACGCCACGAATCGTAGCACACGAGTTGCGCCTTTTCGGAAAAGTCGACCATGCCGGCCGGTTCGCCGTAACGGTTGACTGCCTGTATAAAGCCTTTGTAATTTTGTGAGGTAGCATGCAAATCGTGATAAGCCCACACATCATTAACCGGCCATTGATCTTCGGGTGCGATAAATTTACGAATGGTCGAAGCAGTCGGCACAGCGTAACTGCCCATCTCCGTATTAAAACCCTGCGCGTTTTGGGTGTAGTATTTCGAAGGGTCTTCAAAATAGCTCCAAGGACCGCTGGTGCGCATATTCAGGTAGCGCGACTGCCCATGATAGTGGCGCGTAGGATCTTCTTTCGCCAACATCTCTGTCAGTGATTTTGCTAATCCTTTGGGTGCAAACCCCTCGTTTCGTGGGCACCAGATGGCGATTGACGGATGATTTCGAAAGCGGCGCACCACATCCGTTGCGTTGCGCATAAACAGCGGTTGGTCGTTTGGCTCCACCGTGTCGTCGGTAGTAATCCAAAAATCGTTCCAGACCAGCATCCCGTATTCGTCGCACAGGTCGTAAAATATTTCCTCGGTGGATTCGCCCGTCCAGTTGCGGACAATATTAAAATTCATGTCCTGATGCAGCTTGAGGTAGGGTTCGAGGTGCTCTCGCGACGATTTTTTCATCGCGTCATCCATGCCCCAGTTGCCGCCACGACAGAAAATGCGAACGCCATTTACCCGAATCACCAAAAATGGTCCAACCGGATCAGATTGTTGTAGGGGCGTATCGCATACGTCCATTCCCGCAGAAAAATCAGATAATTGCACCCCATCAGCCAATGCCGGCAGTTGTATTTCTTTAGAAAACGCCACGCGTTTTTCGTAGTTGAAAAGGGGTTTATTTGTCAGGGGATTGCAGGTTCCCGAATCAAGTTCAGGACAGGCACGACTTCGTTGTCCCGCAATGACAGGCGTGTTTGCAAGGATGTCTGTGGGCGAATAGGCGATGCGAATATTGCCCTGCACGCTGTCGTGCACCATCAATTCGTAAGACATTTCGCGAATGCCAAACCGGATGTGTTTGGAATCAGATACTTGGATGGAGAGATACCCGCCTGCGCCGAAATGACAAGTGGCTGTCAATTCCAAATCGTACAAATTTTGCTGTCCATAGCCATTAGGCCACCACAAACGAGGATTTTTAATATTTAAGACCGGAAATTGTTCGGGACTGAAACATACTTTTTTCGTTTCGTTCGCTGCCAGGCTATAGGGCAACGAAATCTGTTTACCATCGGGATTTGCAACCAATAGACCTTCGACCGGCTGCGAGGAGAGATTTTTCAGGCAGGCATAAATCGTGATTTTCGCTTGTGTGGTATCGGGCAAATTCAAATCGGTAATCACTTGCGGGTCAATGATTTGCACAGCACCGCCGATTTTCAATCGCACATCTTGCCAGATGCCGGTGTTGCGATCACGAATACCCGGAATCCAGTCCCAACCCATTGATGCAATGAACGTGGGACCGTCGATGCTGAGCGCACCGCCATTCAGCCCCTGTCCGGCCATCATCGATTGTTCGTGAGGGATGCCTGGGTTGTTGGGAGGCAGAATATGCACCGCCAACACGTTTTGCCCGTTCCTGTTTAATAAGGTAGTCACGTCAAATTCGCCGCGGATGAATGCGCCCACGATATTACCTAATTTCTTGCCATTAAGGAAAATCTCCGCACGGTAATTGATGCCGTTAAAAAGCAACGTCATGCGTTCGTCAACAGCATTTTGCGGCAATTCAAAGGCATTGCGATACCACCAATCCATACGGGAAAGCGTGTCGGGAATCGCTAAATTATTAAGTCCGAAATAAGGATCGGGATACACGCCTTGCTCGACCAAAGTGGTTAAGACTGTGCCGGGAACGGTCGCATCCAGCCAATCGGTAGTATTGAAATCCGTCGAAAAAATAGATTGCTGACTTTCAATCAGTTGCGTGTTAGTGCCAAGCTCCCAACCGGAAGAAATCAGCCACTCATTGGGTTGATTTCCAACTGCTAACCGGTAACTGCCGGCTGGTAACTGTTTAGCTTTACGCACAGGTGTTTGAAACGGAGCCTTACTCACCGGTAGTTCAGACTGTGGCTGTGGGGCTTGCAAGCCTGTCCAAAGTTTCGTTAAACTCTGTCCGAAACTGTGGGCGGACAAACTTAATGCGAGGCAAATCAATGCTATTTTTTTCATTTTGGGATGTTTTTGTTGATAAAAATTTCTTCCAAACAGCCGGTTCTCATCAATTCGTCGGGCGAGCCGATAATCAGTCCGCGGGATTTGTCCAAAATCCAGAGTTTGTCGGCTGTTTTGCAAACTAATTCCAAATCGTGGCTTGACAAAAAAATCGCTTTACCTGTTTCCCGGCTCAATGTGTGGAGCAAATGCATGATTTCTGCTTTGCTGGGGTAGTCAAGAAAAGCGGTAGGCTCGTCTAAAAAAATCACCGGTGTCTGTTGGGCAAGGACTTTTGCAATCATCACTTTCTGACGTTCGCCGTCGCTCAGCGTTTGGACGGGGCGATTCGCCAATTCGGAAATGCCGACTTGCCGGATGGCTTCGTGCACGATTTTCAGGTCTTCATCCGTCAGTTGTCCCCAAAAATTGGTATACGGACTGCGTCCCATGCCAACCAAATCGACTACAGAGAGGTCTGTTGCCGTGATTTTTTCAGTTAGCACCACACCAACGATGCGTGCTAAGTCGTGTTTGGAAATGGTTGTGATATTGCGCACTTCGCTGTCAGGGAATTGCGGATCAAGTCCGTAATGACGGCAGTAAAGTATTTCACCTGCCAACGGTGATTGAAAACCTGCCAGCGTGCGCAACAACGTGGATTTCCCCACGCCATTCACGCCCACGAGGCACGTCAATTCGCCACCAAAAATTGTTGCATTCAAATTTTCGGCGACAACATTTTGGGTACCCGTAGGGGCGACCCTTGCGGTCGCCCCGGTCGCCCCGGTCGCCCCGGTCGCCCCGGTCGCCCCGGTCGCCCCGGTCGCCCCGGTCGCCCCGGTCGCCCCGGTCGCCCCGGTCGCCCCGGTCGCCCGTGTGATCGCCCCAACGGTCACCCGTGTGGTCGCCAAAGGTTTACCATAACCAATTGCAAGACCACGCAGTTCTATGTTATTTTTTTTCAAAATGATAACGCACAAAGAGTTCCATGGCTTGATATTCAGCCATGCCGAGCTTGTCGTAGCGCACTGCCGTTGCCTTGTTGCGGTCTTCTGCCCGTTTCCAAAATTCGCGTTCGTCGGTTCCGGGGAACAAAGCCGGGTCTTTTTGCGACTGGTGTTTGTAAATTGCCATGCGTTTGATGCGGCTTTCTTCCGGACTTAGTGGCACTGCCATGTCCACTTCGGCGATGTCCCATTCCTGCCATGCGCCACGGTAGAGCCATACGCGGCAATCGTTCAACCAAGCTTCGCCTTCCAACTGTTTCAAGGCTTCCAAAATGGCGATAAATGCTACGCGGTGCGTGCCGTGTGGGTCGGATAGGTCACCGGCGGCAAAAATTTGCTGCGGTTTCACTTCTTGCAACAACTTCACAATGATGTCTACATCCGCTTGCGTAATCGGTGCTTTTTTGACTGTTCCTGTTTCGTAAAAAGGCAGATTCAAGAAATGCACACGATTTTCGGGGATGCCCAGGTAGCGGCAAGCCGAACGCGCTTCGCCCTGACGGATAGCCGTTTTGCAAGCGGCGATTTGAGCGGTATCAGGCTGTCCCGGATGCTTTTGGTGGAAAAATTCCAACGATTTTTTATAGGCTTCTTGTGCTGTGTTTTCGTCAAATTTGTATAACGGCGCAATGTCGCGCACGAAATCCAAAAAGCGGGTTACTTCATCGTCAAACACGGCGATATTACCGGACACTTCATAAGCGAGGTGCACTTCATGACCTTGTTCGGAGAGGCGAGCCAATGTTCCACCCATCGAAATCACGTCATCGTCGGGGTGCGGACTGAACACCACCACTTTTTTAGGGAATGGCGTGGCACGTTCGGGACGTGTCGAATCGTCCGCATTGGGTTTACCGCCCGGCCAGCCTGTGATTGTGTGCTGTAAGTCGTTGAATACGCGAATGTTAATTTTGTTGGCAGGACCATATTCGGAAATCAGTTCGCCCAATCCGCTATCGTTGTAATCGCGTTCCGTAAGCTTAAGAATAGGTTTATCCAATTTTTCGCACAACCAGAACACGGCTTTACGAATTGTTTTGTCAGACCAGTGCACATTGCCCACCAACCACGGCGTTTTGATGCGTGTCAAATCGGCTGCCGATGCTTCGTCAAAGATAAAAGAGGCGTTCGGATGTTGTTGCAAAATAGAGGCAGGCACCATTTCCGTCACGTTCTCTTCCACAACTTTGCGGATAATTTTAGCTTTGCCTTCGCCCCAAGCCATGAAAATGATGCGTTTGGCATCCATAATCGTGCCCAAACCGATTGTGATACAGTGATTTGGTACGTTTTCTTCGCCAAAGAAATTGCTGGCTGCGCCCATGCGCGTCGAATAGTCGAGCGTCACCAAGTGTGTGCGTGAACTAAACATCGAACCGGGTTCGTTGGCACTCAACTGTCCGCGTCCGTCCGTACTCAACAATTGGAGGTCAATGCCACCCGCGTCTTGAATCAGTTGTTCGTATTTGTCGCAAAAAGCAGCAATGTCTGCTTTTTTGATGTTGCCCGGAATCAAATGAATATTTTCCGGCAAAATATCCACTTCATTGAACAGGTATTCATATAAATAAAGGTGATGACTTTGCAATTCGTCTTTTGTCAACGGATAATATTCGTTCTCGTTGAAGACAACTACGTTTTTGAAACTCAACCCTTCTTTTTTGTGCAGTTCCACGAGCCGTTCATACACGCCAACCGCCGTAGAACCGGCAATCAGACCCAACACACACTGTTGGTTCGCAGCTTGTTTTTCGCGAATCAGGGTCGCCACTTGTTTGGCAACCAACTCAGAAGCGACATCCGCATCTGTAAAAATGGATACGGGTACTTTCTCATATCTTTTATCTAACTGTTCCATTGTTATGATTTTTTTATTATTTTCGATTGGGCAACAAAATTACTGTTTTTTTTCAAATCGTGCAAATTTTTGAGAAAAAATAATGTAAAGAATCACGGGTGCACCGAGTAGCGGTGTGATGGCATTGAGCGGCAACAATCCGTTCGTGAGCGGAATATTCGTCAACAAATTGCAAAAAAGAGCGACGACAGCACCCAGTGCAAGCGTTGCCGGCAATAAAATCTGTTGATTGGACGTGCGAAAAATCATCCGCGCCCCATGCGGCACCGCCAATCCGATAAAGCTGATGGGACCACAAAAGGCCGTGACCACCGCCGTCAAAAAGCCTGTGACCAAGAGAATATAAAGACGCGTGCGACGCACATTGATGCCTAAATTGGAGGCGTAATTTTCGCCTAACAGCAAGGTATTCAATGGTTTAATAAGCAAAAGAGAAAGTGTCAATCCCACAATCAACAGAACGGCAACCATCGAAATTTGCAAATAAGACACATTTGAAAACGAACCTAATCCCCACAGCACATACGAACGAATACGTTCCGGCGGCGCAATGGAATTAAGAATGGCGATGCCCGAAGACGCCAAATAGCCCACCATCATCCCGATAATCAGCACCATCACATTATTTTTGACACGCATCGAGGCGTACAAAATCAGTGCCAGCACGATAAACGCACCCGTGAAAGCCGCAAAAACAGTGGATAACATACTGCCGGAATAAAGCATCACAACCGCTACACCAAGGTTGGCGCCGCTGCTGATACCCAGAATACCCGGTCCCGCTAAAGGATTTTGAAATAAAGTTTGCAGCATCAAACCGCTCACAGCCAATGCCGATCCTGAAAGAAGTGCTGTAAGTGCTTGTGGCAGACGTGATTGCAGAATAATACCCGCCCAAGCAGCCCGTTCAACCGTCTGCCCCGTGAGAACGTCCCACACGATAGTTGCAGGAATACGCACCGCCCCGAAAAAAAGATTGCACAAAAAAAGAATGACAATCAAAAGCGTCAGCATCCACACACGTGTATTTAACACGCGCACGGTCATCGCAACCGGTCCATCGAGCGGACTAATTTCTCATCTTTCTTGATGGCTCGCAACGCTAAAAGAGTCAAAAGAAATTCGGCAACCGGAAAAAAACCGGACCATATTCCCAAAAGAAACCAAACGTTACTAAGATCACCAAAACCGATAGCCAATATAGATTCCGGTAAACACAGAAGCACTGCCGCCACAACTTCCAAAACAATAAGGATGTAACACAACGTGATTTGTCGCGATCTGTCTTTATAGCGAAGGATAGCAACCACCGATAATGCGGCAGACAACGCACTGATAATCAGCAAGATATTTTCTTTCTGAAAAAGATAGGCCATGCCAATAGCAATGATAAATATCAAAGCCAGCCAAAGTGTTTGAATGCGTTGAATCATAATTCTTCAATCTTATCTTTCAGCGGATCGCGGTAGTACACTTCACCATCCACAAACTCTTGTGCTGCAATCAATGTAGGCTTAGGCAGACGTTCAAAGTAGCGTGAAATTTCGATTTGTTCGCGATTTTCAAACACTTCGTCCAAACTGTCGGTATAGGATGAAAATTCTTGCAATTTTTCACCCAAATCGTGTTTGATATCTGACGCAATTTCGTTTGCACGTTTGCCGATGATGCGCACGGTTTCGTACACATTGCCCGTTTCTTCCGCCATACTTTGCATGTCGCGAGTCACAGTCGTCGAAGGAGCCGTTGTTTTTTTGTAGTCCATTTTTATTAAATTAAAAATTAAAAATTAAAAATTACGAATTAAAAATTATAGCATTAGCGTAACACCGTAATTTTTAATTCGTAATTTTTAATTCTTTTGCTATTTCATTATAAAGTTTCTCTATCTCTTTGTTGTATTTGCCTGTGGGATAGTCGTTTTTGTACGAAAAATATTCGTCCGCTACATCGCGGTAACGCAAATCTTTTTTCTCATCCACACTTTTTTTCGCCAATTCATACCGTGATTTGAACGTATAATACATAAAATCTTCACGGAACTTAGAATAGGGATAGCTGTTCATTGCATTGCGCGCGGTGATGATACATGACAAATAATTGCCGCCCGGAAACGGATAACCGGCTACATAATCGCCTAAATTGTAGTACAATCGCGCTACCAATAGCTCTTTCAGAGCCATTTTGTCCTGCAATTCCACCACAGCCCGTTCAGCCGACTGTTTTTTATCACTTTGCGGATAATATTCCAAAAATTCCATGAATAAAGACATCGCTTTGCGGGTATCGGTTTGATCGAGGCGCACATCCGGCGACTGCTCATACAGCCCATAAGCCGCATAATAACGTGCTGATTCGGCATATTCTCCTTTTGGAAACGTGGTGTAATAGCGCTTAAACATATCGGTAGCCGATTCGTAATCTTTAGTCTTGTAGTAGGCTTGCGCCAACATATAAATGCCCTCTTCTGCATGGCTTGTGCCACCTAAAATAGGGTTGATATCCTCTAACAACGTAATTGCCTTGCTGTATTTGCCTGCATTAAAGTATTTCTTTGCAGCCTCGTATTTCACTTCTACATCCGGGCTTTTAAGAATTTTATTGTACTCGTTGCACGACACACACAGGGTCAGCAACAAGCACAAAAACAAAATTTTCTGTTTCATATACGTAAATTTGAGGACAAAGGTACAACTATTTTTTGTTTTGAACTATGATTTTCGGAGAAAAACATAACTTATCCTATTAAAAAAGATTAAATCGCAAAAAAATAGAGTATGTTTTTGGATATTAAAAAAAATAGTGTATCTTTGTACCGGATTTTAATAAAAGAAAATTTACTAATAGTTCAATTATAATAGTGTATGAAAAAAAGATTTTATTTGGTTTTAACATTGGCTGTGATGGCTGTCGCTTGCTTTACGTCTTGTAAAAGCAATTTGAAACCCTTAGCTTCAGACTATATTCAGGCTGAACCGCAACCTTTGGAATTGATTGCCGGTCAAGTACCCGTGACGATTAACGTGACATTCCCTGCGAATTGGTTCGACAAAAAAGCAACCGTGGTAGTGACGCCTGTTTTGCGCTATAACGGTGGTGAATCTGCCGGTTCTTCCTATGTGTTTCAGGGTGAAAAAGTGGCAGGAAACGGTCAAACCATCTCGCAAAAAAATGGCGGTAATGTGGTGCTGAAATCTTCTTTCGCCTACATTCCTGCGATGCAAAAATCGGAATTGTATCTGGCGTTTAAAGCCCAAATCGGCAACAAACCGGTTGATCTGCCCGCTGTGAAAATTGGCGATGGCGTGTTGGCGACCGCGGCTTTGTTGAGTGCAGCAACGGAAGCGCCGGCGATTGCAGCGGATAAATTTCAACGCGTGACCACTGAGGCTTACGATGCCAACCTGTTGTTCTTAATTCAACAAGCAGACTTGCGTGTGAGTGAATTGAAAAAGGCAGATGTCACGAATTGGAAAAGTACGGTTAAAAGTGCAGAACTCGCTCCAAATCAGAATGTTGATATCGAAATTTCAGCCTACGCATCTCCGGATGGAGGGTATGAATTGAATGAAAAATTGTCGGAAAAACGGGAGGCGAACACTAAAAAATACCTCGTTTCCGAATTGAAAAAAGAAAAAGTGTCAGCGCCTATCAATGCAAAATATACCGCACAGGACTGGGACGGATTTAGACGGTTGGTTGAAAAATCAAACATCCAAGATAAAGACTTGATTTTGCGCGTGTTGTCTATGTATTCGGATTCCGAACAACGCGAACGTGAAATCAAAAATATTTCTGCGGTGTATTCTACTTTGGCTAACGAGATTTTACCACAGTTGCGTCGTTCACGCTTGACGGCGAACGTTGAAACGATTGGCAAATCCGACGCTGAAATCACGGTTTTGGCTGCCTCTAACCCCAGAGCATTGACTGTTGAAGAACTGCTTTATGCAGCGACTTTAACGCCGGTAGCTGCTCAAAAAGCAACTATATATAATAAGGTAATCGATTTGTTTCCGAACGACCCGCGCGGCTATAATAATTTAGGTGTGGTACAATACGCTCAAGGCAAGATTTCTGCAGCAGAAGATTTGTTCAAAAAAGCAACGAACATCACTAGTTCTTTGCCCGAAGCCAACTTGAACTTGGGCTACGTCGCTTTGGCAAACGGCAACCGCACACAGGCTGAGCAATACATCTCCAAGGCTGCGAATGCGCAAGGATTTGGTAACGCGCAAGGCTTATTGTCTGTGTTGGATGGCAACTACGCCAAAGCAGCTCAGTCATTCGGCAGTACCGCGAGCAACAATGCCGCTCTGTCACAAATTTTGTCAAAAGATTACAACAAAGCGTCCGGCACATTGAACGCCATTGCTAATCCCGATGCTACGACGGATTACTTGAAAGCGATTGTAGGTGCGCGCACCAACAACTTGAGTCAAGTGACAAGCAACTTGAAACATGCGATCGCCAAAGATTCATCGTTTGCAACCAAAGCGTTGAACGACGTAGAATTTGCAAAATATTTGAAAGACAGTTCTTTCTTGAATGCGCTGAAATAATACTACCATATTTACACTAACTGTCACCGCTATCGAAAGATAGCGGTGATTTTTTTCAAAATGAAACAAAAATTTGCTGATTTGAAATAAAATGCTTAACTTTGTCCCAATTTAATATAAAAAATAAAGTGTAGCGTCTTTGTACTAAACTCTACACTCTAAACTCTAATAACTAACAATATGTGTGGAATAGTTGGAATTTTTGATTTCAAGCAAGGCAGTGATAAAATGCGCCCTCAAGCCATTGAAATGGCTAAAAAAATACGTCATCGCGGTCCGGATTGGTCCGGAATTTATGCGAGCGACAAGGCCATTTTAGCACACGAACGCTTGGCAATCGTGGATCCGCAGTCGGGCCGTCAACCGTTGTATTCACCCGACGGCAAGGTGATTCTTGCTGTGAATGGCGAAATTTACAACCATCAGGACATTCGCGACCGTCAAGCCGGAACCTATCAATTTCAAACGAAGTCCGATTGCGAGGTGATTTTGAGCCTCTACAAAGAAAAAGGCATCGATTTTCTGGAAGACTTGAACGGCATTTTTGCGTTTGCACTCTACGATTCGGAAAAAGACAGCTACCTGATTGCGCGCGATCCCATTGGCGTAATCCCTTTATATTTGGGTTGGGACGAGTCAGGTGCCCTGTATGTGGCATCTGAAATGAAATGTTTGGAAGGACATTGCAGCCGCATCGAGGTGTTTCCTCCGGGGCACTACCTTTATAATGGCGAGTTGACACAATGGTACATCCGCGATTGGATGGAGTATGACAACGTGAAAGATGCGCCTCTGGTGGAAGAACATCCTGAAATTATTACCGGATTGCGCGACGCATTGATTGCTGCCGTGAAACGCCAATTGATGACCGACGTGCCTTATGGCGTGCTTTTGTCGGGCGGTTTAGACTCATCCGTAATCTCTGCAATTGCAAAAATATTTGCCGACAAACGCATCGAGAGCGGCGACTTACAACAAGCCTGGTGGCCTCAACTGCACTCATTCGCGATTGGTTTGGAAGGTGCGCCCGATTTGGCTGCGGCACAAAAAGTGGCAGACCACATTGGCACCGTGCACCATGAAGTGCATTTCACCATTCAAGAAGGCTTGGACGCTATTCGTGATGTGATTTACCACATCGAAACGTATGATGTGACGACGATTCGCGCCTCGACACCAATGTATCTGTTGGCGCGCGTGATTAAGTCGATGGGCATCAAAATGGTGCTTTCGGGTGAAGGTGCGGACGAAATTTTTGGCGGTTACCTCTATTTTCATAAAGCACCGAATGCGAAGGCGTTGCACGAAGAAACAGTACGCAAATTAGAAAAATTATACCTCTACGACTGCTTACGGGCGAATAAATCGCTGGCATCGTGGGGCGTAGAAGGACGCGTGCCGTTCCTCGACAAAGAGTTTTTGGATGTGGCGATGCGCCTCAATCCTGAAAATAAGTTGAGTGGGGCGAAAAATCGCATGGAAAAGTGGATTTTGCGCAAAGCATTTGAAGATATGTTGCCCGAAAGTGTCGCTTGGCGTCAGAAAGAGCAATTTTCGGACGGTGTGGGCTACAGTTGGATCGACACGTTGCGCGACATCGCGTCGGCACAAGTGAGCGACGAACAGTTTGCCAAAGCGGTAGAGCGTTTCCCCATCAATCCGCCGATGACAAAAGAGGAATACCACTATCGCACCATTTTTGAGGAGCATTTCCCGTCGGCTTCGGCAGCGAAAACCGTGCCCTCTGTGCCCTCTGTGGCTTGTAGCACGCCTATCGCCATCGAATGGGATGCCGCATTCAAAAATCTGCTCGACCCGTCCGGACGCGCGGTGCAATCCATCCATAATGATGCCTACTAAAAAAAATAACCATTAACCATTGACCATTAACAATTATTTTGTACCTTTGTCGCATAAAACTTAAAATTTAAAAGATAGTATTATGAAAAAGTACAATTTTAATGCGGGTCCGTCGATTCTGCCTGTAGAAGCTGTGCAAAACACGATTGAGGCGATTAAAGATTTTGAAGGATCGGGGATTGGTTTATTGGAAATCAGCCACCGTACCAAAGGGTATGAAAAAGTGGTTGCCGATGCAGTGGCTTTGTTCAAAGAATTATTGCACATTCCCGAAGGTTATTCGGTGATTTTCTTAGGAGGTGGTGCGAGTTTGCAGTTCTGTATGGTTCCGTTCAACTTGTTGGAAAAGAAAGCCGCTTATTTGAATACCGGCACATGGGCCAATAAAGCCCAAAAAGAAGCAAAATTGTTTGGCGAAGTTGTGGAAGTAGCTTCTTCCAAAGAGGCTAATTATACGTTTATTCCGAAAGGCTATGACATTCCGAAGGATGCGGATTATTTCCATATCACCACGAACAATACTATTTTTGGCACTGAAATTCACGAAGATTATGACAGTCCGGTAACGTTGGTGGCTGATATGTCGTCCGATATTTTCTCCCGTCCAATTGATGTGAAGAAATACGGCTTGATTTACGGTGGTGCTCAAAAGAATTTGGCGCCGGCCGGGGTGACATTTATCATTGTAAAAGATGAATTGTTGGGCAAAGTGACACGTCCGATTCCAACCATGTTGGATTATCGCACCCACATCAAAGAAGGCTCGATGTTCAACACACCGCCTGTGTTGCCGATTTACACCGCTTTGCAGACCTTGAAATGGTTGAAAAGCATTGGTGGCGTAGACGAAATGTATCGTCGCAACAAAGAAAAAGCCGGTTTGTTGTACGCCGAAATCGACCGCAACAAATTGTTCAAAGGCACAACAGCTGTTGAAGACCGCTCACTGATGAACATCTGTTTTGTGATGAACGACGAATACCAACATTTGAACGACGAGTTTTATGCTTTCGCTACCGAAAAAGGCATGGTCGGCATCAAAGGTCACCGCTCAGTCGGCGGTTTCCGCGCCTCCACCTACAACGCATTGCCGAAAGAAGCCGTAGAAGCTCTGATCGCTGCGATGCAAGCATTTGAAAAATTGCACTAAAACGTCAAAGACGTAAAAATAACCTCTCAGTCACTATGTTGCACTGAGAGGTTATTTTTTGTGCTTGTGAGCAGGGGTTTCTCCGCCGGCTTTCCTCTTGGTTCCTTTGTCAAACCATCCCCTCAATCGCCCATACGAACGCGTGAAGGCCTTGCAACTCGAAGCCTTTGTCGAGGGCGTGAATTTGCTCCAGCAAGCGAGCGACTTTGGAATCTTCCACCATCGTGAGGATGGCGCCGTTGAGCGTTGGCCAGGCGTGGTCGCCATAGTGTGGCTCCCCCGTGACGGAGCCGCGACCTTGAACTTCATCCCACATCGTGAAGCCACGCAGGCTCATGCGGTCTAATATCGTTATCAGTTCATCCTTGAATGCCTGATTGTATGTTATAAATACTGCTTTCATTTCAATTAGTATTAAGTTTTTAGTAATAAGTACTAAGTTAGCGTAGTAGCCTTTGCAGACTTACTACTTATAACTTATCACTTACTACTTGTTTTGCGTATTTTTTGCGAGAACGGTTGACACCATTAGATCCAAAGATAGAGTAGAGAGCGGGAACATACACCAATGTCAAAATAGTAGAGAACGACAACCCGAATACGACTACGATACCTAACGGTTGCCACATCGCAGAACCGGCTCCACGCGGAATTGCCATTGGAATCATACCTAAAACAGCCGTTGCGGTGGTCATCAAAATCGGACGCAAACGCGAACGACCGGCATCAATAATCGCTTTGTCCACCGACTGCCCTCGCTCTCGATTCAGGTTGGCGTAGTCAATAAACACGATACCGTTTTTCACCACAATACCAATCAACATGACAATACCGACCATACCCATCATACTCAAAGTTGTGCCGGTAATCATCAAGCCCAGATACACTCCGGCAATACCGAAGAGAATGGACAGAATGATGATGAACGGATACGTGAGCGACTCAAACTGCGCTGCCATCACAATATACACGAGGATTACACAGAGAATCATCAACAGTCCTAATGCCGAGTTGGATTCCTGTTGGTCAACCGTTGAACCACCGATGCTGACACCAATTTCCGGCGGAATAGTGCCATCTTTGCGCATTTCAACGATGACCTTATCCACTCCTTCCACCACTTCACTCAAAGCAGCTTTGTAGATAGAACCCTGTACCTTATTGACACGCTGACGGTTTTGCCGGTCAATCTGCGGCAATGTTGATTTTTCAACAATTGTTCCCAACTCACGGAGGCGAATGGGTATGTTCTTTGAATTGTAAACCGTGATGTTTTCAATGTCTTCGAGCGATTGACGGTAGCTCTCAGCGTAGCGTACCACAAGGTCATATTCATCACCCTCTTCACGGAATTTAGTTGTGAAAGAACCATTGATGCGGTTGCGGACATAGCTGGCAACAGTTGCCGAATTAAGCCCGTTTTCCGCCAATTTTTCACGGTCGAAATCCATTTGATACTCTGCACGGTAGTCCTGACGTGAGATGTTCAGGTCTTTCAACCCTTTCACATTCGCCAAGCGTTTTTTAAATTCTGCCGCAATCTTATCGGTCAGTGCCAAATCGTAGCCGTAGATTTCCACATCCACCGTACTGGCACCGGAGCCCATCATACCGCCACTACCACCGGGAGTAACGATGTATTTGTAGAGTTCGGGCATATTGGACAAATCCTGACGCAAACCTTCCCCAATATCATAAATACTGCGGTCGCGCTCGCTGGCGTCTATCGTGCGGAAGCGGTAAGAAATTAAGTTTGTGCCGTTGGTCTGCATGGATGCAAAGGAGTTGTCTTCGTCAGCTTGACCCACCGAGAACGTACGCGTCTTTACTTCGGGATATTTTTCTTTTATTATCTCATCTATCTTCATGGCGGTTGCACGAGCCACTTCCATGCGCGTTCCCGTTGGCAAATAGACTGTTGCCGTAATCATATTGTTGTCCGTAGCGGGCATAAAGTCCATTTTGACGACATTGCACGCCGGAACCATAATAATCACAACGGTTGTGAGCGCAATAAGGAATGTTTTCCAACGGTTGCGTACACAAGTATTTACTACTTTTTTGTACCAATCATCCAAGCGGTCTAACGAGCGACCAATCGGGGCATACACCTTGTCAAACCAAGCTCCTTGCGTCGTTGTCAATCGCAACAACTGCGAGCAAAGCATCGGAGTCAGCGACAGAGCCGCCGCCAACGAAACGGTAATCATAATGGTAACCATCCAGCCTAATTCGCCAAACATGACGCCTGCCATACCGGTAGCCATCGTCATCGGATAGAATACGGCAATAATCGTTAAAGTGGAAGCAATAACCGCCACGCCCACTTCATTGGTGCCGTGAATAGCCGCTTGCTTAGGCGTAGAGCCGTTTTCAATGTGCTTGGTAATGTTTTCCAACACCACAATCGTGTCATCCACCACCAGCCCAATTGCAATGGTCAACGAGGAGAGCGAAATGATGTTCAAACTGCCGTGTTTCGCCATCAAATAGATGAACGAAGCTACCAAAGAAACCGGAATCGCTATCACTACAATCGCGGTGGCTCGCCAACGTCCCAAGAAAAACATCACGACAAACACCACAAAGACAATCGCCAAAACAATCGTTTCAAGCAATGAACTGATGGATTCTTTGATAAAGTCGGACGTGTCCATCATCAGCGTCAACTTCACATCCGTCGGTAATGTTTTTTGCAATTCAGGCATTATCTTATTGACCGTGTTGGCAATTTCCACGGTGTTAGCACCCGATTGCTTTTGCACGATGATCATCGCCCCTTTCCGTTCATTGGTGTAGGATTCCTGAATACGATTTTGAAGTGTGTCAGCCACAGTTGCCACATCTTTCAAATAGACATTTTGACCGTTTTGGCTGCCTACCACCAAGGAGAGCAAGTCTGCGCTGTGTTCCAATTCGCCTTCCATACGGAGCGAATAGGTGTTGTTTCCGACATCAAAGCTACCGGCAGGCACGTTCAGGTTTTCCTGATTGATTACGCCGGCAATTTTCTCAACAGAAAGATTGTAAGCTTCCAATTTTTCAGGCGAAACATTGACCTGCACTTGACGTTTCGGTGCACCGGAAATACTGACCGCACCCACACCTGACACGCGGTTGAGCGGATTGGCAACTTTATCGTCCAAAATCTTGTACAGTCCGTTCACGCTTTCTTGTGCCGTAGCCGTATAAATGACCACCGGCACCATGTCCGTACTGAACTTAAAAATAATCGGGTTGGTCACATCGTCGGGAAGCGAACTCTTTACCATTTCAATCTTGTCGCGCACGTCACTGGTGGCGATGTCAATGTTCGTTCCGTAGTTAAATTCCAACGTCACGAGCGACATATTATCTTTCGACTGCGAGGTAATCTTTTTCAGCTCTTCCACCGAGTTCAACATATTTTCCATGGGACGGGTCACGTTCGTCTCAATATCCGAGGCACTGGCACCGGCATAAGCCGTGATGACCGTCAGACTGTTCGTCTCAATCTCCGGAAGTAAGTCCACAGGCAAATGAAAGTAGGAGAAGATACCAAAAATGGCAACCCCAATAAATATCAGTGCTGTGGTAATCGGTTTTTTAACCGCTGATGAATATAAACTCATGTTTCTTTGTGTTTTTCGTCATTGCGGGCTTGACCCGCAATCTCCTCAATCAGAGACCCCTCTCCGTTTCGGGGGATTGCGGGTCAAGCCCGCAATGACGATTGTTTTTAATTTTTAATTATTTGAACGGGGGTGCCTTCAACGAGGCGGGTTTGACCGGCTGTCACTACTTCTTGACCCGCTGTGAGGCCGGACAGGATTTCGTAATTCGTGTCGAGGCGTTGTCCCAATTCCACTTTTTGGTAATGCGCTTTGCCGTCGATGACGGTATAGACATATTTATCGTTAGCGCCGGCTTGTTTTTGAACAGCCACATCGGGAATTACAACGCTTTGTTTGTTACCGAAATTCAGCGAGATGCGGGCATACATTCCCGGACGCACGCGCGAATTGCTGTTGTTAATCGCCACTTCCACGCCAAACGTGTGCGTAGCCGCATCAATGGTCGGATAAATCAAACTCACTTTGCCGGTGAATTGCTCATCACCGTACACGTCCAACAGAATTGTCACCGGCATACCGGTTTTCACTCTGGAAAAATCCGATTCGGATACATTAATAATCGCTTTCAACGGATTCAACTGTTGAACCGTCAAAATAGGCAATTGCGCAAACACATTACCGTTGTCGTAGTTGCGGTCGGTGACTACGCCGTTAATCGGGCTACGCAACTGTGTGTTTGTTTCAATATTTTTAATCGCTGTTTTGAGAATGTCAATTTGCGTTTTCAGTTGGTCGACTTGTTGTTGAGCAATGCCGCCGACTTTCAGCAATTCGCTGTAACGATCATAATCCAGTTCCAAATTGGCTAATTGTGAATTTTGTTGTTGCAAATTAGAAGATTCCATTTGCACGAGCAACTGACCTCGACCTACGCGTGCGCCCACTTCGACATAAATTTTTTCAATACGTCCCGGCGTGATAGGGGTAATTTGGTTAATTACTTCCGCTTGCACGTTGGCGGTGTAGGTTGCGATGTCGGCAACTGTTTGCGTTTGTGCGATGATTGTACTTACTTTCACTGAATCAAGTGCTACTGTTTCAGCACCTTCTGCTTGTTTTTTCTTTCCGCACGATGCGAAAAGTGTCAATCCCACAAGGGCAACAAGCGACAAATAATGACTTCTTTTCATATTTTAATTATTTTATTTTCTACTAATTATCAGGGGTTTGCGGGTCAAGCCCGCAATGACAATCCTAATGCGGCTGCAAAGGTAATAGAAAACTTTTGAAACACAAAAAGTTTTTTGGTTTTATTTTAGTTAAAAAACTATAAAGGATTTGAGAATTTCCAAAATAATACATACCTTTGACATCGTAAACCAATTAAACAAAATATAAACAAATTAAATTAAGAGTTATGTCTATTGAACAACAGGAAGAAATTAAACAGCGTTCGTATGCCGAAGCTATGCGCTACATGAGTAATGCCAAGGAAACGTTGCAAAAAGCCCGCAAGGAAGACAATTTCTATGCAGACAAAAAGTATGTGCGCACCGCTTGTGGAACGGCGTACAATGGTGTACTACTCGCCATGGACAGCTACCTCGAACTCAAAGGGATGGAACTGCCCAAGAAGAAGCGCAGGTCTATTGAGTTTTACACCTCTAATGTCGCGCAATTAGATGGGAAACTGCTCAAAGAGCTAAACTCCGCGTACGATGTTCTACATTTATCAGGCTACTATGATGGCTTGCAGGATGCGCGTGTGATAAAAGCAGGCTTTGAAAACGCTTACGACATCATCGACCACATCAAACCCAACCACGTGGTAGAGATGCCGCCGGCTAAACAGTCAATATTGCAGCGCATATATTCGTTATTCTTTTGAATTTCTTTACATCTAAAAAATCGTTTCTTTATTTGGTTTTGGTTTCATAATTCACTACTTTTGCAGCAAAATAGCAAATGAAATTTGAATTAGTATCCGATTACAAGCCGACGGGCGATCAGCCTCAAGCGATTGAGGAGTTGGCGGCAGGTGTGAAACAAGACCTGCCCAACCAAACTTTGCTTGGAGTGACCGGTTCCGGAAAAACGTTTACGATTGCCAACGTAATTAAAGAGGTAAACAAGCCGACATTGGTGCTCAGCCACAATAAAACGCTTGCTGCACAGTTGTACAGCGAATTTAAGGCGTTTTTTCCTCATAATGCGGTGGAATATTTTGTGTCGTATTACGACTATTATCAGCCGGAAGCCTATTTGCCGGCGAGCAATACCTACATCGAAAAAGATTTGTCCATCAATCAGGAAATCGAGAAATTGCGCTTGGCTGCCACTTCATCCTTGCTTTCGGGGCGTCAGGACGTGATTATTGTGTCGTCTGTGTCGTGCCTTTACGGTATCGGAAATCCGGAAGATTTTCGCGAAAATGTGGTCACTATAAATAGAGGTATGAATTTTTCGCGCGATGCCTTTTTGCGCAAATTGGTGGCGGCGCTCTATTCGCGTAATCAGTTGGAATTTGCACGCGGCAATTTTCGCGTGAATGGCGACACCGTGGATATTTTTCCGGCGTATGGCGATGTGGCACTGCGCGTACTGTTTTGGGGCGATGAGATTGAGGAGATTTATACGCTCGACCCCGACACAGGACTTCGATTGGAAGCCTTTGACACATTCGACATTTATCCTGCCAATCTGTTTGTGACCACACAGGCGCGTATCAATGCGGCGGTCGACCAAATTGTGTTGGATATGGGGGAACGGGTGCAGTTTTACAGGGATGGCGGACAGTTTTTAGAAGCTAAACGTCTCGAAGAACGCGTCACTTACGATGTGGAGATGATTAAGGAGTTGGGCTACTGTTCGGGAATCGAAAATTATTCACGCTATTTTGATGCGCGCCAACCCGGAAGTCGCCCGTTCTGTTTGATTGACTATTTTCCCAAAAATTTCTTGACTGTGATTGACGAAAGTCACGTCACCGTTCCGCAAATCCGCGCGATGTATGGCGGCGACCACTCCCGCAAAATCAATCTCGTGGAATACGGTTTTCGCTTGCCGGCCGCAATTGACAACCGTCCGCTGACGTTCGATGAATTTGACGCGATTACCCCACAAAAAATTTTCATCTCTGCCACGCCTGCCGATTTTGAATTGCAAGCCAGCGAAGGCGTTGTGGTGGAGCAAGTGGTACGTCCAACCGGATTGCTCGACCCCGTGATTGAAATTCGTCCGAGCCTGAATCAAATCGACGATTTGATGGAAGAAATCGCTCAACGCGCCGAAAAAAAGGAACGCACACTCGTCACCACGCTCACCAAGCGTATGGCGGAGGAACTCAACACCTATTTCATCCGTTCAGGCATCCAAACGGCGTATATCCATTCGGACGTTGACACGCTCGAACGCATCGAAATTTTGGACAAACTCCGCGACGGTATTTTTGATGTGCTGATTGGCGTGAATCTCTTGCGTGAGGGATTGGACTTGCCCGAAGTGTCGCTCGTGGCTATCCTCGATGCAGACAAAGAAGGCTTTTTGCGTTCACACCGCTCGTTGACGCAAACAGCAGGGCGTGCCGCACGCAACATCAACGGCAAAGTGATTTTTTACGCCGACAAAATCACCGACAGCATGCAAAAAACGATAGATGAAACCACCCGCCGCCGCGAAAAACAATTGTTGTACAACGAACAATACAACATCACCCCCACCCAAATTCGCAAACTGAGCGGTGATGCGCGCCCGACCGTCAATCCGTATGCCAAACAAACGTCCATCCCCAAACCGTATCCCGAATACGAACCGGTATTGAACATCGCCGCCGACCCCGTCCTCAACCAAATGACCGGCAAGCAGTTGCAAAAAACCATCGACCAAACGCGCAAACTAATGCAAGAAGCCGCCAAAAAACTCGACTTCCTCCAAGCGGCACAATACCGTGATGAATTGCTGAAATTGGAAGCATTACGTACTAAAATAAAACGCTAAAAACCTTAAAGCAACGCCGTAGGTGTTAAATGTCGATAACGCCTTGCAAGCGTAGCGCAGCTCGGGATTTTACCTGAGAAATAACACAGAAACAAAATTATTTTGCTACTTCCCTTGTTTTTCCAAAAATTATGTGTAATTTTGTGCTGAAATTTGCCTTAGTATGACGGAAGAACAAAATAAGGAATTGTTGACTTTGGAGGCTCAGGTGCGCCAAGTGATTGTTTTGTGCGAAAATTTGAAACGCGACAAAGCTGAACTGAAACGTCAAAACGCAGAACTTGAACGTCAAAAAGCCGAATTAGAACGCGAAAATAAGGAGTTGCAAATGAAATACGACTCCCTCAAAATCGCAAAATCACTGGCAGGCAACGAGGTAAATTTCAAAGGAGCAAAAGACGGTCTGGCAAAAATGGTGAAAGAGGTAGACCGTTGCATCGCCCTATTAAGTGAATAACGGTAATTGGTAAGTATAAAATGGCAGCAGAGGACGACTATTTAAAAATACAATTGGGGATTTATGGAAAATATTTTCCATACACCTGCAAACGCACGGATGAAGGTGTCGCGCGACGGGCAGCACGCCTTTTAGATACTAAATTGATGGGCTATAGCTCCCATTATTCCGATGCCAAATTGGACGAACTGACCTTGCTGCGATTGGCAGGCTTTCATTTTTCGTGGGAGGCTCTCGAAGAAAAAATGAGAAATGAAACGGGCCCAATTATGGCGAAAATCCATCGACTCAATGTGGAGTTGGAGGATTTTTTGGCACGCAATCGACAAATAACAGAATAAAATAGAACACGTAATACTAATTTTAATTTAAGTAATGATACCACAAATAATAATTACCGCACTTATTTTTCTACTGCTCGGCGGTGCAGCGGCATGGTTTGCCTTCAATGTGCAAACGAAGTCGAAGAAAAATCATATTTTGGAAGAGGCTGAAAAAGAAGCCGAAGCCATCAAAAAGGATAAACTGCTGGAAGTGAAGGAGAAATTTATTTCCCTGAAATCTGATTTGGACAGAGAAACGAACGAACGTAACGCTAAATTGCAGTCGCAAGAAGTGAAAGCAAAGCAACAGGAGATTCAACTCGCACAAAAACAGGAAGAGTTGTCCCGAAAAAACAACGAAGTGGACGCGATTCGTGATAATTTGCACAATCAGTTAGAGATTATCGAACAGAAAAAATCTGAATTGGATAAGGTTCACAGAATGGAAATCGAACGTCTGGAGGCTCTGTCGGGGCTTTCGGCGGAAGAAGTCAAAGAACGTCTGGCACAATCGTTGAAAGACGAGGCGAAAACATCTGCTGCTGCCTACATCAATGAAGTGGTGGAAGAGGCCAAGATGACCGCCAACAAAGAGGCGAAAAAAATCGTGGTGCAATCCATCCAGCGCGTGGCAACGGAAACAGCCATCGAAAACGCAATTTCCGTGTTTCAAATTGATTCCGACGAACTTAAAGGACGCATCATCGGTCGCGAAGGTCGAAACATTCGTGCCTTAGAAGCTGCTACAGGCATCGAAATCATTGTGGACGACACGCCCGAAGCAATTATCCTTTCATGATTTGACCCTGTGCGTCGCGAAATCGCGCGTTTGTCGCTCCACCAGTTGGTTCAGGACGGTCGTATCCACCCTGCACGCATCGAGGAAGTCGTGCACAAAGTGCGCAAACAGGTGGAAGAAGAAATCATCGAAACCGGTAAACGGACAACGATTGATTTGGGAATCCACGGTCTGCATCCCGACTTGATTCGAATGATTGGACGTATGAAATACCGTTCATCTTACGGGCAAAACTTGCTCCAACACTCCCGCGAAACAGCCAATCTCTGCGCCATCATGGCGTCTGAATTGGGTTTAAACCCGAAAAAAGCGAAGCGTGCCGGATTGTTGCACGATATTGGAAAAGTGCCCGATGATGAACCGGAATTGCCACACGCACTGTTGGGCGCCAAACTGGCGGACAAATACAAAGAAAAACCGGACATCGTGAATGCCATCGGGGCGCATCACGACGAGGAAGAAATGACCACATTGCTGGCACCGATTGTGCAAGTGTGTGATGCTATTTCAGGCGCACGCCCGGGCGCACGCCGCGAAATCGTAGAGGCATACATCAAGCGATTAAACGATTTGGAGCAGTTAGCACTCTCGTATCCGGGCGTTCTGAAAACGTACGCCATCCAAGCCGGTCGCGAATTGCGCGTCATCGTAGGAGCCGAAAAAATCACCGACGCAGAAACAGAAAGCCTCTCCAACGAAATAGCAAAGAAAATTCAAGACGAAATGACATACCCCGGACAAGTGAAAATCACCGTCATCCGGGAAACTCGCGCCGTCGCGTTTGCAAAATGAGAAAATAATGGTTAAAACCTCATTACCTCATTAATTAGGTAGTGAGGTTGAAATTATAAACAGATGCAATACGTAATTATAGATTATAACGCAGGAAACATTTATTCGGTCGTTCACGCCCTGAAACGGCTGGGCATTGACCCGCTCGTGACGGCCGACAAAGAATTGATTCGTAGGGCCGACAAAGTGATTTTTCCGGGACAGGGTGAAGCGACCCAAACGATGAAATACCTAAAATCTCAGCATTTAGATGAATTGATTATCAATTTACAACAACCTGTATTAGGCATTTGTATTGGAATGCAACTGATGTGCCGCCATTCGGAAGAAGGTGATGTGGATTGCTTAGGAATTTTTGACGTAGATGTGAAACGGTTTCAGCCACAAAAACACGAAGATAAAGTACCGCATATTGGCTGGAACACGCTGACTGACTTGAAAGGCGACCTGTATAAGGGCATCAACAACGGCGAATTTGTCTATTTCGTGCACAGCTATTATGTACCGGAAAACACCAATAGCATCGCCACAACAAATTACATTCACCCATTCTGCGCCTCGTTACAAAAACACAATTTTTACGCCACCCAATTCCACCCCGAAAAGAGCGGCGCCGCAGGCGAAAAAATACTGCAAAATTTTATTGAACTATAAAAAATCCTCAAAAAGTTTTGGATTCTTAATGCAATTTTATTGTTTTTTGCAAAAACTCCTTAAAACATTTGCACAATCCAAAAATTATGCCTACCTTTGCAGGTAGAAGTTACAAAAAGTAAAAAACATCAGATTATGATATAAACATAAATGTGATACACACATTTTAAAGACATTTTGGAAAAAGCGTTATTGCTTTTATTCTCGTCCTTGAAACTTCAACAATTTCAAACAATATTCGAGAATAGAGTGTTTAACGTTCACGTTGTTTGGCGTGGACTTACTCATTTTATTTGAATATTAGGTAGTTGAAGACCTCAAGGACAGATAAAATTGAGTTTTGTCTGCGCTTTTTTTATGTGTGTATGTGAACGAAAAGGACAAAACAATTTGAATTAGAACTATTAATTTTAATTGTATACAAAATGAAAAAAAATTATTTATGGTTAGTGTTTGTCTGCATCTGTGGG
>JAISKM010000141.1 GCA_031261285.1 Candidatus Symbiothrix sp. | reverse complement strand
CACCCAAAATCCCGCTGCTTATGAAAAACGCCGTACTGCCATACTTTACAATCACGAAAATGCGTGGGAAATCGGACGAAACAAACAAACGACCGAATGGGATACCGAAAAACATATTGATAAATATTACGATGCCTTGAAAAACTTCAATGCGCCGGTTGATTTTATAGATGAACGCAACGATTTTTCAAAATATCCGGTCATGATTGCCCCTGCTTACGAAATGGTGGATGAAGCATTGGTGCAACGTTGGAAAACTTACGTAGAACAAGGCGGAAATCTGATTCTCACTTGTCGTACCGGACATAAAAACCGCAACGGACAACTCTTTGAAGCCCCTTTTGCCGAGCCTGTTCGTTCGTTAATCGGAGCAAAAATCGATTTTTACGATTCACTGCTTCCGCAAACACCGGATTCAATTGACTATGACGGTCAAAAATATCCGTGGACGAGTTGGGGCGAAATTCTCATTCCGGAACACGATACGGAAACTTGGGCAACATATTTGGGCGATTTCTACGAAGGCAGTTCCGCTGTTACTTTCCGTCATCTGGGACACGGAACAGTCACCTACATCGGTGTAGATTCGCAAAACGGACAATTGGAAAAAGCGGTCTTGCAAAAACTCTATGCCCGATTGAATATTCCGGTATTGGATTTGCCAGCCGGTCTGCACATCGAATATCGGGATGGATTCGGCATTGCCGTCAATTATGCGGATAAAACTTATACATTACCTTTGCCTACCGGAACAAAATATATCATTGGCGGACAAGAGATACCCACAGCAGGCGTTTCGGTTTGGAAAGAATAGAGAAAAACCTCATTTTCACCTAATTTTCCAAACAAGACAACCACAGTAGTAAACAAAATGATATTGAATACCCCCAACCTCATTACCTCATTAAATTAGGTAATGAGGTTGAAAAAAAGGAGGAATATCCACATTCGGCTACTGAGGTGGTTTTGTTCAAAAAAATTAGGTGAAAATGAGGTTGCAAATAGGTGAAATAAAATTATAAATAGATGAAACAACGGATTACTATATCAATCTTGGTTTGCATTCTGCTATCCTCTTCAGCAGCGATGGCAGCAGATGTTTTATTTGATTCGCAGCGTACCACATTCATTTCTGTAGGTGCGGTCGAACAACCTGTGGTGCAAACCGCTTTGGCTCTCCTACAACAAGACGTGCAAACTGTATTTGGTTCTTCTTTGCAGCTGTCAGACCAACCGGAAACAGCGCGAATTGTCGCAGGTACGATAGGCGTAAATGCTGAAATTGACCGTTTGGAAAAGCATGGACACATTGACTTATCTGCGTTGAAAGGAAAATGGGAAACCTTTCGCTTAACTACGGTTAAAGAAGATAAGCAAACCGTATTGATTATTGCCGGTAGTGACCCGCGTGGCACCGCCTACGGAATCCTTGAACTGTCGCGCATGATTGGTGTTTCGCCTTGGTACTATTTTGCCGATGTGAAACCAAACACGATGAAGCGGTTCGCTATGCCTGTAACGGATATACAACAATCACCCTCTGTGCAATATAGAGGCATCTTCCTCAACGATGAAGATTGGGGATTGTTGCCGTGGGCTACTCAAACGCTTACTCCCGGCTTCCCCCTTGTGGGGGGATTGAGGGGGGCTGCTATCGGCCCAAAAACCTATGCCCGAATATTTGAACTTCTGCTTCGTTTGCACGCCAATACCATTTGGCCGGACATGCACGAAACTACCGTCCCATTTTACATGGTTGAAGGCAACAAAGAAATGGCAACTAAATACGGCATCGTAGTGGGAACTTCGCATTGCGAGCCGTTGATGCGAAACTCGGCCACCGAATGGGACATTGCAGGCGAGGGGGATTACAATTATGTGACCAACAAGGAGAACATTCTCTCTTATTGGACAGACCGTTTAAATGAACTGCAAGGCTCGGAAAATATCTACACCATCGGATTGCGCGGAAAACATGACGGTATGATGCAAGGCGTAACAACGCTTGAAGAACATCAATCGGTACTGTCACAAGTGCTGAACGACCAACGAAAATTGCTCCGAAAACACGTCAATCCCGACCCGTCCCAAATTCCTCAGATATTTGTTCCTTACAAGGAAGTATTGGATGTGTATGATGCCGGTTTGGAAGTGCCGGATGAGGTCACTTTGGTTTGGTGCGATGACAATTACGGTTACATTCGCCGCCTGTCTAACGAAAAAGAACGCCTGCGCTCCGGTGGGTCGGGGGTGTATTATCATGTGTCGTATTGGGGTCGTCCGCACGATTATTTGTGGCTCGCCTCCACTTCTCCCGCTTTGGTACATACTGAAATGCAACGAGCTTACGAACACGGCGCCGATAAACTTTGGATTTTGAATGTAGGCGATATAAAACCTGCCGAATATCTGATGGAATATTTTTTGGATATGGCGTGGAACATTTCGGTTTCCAACCATTTGGAATATTGGGCAGCAAGGGAATTTGGCGAACAACATTCCAAAGAAATTACCGCTATCCTGAACGAATATTACCGCTTGGCAAATTTCCGTAAGCCGGAGCATACCGGATGGAGTCGAGTGGAAGAGCCGGGTTATCCGAGAAATCTCACACCGGTAATTGATTCGGAATACAATCCGGATTTTAATAATGAATTGCAAAATCGTTTGCAGAACTATTTGTCGTTAGCGGAAAAGGTCAAACACTTGCGAACATCTATACCTGAAAATAGACAAAGCGCCTTCTTTCAATTGGTGGAATATCCGGTAAGAGGAGCCTCTTTGCTCAACCAAAAATGGCTGTATGCGCAATTAAACGACACCATTAATAGTAGGAAAGCTTATGATGAAATTGAGCGCATAACAGCCGATTACAATAGCATGGAAAACGGTAAATGGAATCGTATCATGGATTTTCACCCGCGCAATCTGCCGGTTTTTGATGTACCCACATTCAATCGTAGAGACGCGATTAATCGCGTCTCTACAACAACCAACGTGGCAAACAATAACATCATTGCACAAAACGCCACACAGGCGGTCAATGCAAAAAATAACGGCATAAAAGGATTAGGGCATAGTTTTTCCGCTGTTCCATTGGTACAAAATGATTCCCTTACATTTGTTTTTGATATACAGAATGTGGATGATGGTTGGATTAAAATTGCCGCCATTCCCAATCACGATGTGGACGGACAAGGCATGAAAATAGCCATTTCAGTATTGGAAAATGGTTGTAGAGACGCGATTAATCGCGTCTCTACGGTGGCCGATTACAGCGTAGAAGGTCGCAACGAAACATGGAAACAAAATGTTTTGCGCGGACAAGTCCTGACAACCATCCCATTCAATTTTCAGCACAAGGGAAAAACAACAATTACAATAAAAGCCCTGACTCCTTATATTATTATCGACCAAATAATGGTGGGCTATGGAGAAATGAATTTTTATGAATTTCCAATAAAAAAAT
>JAISKM010000108.1 GCA_031261285.1 Candidatus Symbiothrix sp. | reverse complement strand
GTTAAAGTTCCGGTTTCCGGACTGACGGTTGATCCGGAACTGATTACGTTCACCACATTTGCCACGCAATCCACTGTTCCTTATGCAGTGGTTGAGCCGTCAACAGCTCACGACACCGGCGTGACGTGGTCAAGCAGCAACCCGGCGGTTGCGACAGTAGACCCCGTCACCGGTGTTATCACGACCCTTGCTAATGGCACGGCTAACATCATCGCCACGAGCACCGGCGATCCCGAGATCTCTGATTATTGTGCGGTGACGGTTGCCATTCCGCCTACCGGTGTTAGCGTTTCACCTGCCGGTCCTGTGTCGTTGGTTGCCACAGGTGCGGGTTCCACACAGCAACTCTCAGCGACCGTTCAACCCAATCCGCAGGCGAATCAAGCCGTGATCTGGTCAGGTGGTTCAGCCTCAATAGCGACAGTCAACAGTTCCGGTTTAGTAACTGCTGTATCCGGAGCAGGCGGTCAAACAACCGTTCGGGCGACTACTGTTGCGACACCGGTACGAACCGCAGATGTGACCATCAATGTGAATCCGGCACAACCGGGAGTAATTACCGGAGTGGCTAATATAGCTAATGGCGGAACCGTTACGCTCAGTGTTCCGGCTGTAACAGGTGATACGTATACCTGGACTTACCCAACAGCGAACTTTAACGGAAGTTCAACGACCAACAGTATTACATTGACGGCTAAAACAGTGAGTACGAATGCAGCCGGGTCAATCAGTGTAGTAGCTAAGGCACCT
The DNA here is from genome assembly GCA_031261285.1 of Candidatus Symbiothrix sp. GTDB lineage: Bacteria > Bacteroidota > Bacteroidia > Bacteroidales > Azobacteroidaceae > Azobacteroides. The sequence continues at coordinate 14,901 of JAISKM010000108.1, read as the reverse complement.
ACACACGGTGGAACCAGTCCTTCAAGAGCCACTACTGCAACCGTTAATGTCACACCGGCACAACCGGGAGCAATCGCCGGCGCAGCGGACATTGCCAATGGCGGAACCGTAACACTGACTGTTCCTGCTGTAGCCGGCGCTACGTCTTATACCTGGACATTCCCAACGGCTAACTTCACCGGAAGTTCTACAACCAACAGTATTACACTGACCGGAAAAACTGTCAGCACGAATGCAGCTGCTACGTTCAGTGTGACGGCAACAGGAGTAGGCGGAACAAGCCCGGCGCGTGCGGGTACAACGGCTATTAATGTAGTGCCTGCTCAGCCGGGAGCAATTACCGGAGCAGCTAACATTGCTAATGGTGGAACCGTAACACTGACTGTTCCTGCTGTAGCCGGCGCTACGTCTTATACCTGGACATTCCCAACAGCGAACTTCACCGGAAGTTCTACGACCAACAGTATTACACTGACCGGAAAAACTGTCAGCACAAATGCAGCTGCCACATTCAGTGTGACGGCAACAGGAGTAGGTGGAACAAGTCCGGCGCGTGCGGGAACAACAGCTATTAATGTAGTTCCTGCTCAACCTGGTACTATCACGCCAAGTCCAACAACCGTTACCAGTGGAGCAAATGTAACGTTAACTGTTGATGCTGTGCCCGGAGCAACCGGTTATAGTTGGACATTCCCAACGGATTATTTTACACAGACGAGCCCGCAAACAACTGCGACACCAACTATCACGTTGACCACAAAGTCAATGGGTACAGCTGAGGCAAACTCATTTGGTGTAGTGGCTACCAGTGCGGCCGGCAATAGTACGTCGAGAGCTGGTTCAACGAATGTGGTGGTGAACCCGGTGTGTGAAGGGACAGTCAAAGGCTCTCTTTGTTGGTTGGCCGCTGTAACCTCTCCTGCAGTTTGGTCCGCCGCGGTGTCCGCGTGCTCTACTCGAGGGTGCAGATTACCGACGAATGGAGAGTTGCACGAGGCTGGTACTGCGCCGGTACTAACTCCGATATTTGGTCCTTATTATTACTGGACGAGTGATTCGGGTTATAATGGGGGTAATGATGCGCGCATTGTAAAATTCGATTCCGAAGGTGTGGCGGAACCATACAATTGGCAGACCGGCATGATGAATGACGTAAATGTATATTACCGCTGTGTTAAGAGTATGTAGTCTGTGTGTGAGGACTTTAATTATTAACAGTTAACTATTTACTATCGGCGTCGAAAATGACGCCGATAGTCCTAATGATCGCTTCTGGTGAGGGTTGACTCCGCTGACCCGTCTGGGTCGGTAAAAGGGGCGTATGCGCTCCCTGAACAGCGTATCAAGCCTTGAAGAAAGAGCACTCGCACGGGTTTTTGTGCATCATTTCGTTTCATTTTTTCTGCGCGGGTCGCTACCTCTAATTTATATTTTACGACAGCATGGACACCGGCGGGTGGCACTGTAGTCATGCGCACAAGTCCTGCATACAGTTTTCTATTTCATCCAAAATTAGCACTCGAAATTAATTATACGCATATTGACACAAATGTGTAAACAATCGGAATTAGCAACCCCGCCAGCAAATACCACTTGCCGGAGCCGGACAAGCCTTTCTTTCCTTTGACGATAACTAATCCGGAAATGGCGAGAACGAGCAGCGAAACGGCAAAAAGATCGGCAACCGGACTCCAGCCTTTCACTTTGTTGTAATGCAGGCGATTGATCCAGTAGATGAACGCGCGCTTGGAGTGCGTTTCGTAATCCACCTGACCGGTTTTAACAGTATACACCCCTACTCCGCCCTCAAGCATCAGCCGGGAATGATTTTCGTCGATCGGAAAAATCTTTTTGAGTGGCGGCAAGGTTTTGTTGACAGTCCAAGCCGTCGTCAACTCTTTTTGCGTGAGCAACGGCGACAACTGCACCGAGCGCTCTTCTGTGCGGAAAGCCGGGTCTTTCTCACCTATATGATTGAGCAAGATACCGGAAAGTCCGTAAACCAACGCAAGACCAACCACCAGGAAACCTAAATCCCGGTGGATGACCCGCAACCAATAGCTGATTTTCATCTTAATCCAATGTTGTGAAATTCAGACCGTCCATGTAGTAGATTGCATAGAAGTCCTTAGTGTGGTCTTTCATCCATTGACGCATAGCGTTGATGTTGCTCAATTCGGCAGCGCAAGATTCGGCAGCACCGTCTTCTTTTTGTTTCAACTCCGTATCCTTTTCTAATTGGTCGATGTATTCCTTAGTCAATCGACGTTCTTTCAATACGCCGGTTATTTCTAATTTTGAGCCGACCAATTCGCGGTTGAATCCACCGATTTCACCTTTTGCTTCCACACGCATAGAGCCGGTTTGTGATTCGCCGACAATGAAGCAGCGTTTGCCGGAATGTTTGCAAGTGTGTGTGACATAGCCGATTACCTTGACAGTATCGTCCACTTGAGTGTCTGCTACAGTCAATAAACTGTCTAATTCATAGACTTTTTCGGTGCCTGCAGAAAGCGTTTGCTCATCTGCCACTTCTGTTTTTTTGTTGCCGCCACAAGAAAAAAGTGCCACGGACAACACTGCTACTGCCATCGTCATGGCGGACCTGGTCCGCAATCCCATCAATAAATTTGTTGTTTTTTTCATTTGTTTGTTATTTTAATTGTTATTTTTTACTATTAAGAGTGCAATTACTCCTGCAATGCCGAACACGAGTGTGTAGGCGCTGTCGAAGATTTTTTTCTTTTTCGTGCGACGAGGAAAGATGAACAGCAGAATGATCGCCAGCACTACATTCACGATTAACGCACTGAATGCCGTGAAATGCAGATGCGGCGCAATATAATCGCTATTCGGATTTCTAAATGTCAGATAACAAGGAAACATCTTGCCGGCGATGACGTTCCAGCGATTCACCGGAAGTTTTATCTCAGCCTCACGCACTTTTTTCAGTGTTTCCGTGCGCAAGGCATAAACATGTTTATCTGTCTTGGTTTGCACCGAAACCGTCCAGTAAAGGAAATTTCCCATAATCATCAGTTCGCCGGTGTCCAAATTCAGCGGATTAATTTCTAATTCCACAGGTTTGTATTTTCCACCGTCTTCTTCGAGGATATACGTGTGCCCTTTTTTATCGAAAAGAAAACCGTAAAAGCGTTTGTCTGCCGGTTCTTCCATCGCAAAGAAAGCCGGTTCTATTTGCGGATCGAGTTGCGTATTCCTTATGAACGGTCGTCCGTTGACCATCTTAATATGGTAGAGTTGACCGTTAGCGTCAAGCGAGAAATAGCCTTCATCGTAGGGTTTACGGATGTTCAAATCGCCGGATGTCCATTGCGCCGGAAAAACGTATCCTGCTTTTAACAGCGCATTTTGGAAAAGATCGCTCTTTTTTTGATTTACCGTGTTGGTTTCCGCATCTACAAATTCGATTTTGTCTTTCAAACGGAAAAGGTCGCCGGGCGATTCCAATTTCGCTTTTTTCGGCAGCGATTCATACAGGATGTACAGACCCGGATTCGGCGTATTTTTGTTTGTTGGGTTGTATCTAAACATTGTTTGTTTGACTCGCAACTCACGAGGCTCAATGGCGATACCATCGATGCTGTCCGGCATTTCGCCGTTGACGGTCAGCTGTCGAAAATTAAACAACGGCAAAGACGTGTCGTATTCCTGCTCGGAATAGGTTTTCCCTTCGTCATCGTAAAACGAATGTTCTTTTTTGTCGGTTTCTCGAAATAAAAATTTCTTTTGTATCGAACTGAAATAGACAAATGGCGTACGGTTTTTAGAATAGGTTGCCGTTTTCACCAATTCCGGTACAGCCCATAAGCCTACTGCCGTAACAAACAGCAGCACCAAAAAGTATATAATTTGTTTCCCTTTCATAATCTGTAATTTTAAATGTAGAAATGTAGAAATGTAGGAATGTAGGAATTTCTAAATTTCTACATTACTTAATTCCTCAATTCCTCAATTTCTCAATTTCATTGTATTCCTTCTTTAAATCGTGTTGTTGAATAAAACGCAAAGGAAAAGGCGACAATCACCAATCCTGTCAAATACGGATCGAACGGCTGATAAGCCCCCGATTTAGCGCGCAGGAAAAAGAAAGACAAGGCAATAATTCCGGGAATTATGTTCAGTATCCGCTGTTTCCACTGGGGTTCGAGACAAATCCAAGAAGCGATCAAGTAAGCTGCCGGTCCGGCTAAAAACCAAGGCAACAGCTGCTGGAAAGTGGTGCCGACAATTTCTGCCGGGAAACGCCTGCTCAGTCCCAACAACAGCAACGCCAATGTAACAAATGAGAGCAACAAAACCACGCCAAAGCCATACAACAACATAGTCAATACAATAGTATCGTCTTTCAAGGGCAAGTGCAAAGTCAATTTCAGCCGTTTGAACTGCAATTCCGGAACGTACTGGGTGATTGCCAATAAAACGCCTGCCAACAAAGGCAGGTATTTGAAATACGGGAACATCGCCGGATCCTTTTGGATGGCTTCCTCCCAAAGATTTACCAATCCAAGCAGACGAATATCTGCACTTATGTGCATAAATGAATAAATGCCCACTCCAAGGAAGATAAGAAATAAAACCCCAATCACACTGCGGGTTTTAATCCATTCTTTATAAACTAATGATTTGTACATATTAATTTTTAATTTTTAATTGTTTCAAGGGATTCCCGCCTGCGCGGGAATGACGCCCGTTTAATATTTTCCTGTTATTTCGATGAAAGCGTCTTCCAATGTTTTGTAGTTTGAAAAATAGCCAATGGGCTCGTGCAGCAGGATTTTTCCGTAATCCAAGATGATGCAATCGTCAATCAGCATTTCCATATCTTGAATGATGTGAGACGTCATAAAAACCGTTTTATCGCCGGCAGCGGCATATTCTTTGAGGTATTCTACGAACAGGCGGCGATAACCCGGGTCAAGTCCCATGGAGAAATCGTCGAGAATCAACAATTCGGGGTCTTGCGCAAACAGCAAGCCCAAAGCCACCTGCGACCGTTGTCCACACGACATCGTACTGATTTTTTGTGTCGGCGTCACCTTCAATTTTTCAATCAATTTGTAATATTCATCCGGTTTCCAGTTCGGAAAAAAGCGGCTGTAATACGTTTCGATCTGTTTCACATTGAAATAGCTGTGCTGGATATGACCTTCCAGCAGTAAGCCGATTTTGCCTTTCGTTTCCGGGGTAATCTTGTCCATCTCTTCCCCAAACACGCGGCACACGCCCGATTGCGGTTTCAGATAACCGTTCAGGATATTGATAATCGTCGTCTTACCCGTTCCGTTTTTGCCCAGCAATCCCAAGATTTTCCCTTTTTGCACGTCAAAGTTCAAATCCTTGTATATCAGCCGGTCACCGTAATAGTGGGTAATATTTTCACATTGAATGATTGGTGTCATGTTGTCTTTATTTTTTTACAAAAGTACGAATTAAAAATTACATCCTATCGTCATTGTTGCCGAATGGAACGCATTTCCTTCGAGATATTCAATTTTTTTAGCTTTTGTCAGCTCGTAAGTCGCTTTGACATAACCTGATTTCACAAGACGCACAGGAAACGAATAGTGTATACCGATATTTCCTTTGACGTGTGTGGCTGTCAGATATTCATATTCTTTTTCCAGTCCGCTTTGGAGACTTTTCGGCGGTTGTTCGCCGGAAAAAGTGTTGTATGTGCCGTCTTCATTGACAGTTCCGCCGCCCGAACCGCAGGAGATGCCCACCGTAACGCTCCACAAACTTTTTTGCCGGATAATATTTCGAGTTGCCTGCGCGCCGGCTTCCAAAAACCGGATGGTTTGTTTGCGGTAAAAAGGGTATTGAGCAACGGCTTGCTTGCGGTCATAATAATTCGCTGTCGACCTGAGTATCCATTCCGGACAGTCGTCCGTGATATTCAAATTTGCTGTGTAGGTTATCCGCGCATTCAACACATTTTTATTCAATACCTGATTGCTGCCATAATAAATAATGTCGGTGCGCCCGCCGGTGGTATTTTCCTTACGCCACGAATTTTCGGAATTTTCAACAGATTCCTTGCTTATATTACCGCTCAACAGGTGCAGTTGCTGCCTGTTTCTGTAAGATAATGTACCGGAATAGGATAGGATGGAGCCATGGTGTTCCGTATAAACGGGTGTGGAAGGCGAACGTTTGCCGTAATAGCCGCTGCGTGATTTATAGGACAATTCGTTGAAAAGATTCCAGTACCCGGTTGCTTTTAAGTTTAATTGCAACGAGGCGCCGTTAAACGTGTTGACCGTCGGATTAGCAGTTGATTTCTCCGTGTAACCGTTTTCGCCAAACAGTTCGGTACGCCCATAAAACGAGCCGAAACTGACTAATGAGGTGTATTGTTTGTCTGTCGTGCCGGACATACGAAACTCGATACTTTCCACACTGCGACGGTAGAAATAGTTCGCGCCAATAGCCAACATATTGCCTAATTGATAATTCACGCCCAATGTTGCCGAAACGTCAAACGCGGTATTGACATGTCTCAAATCTTTGAATTTAGCGTAATTGGCAGCCGTGTAATCCACTTTGCCGCCGATGCTCCAACTATTTGATAGTTTGGCACTTACAGCACCTATCAGATTATATGTTTCCAGATTTTTTGTACCACGCGTCCCCTCATCCATTTCCACAATGTCAATCACATTATATTCAGGATTGATGAACGTAGAGCCACCCATATTCTTTCCTCGAAAATTAGCGTAATGAACTTTCCCGTAAAACACAATTTGCGGATTCAGGCGATAATAGGATTCGGTGCGTGCGCCAAATGTATAACTGTTGCCGGACTGGTAATAATTGATAAACTTTCCGTCATTTTTTTCAAAAAAAGCTTCCGCAAACGAAATATCAGATACCGGCAACTGTTGCAGTCCTGCCGCATTCTCACTACTCAGCCAAGCCTCCGATTCCCGAATGTAATCAAAATCCGAAAGGCTGAAAGCCTGATAGACCTTAGCCCCAGGCAACGCCTGGGGTAAGGAATCATTCATGTTTTGCGCCCTGAAAGGGCAACAGACCATCACAAACGAAAGCAATAGTATATTGCGGCTCGTCATTTTGTTAGTTTTTAATCTCTCAACGATGCCTTGTTCCGTTCGTGGAAGTCAACAGTGGAGTTGTTAGTATCTTTGTAGATGATGCGCGCACCATTTTTGATGGAAGCTTCCGCATCAATGCCACTTGGGTCGGCTGTGTAACCTGTAACCAATTTACCGGCATTAGTTGCGATGGCTTCTGTTGCTGCCTGATCCACATTGCGGTAAAGGGTGTGACCTTGAGCATTGGTCAATTCTATAAATCCGCTGTCGATGGCAGGTGTCAAGCGTTTTTTATTAGTACCGGTACCGGGATTTTGGGCATATACTTCTACGCCGTCAACTACCCATTCTACGGGAACTTTACGTCCGGGTAGAGTAGCAACGAGATCGGGAACTGCATTTGCAGCAGCATCAGCGGCAAACTCTTCCGGAGTAACACCCTCCGTTTTGAAGATGATAAATGCCGGTGAAGTGACACTCAATCCCCATGCGGTACTGACCAGTCCGGCAAATTTATAACCTTTCAAGTAGTGCGAAGCCGGAATTGCGGCTGCCGGTTCCGGATAGCTTGTTGCATTAACAAATGCTGTGGGATCATACAGCGCATAATAGGCAGGATTATCGAAATTGATAGAATTGCTGTATGTGGCAGTGTTGTCAATAGCTTTTTGTATGGCAACTACGATTTGCTCTCCCGGCGCAAGTGGCACATTTCCCCGGAACGCCCAAATAGCCCATCCTGCAGGTACCCATCCTTCTGCTTCATAATATGGCGTGGGGCTACCACCAACATAATAAGCATTGCTTGCCTGTGAATTATTCGGCAGCAAATAGCCCAAAGCTAAATTTTCCAATGATGCCATCTGGTTGGAGTTGTTATAAAGCACCACATACTGGTCATTGTTAAATGCTCCGGTACCTTCCTCTCCCACTTTTTGCACTCCACCATTGTATAACTCTTTAATTACCACCTGAACTGATTCATGAGGCTTCGGCGTAGCAAAAGTGATACTGTCAACGTCCGTTACCGCTTGGGTATATTCCACAATACCGTTGCGATAAACATACAGAGATTTGCTTTGTGCACGTGCTACAAATACATTGGCTATAATCAACAATGCAGCCAAAAAGAATGATTTTTTTACTATCTCTTTCATATTTAACTAATTTTTTAATTCTTAATTCTTAATTCTTAATTTTTAATTTTTAATTTTTAATGATTTTCTTAAAGCTTACGCCTTCCCCAGTCTCTATTCGAAGCACATACACGCCCGCAGGAGTGTTAGAAAAGGATAAAGTCACCGGCGATGTCAATTGCGTTTTGTGCAACAGCAACGCGCCGGTTAGAGAGAACAACCTTACGTCACGAATATCCGGGCCACTTTCGACAGTCAGATAATCGACCACCGGATTAGGATACACTTTCAGTTCCAACTCTTTCACTTCCACTATATCCGAGGGCTGATCATTGGCGAAGAGTCGAACAAAACTAAGCGTGGCAACGTCGTCAAACAATGTAGTGGTTGCGTATCCATCCGTGTCATACACGCTGAAATCCTGTTCGGAAAAAGTCACCTTTTCAACCTTATTTAAGTCAAAAGCAACCAACGTAGCACTCTCCGAGTTGACATAAAGCGTGTCGCTGCTTTGTGCTGATACTTGAATCGTCAGTCCCATTAGCAACAGCCCAAGTATCCAGCCATTCTGTTTTTTGTTTTTTTCTTTCATATCTATCTGTTTTTTAATTATTTAATTTCTTAAAGACGCTTTACTCCGTTCGTGAAAATCGTTTGTGGAGTTATTCGTGTCTTTGTAGATGATGTACGCACCATTTTTGATAGAGGCTTCCGCATCAATACCACTTGGATCGGCGGCATAACCTTCAACCAATTTACCCGCATTAGACGCTATTGCTTCCGTTGCTTCTTTATCCACATTGCGGTAGAGGGTGTGACCCTGAGCATTGGTCAGTTCCATATAGCCACCGTCAATGGTTGATGTTAAACGTTTTTTGTTGGCTGCATTTCCTTTGGCATATATTTCTATGCCGTCGACCACCCATTCTACCGGCACTTTCCGTCCCGCTTGAGACGCCGATGTGCCATTAAGAACTATCCGGTCCATATCTACGGCAAATTCACCCGGTGTAATACCTTCTGTTCTAAAGATTATGAACGCCGGTGAAGTGACGCTCAATGCCCATGCGGTGCTTGTAACGTTGGCAAACTTATAGGCTTTCAGGTAGTGCGAAGCCGGAATCACTTCCGCCGGTGCCGGATAAGCGGTTGCGTGGGCAAATATTTCAGGGTCATACATCGCATAATAGGCAGGGTTAGCAAAATTGATGGAATTGCTATACGTGAGCGTATTGTTCACAGCACCTTGTATGGCAACCACGAGTTGCTCTCCCGGCGCAAGTGTCACATTTTCACGGAATGCCCAAATCGCATAGCCTGCCGGCAACCAGCCTTGCGCCTCATAATACAGCGTACCATTAACATAAAAATTATTGCTGCCCTGCGAAGTATTGGGGAACAAATAACCAAAAGCCAAATTTTCCAACGAAGCCGGTTGATCGGAATTATTATAAAGAATTACATACTGGTCACCGGTAAATGACCCACTGCCATCGTCTTTCTGGCATCCGCCATTGTACAACTCTTTAATTACCAACTGATTGGTTTTGGATTCGACAAGCGGAACGGTCGCCGTTGCAGCCGCATCCCAAGCAGTCGTTACGATGATACCGCTTTTTGTGCCGTTAAACACAATCTTGTTTAGTCCAATGGTTCGCGTTTCGCTCACCGACACTTCATACACACCGGCAATGGCTTCAAACGCTGCCGTTCCCGTAGCATCTGTGAACTGCTCGGAAATGGTGTTGGTGACAGCGTTCTTTAGTTTAACACTCACACCTTCTCTTGGTGCATACCCTTCCGTATATGCCAACTGCACTTTCACCTGGTAGGTTTGCACTTCGGGCAACTTGTTGTCATCCACACACGAATAGCCGGCAAACGTGAACGCTAAAGCGATCACGCACATTAATAATTTGGACCATCTTACTTTTGCCTGTTTCATTTTTTTAGTATTAACCAGTTCACACTTTAATTTTTAATGATAATCCGTAATAAAATTGCGGAATATAGGACGACCTAAATAAAGTCTGTTGGGTGTGATTCCAACCGATAGTTACCAATCCGATAGTGTTCGTGAAATTAGTGGCATTGAACGACAGGGAAGCATGCTTACCAATCTCTTTTGTCACGCTGATATTAGCCGAATAATAGCCTGACACCTTGTTTTCATTGAAATAATAATCGGTATTCGATTTCATGACCAGACTTGCCAACTCGTTGTATAGTGCCGGATCGTTTTCTTTTGCCCATAAAAACTTTTCGGCAAACGGTATTTTTGTACCCAAATCGTCTATACTCGCGTAATACAAGGGATAAGTTGCCACGAAGCGATCACTGTTGTAAATTTTATACGGATTATCCGGTGCAGGAACATAATCGCTTTTGTCCGCTACTGCAAAACTACGTTGCCCACCACTGTATTCACTCAGATTTTGTCTGCTATTATACAAGGTAGATTCCAATTTGAGCGACACTATCAGCCGAATAGCGGGGATGTGCGTTATAAAAGTCACATTGGCATTCAGCTGTTTCGTTTCGTAGCCATTGGAGTCGCCATAGCCACCAACATAAAATCCTACATATTTATATAGATTGCCATCGGCCATTTCTTGTGTAGTGGGGGAATACTGCATAAGCGATTGTTCCGCTGCACGATAATGATAATAATTTCCATCCACGCGAACAGAGGTTCGAAGCGGTTTTATTTCTCCGAAATCGACTACCCACTCAATACCCTTGCGCACAGCCGGAGAACCATTAATATACGTGTTGTCGGATTTGAATTGGTTTCGTTCTTTGTAAGCAAGCGTTTGGTCGCTAACCTGCCCCGTTTTGTCATGTACCGTCACAATTCCCGTTGTTTGGTCAATGCTGTACTGCCTGTTCTCTGATGGGATAGGGAACCCTTCGGACGGCGAGTCCGTAAATTTGAACGCAAATGGAGAATATTCATTGACGGAATTATAGCCATTCATCATCTTATTTTTGAAGAAAGAAACAGAGATATTAACGCCTTTTATCTTTGCTTCAAAGCCAATTTCTGCCTGCTGATTATATTGCCACTGCAGATTGGGATTATATTTTGCCGCAAAGGGGCGGATGTGATAAGCAGCAACCGAGGTGCCGTCCGCCATCGTTCCGGGCGCAAAGATGAGTTTGTCTGAATAGGAAGGCATAGGGTAAAGTACGGCAAATGAGGGGAGTTTCACGGCTTTACCCCAACCCGCACGCAAGGCGAAGTGTTCGATCCATTGATCCCGGTTGCCCTTGTAAGCATATTTGGCGTTGAAACGTGGCGAAAGACTGCTAACGGTGCCGTAAGCCGACTGCCGAACAAACGTTTGGTCTGAACGAATGCCTGCCACCGCCTGCAGAGCGGATTGTTTGCTGAGACTCAGCTCTGTCTTTGCTTCTACATAAGCCGCCAAATTATTCATAAACGGAATTTCATCGAAACGGTATTCGCGCCATGTGGGAGCATAACGCAGCTCATCATAATACGTGCCTTTTCCTAAATTACCGGAAGAAGTAAAATCTGTTCCCACCAATAAATTACTGTTGACATTCCCAACGAGGTGTGCCCATCGTGCTTTGATAGTGGCATTGACGTTCAGCGGTTTGTTGTCGGTGTAAGCCAACTGATACCAATAGCCGGCAGGAATAAGTACAACCGGCGCAGTTGGATTTTCATCGTAATTATTTGCCACAAAATAACCTTCTTCACGACCGTGAATAGCCGCCACAGACGAAGAACCGGACTTGTTAGTCTTTTCTGTCAAAAGATTGTCGGCATAACTCATCGTAGCCGATGCTTCCAGATTGGTTATCCAAGAGCGTTGAAGCAACCAATTTGCTTTGATATTCGCCCGTAGCGTATTATCCTTCTTTTTTGTGTAGGTGTCCGTAAATGCGTCCGGATCATCTTGGGTGTTGTAGCCGCCGATATTTCCGGTCATGCCGGATTCAATGCGGATGGGTTGATGGTGTTTATTGACCGTATTGGAATAATACACCGACAAACCGTTGCGGTCGTAAGATGTGTAAGGCGAAGCTAAGTCGGATATGGATTTAGTATGCTCAAGACTTACATTTAATACACCCGCAGCTTGTCCCAAATCAAAACCTTTGTTCGCCGCATACAACTTCGTATTCGGCTTGATAGACACTTCTGCACTCAACGGAGATTTTCCTTTCCGGGTGTTCACTTTGACCATACCGCTCGTCATATCACCATATTCAACGCCCGGTATTCCGGTCACCACTTCGACAGATTCAATAGTACCGGATGCAATGCTGCGGGTGTCGACACCGTACACTGTGGTTATTCCCGAATTGTATGAGCCATTATTGGATAAACGGACACCATCCACTTCTATGGCTGTCCCGAAAGTTGGATTGCCGCTTTCACCGCTTGCAGAACGTAGAGCTATCAGCTGCTCGCTACTTGCAAAATGGGGAGACCGGGTAGATTGTCCACCGGGCAGTAAACTCAAAGCATCTGCAACATTCAATACTTGCAGGTGATCAAGTCCGTTGCGATCAATGACGTAGGTGGTAGCGATTTCATCGCGTTTTCTTTTGGCAGTAACGGTCACTTCTTTCAGCGAGAGATTGTCCTCCTGTAAACGAAATTCAAGACCCTGCATAGTCTTGGTTACTTTCAGCGGAAATTCTCGCTTGGCGTATCCGAGACAGGATACGACCACATTGATTTGTCCGGGAGAGATATTTTTGATTGTAAATTCGCCTTGTTCATTGCTGATAGCCCACAAGCCACGATCGGCAAGCACGACGGACGCATACTCAACAGGGTTTCCCGTTTTGCTATCCAATGCTTTCCCTGAAATGGAGTACTGGCAAAACACAGTTTGCGAAGTACTCCAAATCAAAAAAATGACAACTAATCTGAATACTCTCATGAACCTTATTATAGTGACTGCAAAGGTAGTGATGAAAAAAGGGGCTCGCAATCCCTAAAACGTGGTATTTTTGGGGCGTCTTTTACCTAAAACTAATGGTAGTTAGTACAACTCTTGAAGGGTATATTTTGTTAGAAACGGCGCATCCAAATGATAATAGACAATGCCGTAGTCTTTGTTGATTTGCTCATTCAAATACTGTTTAGCTTCTCGAAGTAAGGCGGGTGAAATCTGCTCCACCTTCAAGGTAAAGCCCTTATTCAAATAAAAACCGTGAAAAAACGTATCGAGCGTCACTTCGTAAGAACCGGCACTGGTCGGTCGCAAAAAAGCCTTATCCTCACTCGTCACAGTAACATTATTAATCAGCTTGATGTGTCCCAAATGGTTAGTCACAATCGCCCACGAAAACAGCGGCAATGCAACATCAACATCCAACGGATAATCGTTAATAGTAGCGGTATAATCTTTCAAAAGCGGCATATCCAAAATAGAATTTTTGCCGCCGGTCTCTTTCGGACCGGAAGTCGCATAACACATCAAATAGCCTTTAGAAACGGGTGGAACGCCTGTTTTGTCTTTAAATTTCACCTGATGCAGTCGAATCGTGCACGTGACGCTTTTCTGCGATACTCGTTCCAACTCTCTCAAAAATTGAAAATAGGCATTTTTGGTGCTTTCCGTCCAATCGCAGTCAATTTGAATTTCATTGATTGCCGGAATTTTGTTTTTGCTGCATATTTCATCAATCAATTTAACCATATTCCGTGCCAACACTTGAATATGTTCATTTTGCATCCCTGCAAACGTACGATTCGTGATAAAAACAACCGGAATATATTCTGCATCTAACAAGTGTGCATCAAACGGCTGAACTTTGGCTACCGGCAACACTGCACCTTCCTGCGTATCCACATCAAAAAAGCGCATATATAACTTGGCGCTATGCAACGATTTAAAATACTCCTGCTCCACCTCACCTATCGACACATTGCTTTTCCAATAATAAAAATTAATGGTGTGCGTCCGATGTTCCGTGCAGCCAAGCAGCAATAACAGGAATGAGAGTAGTAATAATTTTTTTTTCATAAAATCGTTCACAAAGATAGACTATTTTAATGAATGTTGCAAATTTAGAAAAAAAAATGACTATCCGCAATATTACCCCCAACCCCCCTAAAGGGGGCTCACCAGTAAAACCATGTGTTTGCAAAGACCGAAGGTCTTGAATGTGAATAACCCCCAGTGAAGCCCGATAGGGCGACTGGGGGAAAGATAAAATGCTCTCCCCCCTCGCAACCTCGAAGGGGTTGAATATAAACTAATTAAGATAAGTATTTTTCATCAAAATCAACACCGCATTCTTTAAAAATACGCATTAATTCATCCTTAGAACTTTCCTTTTTGTGATGTTCTTGTTGATTTTTAATGTAATTGATGATGCTTTCTTTATCTTTAAAAGCATACGTAAATGCAGCATATCCCTCTTCCCAGCCTGTGAATTTTGAAAATTCGCTTGATTTTTTCATCCAAAGAGAGGTAGACACTTTGATGTCTTTAACATAATCTGCCAAAGCAATCGTGGGATGAATATCGGAAAGTATGTGAACGTGGTCTTCCATTCCATTGATACGATACAGGGTTCCCTTTTTGTTTTTAATAACTCCCCACACATATTTGTACAACGAAGAGGCATTTTGTTGCGGTATGGACTTTTCGCTTCGCTTTGTTCGCAGAACGATGTGATAGAGGGTTTGAGTGTAT
>JAISKM010000107.1 GCA_031261285.1 Candidatus Symbiothrix sp. | reverse complement strand
CCTGGAATTTCTGGAAAGCGGATGCAAAGGTACAGAGTTTTTCTTTACACTCCAAATCTTTTTTACACTTTTTTTAACCAAATAACCCTAACTTATTGTGTCAGAATGAAATATTTTTTTATATTTTTTCTTTTAAGAAAGGAGCTGTTACGGAATCTTTGTTGCTCACTATTTCTTCCGGAGTGCCGTTTGCTACGAGGAAACCGCCTTCTGAACCACCTACGGGGCCGAGATCGATGACGTGATCCGCCATTTTGATGACGTCGAGGTTGTGTTCGATGACAACTATCGTGTGACCGCGTTCTATCAGGGCGTCAAAAGCGTGCATTAGCGTTTTTATGTCGTGAAAATGCAGACCGGTGGTTGGCTCGTCGAAGATAAAGAGCGTGGGTTGTGCCTTTTCTTCGCTGAGATGGTAGGCGAGTTTTACGCGCTGATTTTCGCCACCGGAGAGGGTGGATGAGCTTTGACCAAGTTTTACATAGCCTAAGCCTACATCTTGCAATGTTTTTAGTTTTTTGACTATTTTGCGCGTGATGGACGATTGTGCGTCGGATTTAGAGAAAAAGGTGACTGCTTCATCAACCGTCATTTCGAGGACGTCGTAGATATTTTTGTCTTGATATTTGACTTCTAAGATGTCTTTTTTGAAGCGTTTGCCATGGCAGGCTTCACATTCGAGGACTACGTCTGCCATGAATTGCATTTCGACCGTGATTGTGCCTTCGCCTTTACATTCTTCGCAGCGACCGCCGTCGGTGTTGAACGAGAAATAGGCGGGGGTGAAATCCATTTGCTTCGCCAACGGCTGGTCGGCAAAGAGTTTGCGGATTTCGTCATACGCCTTGATGTAGGTCACCGGGTTGGAACGCGTGGAACGACCAATCGGATTTTGATCGACAAATTCCACGCCTCGCAGTAGCATCAAGTCGCCTGAAAGCGCATTGGCAGCCATTGAAAATGTTTTGTAACCGTCAAAATGCTGTTTGAGCGCCTTGTAAAGGACATCGCGCACGAGTGAGGATTTTCCGGAACCGCTGACGCCGGTTACGACCGTCATCACGTTGAGCGGAAAATGCACATTGATATTTTTGAGATTATGTTCGCGCGCACCTTCTATATATATGGTGTTATTCCACTTGCGACGCTGTTTGGGTGTTTCGATTTGCGCTTTTCCGGTTAGATAGTCAGCCGTGTGACTGTTTTTAGCCGTTTTCAACTCGTTGATCGGGCCTTGATACACGACTTCTCCACCCAACTGTCCGGCATTGGGACCAATATCTATAATGTGGTCTGCCGCACGCATGATTTCTTCGTCATGTTCGACCACGATGACCGTGTTTCCTAAGGCTTGAAGTTGTCGCAACACCTTGATGAGCAGTCCCGTATCTTTCGGATGCAGTCCGATGCTCGGTTCGTCGAGAATATACAGTGAGCCTACCAAACTGCTACCAAGTGAAGTGGCGAGATTGATGCGTTGACTTTCGCCGCCCGACAGCGTGGACGACGGACGGTCTAACGTCAGGTAGCCTAATCCCACGTCGTTGAGAAATTGCAGGCGGTTGTTGATTTCCGTTAGGAGGCGTTTCGCGATTTGAGCATCCTGTTTGTCTAATTTCAGGTCTGCGAACCAGGTTTTCAGTTGGGCAAGAGTCATTTCTACCAGTTCTGCGATGTTCTTACCGCCGACTTTCACGTAGAGGGCTTGCTTTTTCAGGCGCGTGCCGCCACACGTTGGGCAGGTTGTTTTGCCTCTGTATCGCGCCAACATCACTCGAAACTGTATTTTGTATTGATTTTCTCCGACAAATTTGAAAAAATCATCGATGCCTTTCACTGTTTTGTTGCCATGCCACAACAAGTCTTTTTGTGCTTGCGTGAGGTCGGAATAGGCTCGGTGAATTGGAAAATCGTAGTGGGCAGCCGTGCGGATGAAGGCTTTTTTCCACTCGCTCATCACATCGCCTTTCCAGCAGGCGACTGCGTCTTCAAACACCGACAACGACGGGTTGGGAATGACTAAATCTTCCGCAATGCCAATTGCTTTTCCAAAGCCTTCACAAGTCGGGCATGCCCCTGCAGGGCTGTTGAAATTAAACATCAGGTCGGACGGTTCATCAAACGTGATGCCGTCAGCCTCGTATTTGTTGGAAAATTCGCGGGTGACGATGCCTTTTTCGGTGTAGATTTTGAGGAGGCATTGTCCGTGTCCCTCGAAAAATGCTGTGCCGACTGAATCGGCAAAGCGATTGGCTACTGACGGCTCTTTGGAGGCTGTGATGCGGTCGATTAGGAGGAATATATCATTGTGGGGGGTAACCGCAAGGGGGGTAACCGCAAGGGGGGCAACCGCAAGGGTTGCCCCTACGAGGTCTTCGATGTTGTGTGTTTCGCCGTTGATTTCTACGCGCGACAGACCTTCTTTTAGGTATGTTGCTAATTGTTCGGTCATGGTGGTGTCGGCGGTTGGTACGATGCGCGTCAGTAGTGCGATGCGGGTGCCTTCCGGGTAGCTTTGCATGGCTTTTATGACATCGCCTACCTGGTGTTTTTGTATCACATCGCCGGAAACGGGCGAAATGGTTTTGCCGATGCGTGCAAAAAGCATGCGGAAGTAGTCGTAGAGTTCGGTGGATGTGCCTACCGTGGAGCGAGAGTTGCGCGTGTTCACTTTTTGTTCGATAGCGATGGCGGGCGGGATGCCTTTGATGTAGTCTGTTTCCGGTTTTTTCATTCGTCCGAGAAACATACGGGCATACGATGACAAACTTTCGACGTAACGTCGTTGTCCCTCGGCATACAATGTATCAAAGGCCAGCGAGGATTTGCCGGAACCCGACAATCCCGTGACTACAATCAATTTATTGCGCGGAATTTCGAGGTCAATGTTTTTCAAATTATTGACTCGTGCTCCTTTTATCTGGATGTTTTTTTCTGTCATTTTTTATTTTTGGAGGCACAAAGGTACAATGTTTTTTTCGGAAATGGAAGTTTTAGTGAAAATTTGTTGTTATCTTTGCCGGCTTAAACAGGGAGTTTAAGTAATTTTAATATTTGGATTATGAATAGTACACATCCGGCTAATGGTAAGGCTTTATTGCCTTTGGGCATTTTTTTTGTTTTGTATATTTTGACGTTTATTTTTACCGGCGATTTGGGGCAGATGCCTGTTTCTGTGGCTTTTTTGACGGCTTCGGCTGTGGCTGTGCTTTTTTCTAAGGGTGGGAGCATTAATCAACGGATTGAGTTGTTTTGCCGGGGGTGTGCAAATGATACCATATTGTTTATGGTTGTGATTTTTATTTTGGCCGGTGCTTTTGCGGGTGCAGCTAAGGCTATGGGGGCTGTGGATGCTACTGTGACGATGGTTTTGTCGCTTCTGCCTCAGCAGGCGATTATGGCCAGTATTTTTATTGCTACGTGTTTTATTTCCATGTCGATGGGTACTTCTTGTGGGACGATTGCTGCCTTGGCTCCTATTGCGGTGGGCGTTTCCGGACAGTTGGGGGTATCTCTTCCGGCGATGATTGGCATCGTGGTGGGTGGCTCGATGTTTGGCGATAATCTTTCTTTTATTTCCGATACGACCATCGTCGCAACGCGTACACAAGAGGTGAGGATGAAAGATAAATTCAAAGCGAATTTTCACATGGTATTGCCTGTTGCAATTATCGTGCTGCTGATTTATATTTTTCAAGGGACACAATTGCCCGTTGGAGCACAAAATTTTGTGCCTCAACATACTATTGAATGGGTGAAAGTGATTCCTTATATTGTGGTGCTGGTCACGGCTCTTTGCGGCGTGAATGTGATTACGGTGCTGAGTTTAGGGATTGTTTTGTCGGGTATTATTGGTTTGGCTACGGGTGGTTTTTCCGCTTGGGAATGGGCAGGGGCGATGAGTAAAGGGATTGTAAGCGATATGGGCGAACTGATCATTGTGTCGCTGATGGCGGGTGGTATGTTTGAGATGATTCGCTACAACGGCGGTATCGACTGGCTTATTTTGCAGCTTACGAAGCGTATCAAATCGCAACGGAGCGCGGAGACGGCGATTTGCGGATTGACGGTTTTCACGGATTTGTGTACGGCTAACAATACGATTGCGCTGATTATTACAGGACCTATCGCCAAGACTTTGAGCACTAAATTCTCGTTGGATTCCAAACGCATCGCCGGATTGCTGGATACCACCTCTTGCTTTATGCAAAGTTTTTTGCCTTATGGCGCACAACTTCTGATAGCTTCCGGGTTGGCGGGGATTAATCCCATGGCGATTATTCCGTATTTGTATTATCCGATGGGGCTTGGTTTGGTGATTGTGATTTCTATTTTAGTGTCAAAGAGGGTTAGCCATTAAGATTTTTGTATCGCAATCGAGTCGATGCGGGTTTGATGCCGGCCTCCTTCAAAGGGCGTATTGAAGAAAGCATCAACCATTTTTTCGGCGAGGTCGATTGACAGGAAGCGTCCGGGTAGAGCGAGGACGTTTGCATCGTTGTGTTGGCGTGCTAACGTGACGATTTCTTCGTTCCAGCAGAGGGCTGAGCGAACGGCGGCGTGACGGTTGAGCGTCATGTTGATGCCGTTGCCGGAGCCGCAAATCGCGATACCTCTGGCTACTTCACCGCGTTCAATGGCTTCTGCCAATTTATGCCCATAGTCAGCATAGTTTACGCTTTCGGTGGTGTAAGTACCGTAATCAATGTAAGGAACATCGCGTTTGTCAAGCAAGACGCGCACAAATTCTTTCAATTCAAAGCCTGCGTGGTCGGAGGCGATACCTATTCTTTCCATTTCATTTAGAGTTTAGAGTGTAGTTATTAGAGTGTAGAGTTTAGAGTGTAGAGTGTAGTTATAGAGTTTAGTTTTTTTGACTACACTCTACACTCTACACTCTAATAACTACACTCTACTTTAACTTGTTTGTAGACGTTTTCGGCTGTGAAACCGAGTTTTTCGTCGAGGACTTTGTAGGGGGCGGAATAGCCGAAGCTTTCTAAGCCCCAGATTTTGCCGTTGGTACCGGCTAAGCCTAAGAGATTGACCGGCAAGCCGGCTGTGAGTCCGAAAATTTTTGTGTTGGGCGTGATGACGGAGTCTTGATAGGCTTGCGGTTGGTTGCGAAACAAACCTTCGGAAGGCACTGACACGATTCGCACGCGCACGCCGTCTTTTCTTAACAATGCTGCACCTTCTACCAAGGTGGCAACTTCGGAGCCGGATGCCAACAAAATGACGTCCGCATTGCCGTCGTCTTCCACCACATAACCGCCTTTGGCGGTCTGTTGCGCTTCTTGGACGCGACCGGTTTTTGCCGGCAGGTCGGTGATGTTTTGACGCGAAAAAATCAATCCTGTAGGCGAACCGGTATTTTCCAACGCTAATTGCCAAGCGACGGTCGCTTCGTAAACGTCCGCCGGACGCAACACGAGCATTGAATTTTTGCCTTTGTGATTTTTCAGTTTTTCCATCAGGCGAATTTGCGCTTCCTGTTCGACCGGTTCGTGCGTGGGGCCGTCCTCCCCTACCCTGAACGCGTCGTGTGTCCAAATAAATTTAACAGGTTGTTCCATCAACGCCGCCATGCGAATTGCGGGTTTCATGTAGTCGGAAAACACGAAGAACGTGCCGCACGCGGGGATAATGCCACCGTAGAGCGACATTCCGATGCACACACATGCCATGGTTAGTTCCGAAACACCGGATTGCAGGAATCCGCCGTCGAAATTATCTTTCGTGATGACGTTTGTCTGTTTCAAAAATCCGTCCGTTTTATCGGAATTGGACAAGTCGGCGGAGGTCACAATCATATTTTCTACGTGCTGCGCCAAATAAGCCAACACGGTTGCCGAAGCGGCGCGCGTAGACTGGTTGGGCTTTTGTTGAATCGCCGTCCAATCAATTTTAGGCGATTTTTCTGTAAACCATCCGGTTATTTTCGCTGCCAATGCAGGATTCGCTTTTGCCCAAGTTTCTTCTTCAGAACGTTTTTGAGCCACTATTTTTTGCAATTCTGCCCGGCGTTTGGCATACAATTCGGCTACATCCGGAAAAATTTGGAACGGGTCTTCGGGATTACCGCCCAAATTAGCAATCGTTTTCTTGTAATCGGCTCCACTGTCGCCCAAAGGCTGACCATGAGTAGAGCATTTACCTTCAAACGAACGTTCATCAGCAGTTACAGCACCCTTGCCCATCACGGTTTTACCTATAATAAGTGTCGGATGTTTTGTTTCTTTTTGTGCTTCCGACAGTGCTTGACGGATTTGATTGGCATCATTCCCATTGATTGTGACCACTTTCCAGCCCCATGCTTCGTATTTCATCGCAGTGTTTTCGCCGGTCACGTCCGCTACTGAGGTTGAAAGTTGAATATCGTTGGCATCGTAAAACAGGATGAGATTGTTCAAGCCCAAATGACCTGCCATGCGACCGGCACCTTGCGAAATTTCTTCCTGAACACCTCCGTCGGAGATGTAGGCGTAGATTTTTTGATTGGTTGGGCGATTGGCTTTTGCCTGCATAAATTTGGCGGCAATTGCAGCACCTACGGCGTAGGTATGTCCTTGCCCCAGAGGTCCGGACGTGTTTTCAATGCCGTGCAGGACGTCCACTTCAGGGTGTCCGGGCGTGATGCTGCCCCACTGACGAAATTGTTGCAAATCGTTGAGCGTGTATTTGCCTGCCAGCGTCAAAACGGCGTAAAGCATCGGCGACATGTGACCGGGATCCAAGAAAAAGCGGTCGCGTCCCGTCCAAGCAGGTTGATCGGGGTCGTACACTAAAAATTCGCTGTATAAAACATGGATAAAATCAGCTCCGCCCATGGCACCGCCAGGGTGTCCGGATTTGGCTTTTTCCACCATTGAAGCCGCCAGAATGCGGATATTGTCCGCTGCGTTGCGGTTTCCCGGCTCCGCTCGAAATGACGTTGCTTGATCCGCAATCCTCTCAACCGTCTTTTTATCGCTCATGTCGTTATTTTCTTTTTGTTGAAATTTACTGCAAAGGTACACAATAATTGTTAATGGTCAATGGTTAGTGGTTAATTTTTCTGCCGGAGGGTACAATTTTTTAGCGGTTTCTACGTTGTAGTAGATATGAGAAAAATAGTTTTTGCTACAAATAATGCGCACAAGCTTGAGGAAGTGCGTCAAATTTTAGGAAATGACATCGAAGTTGTTTCGTTGCAAGACATTGGATGTGAGGAAGATATACCTGAAACGGCGGACACTTTGGAGGGCAATGCCTTGCTGAAAGCGCAGTTTGTAAAAGAACATTACGGCTATGATTGCTTTGCCGACGATACGGGATTGGAAGTCAAAGCATTAAATAACGAGCCGGGGGTCTATTCCGCGCGTTATGCGGGCGAAGCTAAAAATGATGCTGCCAATCGTCAAAAAGTGTTACGAAATTTGGCGGACACACTTGCAAGGGATTCCCGCCTACGCGGGAATGACAAGGAAGGTGATCGTTCGGCGCGGTTTCGGACGGTTATCGCCCTAATCACAGACAATGGTAGGGGCGTATCGCATACGCCCATGTTATTTGAAGGGATTGTAGAAGGCCAAATCATCCCGGAGGAACGCGGACAAGGCGGATTCGGATACGATTCGATTTTTGTGCCGGACGGCTATTCACAGACGTTTGCCGAGCTGGGTGCGGACGTGAAAAATACGATTAGCCACCGGGCGCGGGCGGTGGAGAAATTAGCTTGTCATTGCGGGTGTGACCCGCAATCTCCTGATGATAGCAGAAAACCGAAGGGATCCCGTGTCAAGCACGGGATGATACTGATAATTTTATGGTTATTCTGTTTGACAGCAATGGCGCAACCGGGTCGGTGGACGTCTCATTTGGCGTATCAAAAGGCCACAGCGATGGTGGAAACACCCAATCATATTTTCGCCATTTTTGATGGCTCTTTACTTTCTTATGCTCCTGAGGATGAGCAGGTTGAAACGTATTCGTTTGCCGACGGACTTCACGACGTGCGCATCAAACATATTGCATACAGCGCCGAAGCGAACGTGTTGGTTATTGCTTACGAAAATGCTAATATTGACTTGTTTTTCGGCAAAAATCAGGTGGTGAATATCGCGTCCATAAAACATGATATTTTTATTTCCGACAAAACGGTCCATAGTGTTAATGTGATTGGACACGAGGCGTATTTATCGACTGGTTTCGGTATTGTGGCTATTGATTTGATACGCAAAGAAATTAAAGGGACGTACAAATTGGGTGTTAATACCTACGGTGTATGTCGCTGGGAGGGTTATTTCTACGCATTAACCGACGAAGGCATCAAGCGGGCTTTGTTGTCTTCTAACTTGTTGGATAAGGATAATTGGCAAAATTATGATGGGGACACCGCCAATCTCAATTTTGACGCAGGGAAAATGATCGCGCCCAATGACGTCATCAATGCACTAAAAGTGAATAGCCCAGCCAACAACCTCTTTTTCGCTGCAAAACAGTCTGAAAATAAGCTCCTGGCGGTCAGTGGTGGACGATTTACAGACCGCTACAACCTTCCGGGCACGCTGATGATCTACGAAACCGGTAAATGGAACACGATCGATCCTACCGGTATCGAAGCGCAGACCGGATTGCCTTGTTTGGATTTCATATCCGCAGTTGTTGATCCGCGCGACCCCAATCACTATTTCGTCAGCAGTTGGGGAGAGGGAGTTTATGAATTTAAAGGCAGTTCTTTCATACAGCGTTATTCATTGGGTAACAGCACCTTACAAACAGCTAATCCGGACTATTATCCTGAACAATACGTGCGAGTGGATGGACTAACGTATGACCGCCACAACAACCTGTATATGGTAAACGCCTCAGTAGACAAAGGGTTATCCATTTTCACCGCAGATAACAAGTGGTTGTCTTTTGATTATCCGCCTCTGTCACATGTGCAAGTTAATCAACTATTGATTACTAAAAACAATCAGAAATGGATCAATATTTATCGTACCGAAAAAACAGGCATTTTCGTTTTGAACGACAATAATACCATCGACAATGCCGCAGACGACCAATATGCGTTTTCCGGACGGTTTGTTGACCAACAGGGAACGGACGTTGGAGCAACCGCCTATCTGTGCTTGGCTGAAGACCAAAACGGGCTTGTATGGGTCGGAACAAACAATGGTCCCATCAGCTTTTCATCAGCAGACCAAGTCGGTCGCGGGCAGTGCAACCGTGTGATTGCGATGGATGAAAACGGACTTAACGGTTATCATCTACTTGAAGGACAAACCATTACGGCGATAGCTGTCGACGGCGGCAACCGCAAATGGATGGGTACGCGCGACAACGGCGTGTTTGTTGTGGATCAATCCGACGGCGTGTTGACGGTTGAAAATTTCAATACCGACAACAGCTCCATCCTGTCAAACAATATCACAGCCATCACGATTGACGGCGAGACAGGCGAAGTATATATTGCCACCAGTCAGGGATTATGTTCCTATCGGGGCGAGGCCATCGACGGCAAACCGGATTTCTCTACTGTGTATGCCTATCCGAATCCGGTGTATCCTGCACGGCAAAGTCAGGTCGTCGTCACCGGTTTGATGCAGCGTTCGACCGTCAAAATCACCGACATGGCGGGCAATTTGATTCGCGAAGGCATTTCTAACGGCGGGCAATTCACGTGGAATTGCGCAGACAGTCGCGGCAACACGGTTAAAGCGGGCATCTACCTCGTCTTTGTCAGCAATCCCGACGGCAGCAGCGGCGAAGTCACAAAAATTATGGTGATACGGTAAAAAGGCTGAAAGTTGCATCAATCACATCGCTCTGAATATCAACCGCTTGCAAGATGGTGTGAAACAAAAAATCGGTGCGATAATGGTTGGCTTTATTTTCTTGCAGGGCTTGGTATTTCTCCGGATTGTCTGCTTTATATTGCGGCGACATCCAAATCCAGCAAGCCGGATAATGAATGGGGTCAGCATCGGTTGCATGCAGCCACACACCATTTTCGCCTAAGGCTTCGCCATGGTCGGATAAATAGATAAGGACAGCCTTTTTATCCCGTAACCGGTTGATGATTTCATGCCAAAAATAATCCGTATACAGGATTGTATTGTCGTAGGAATTTATCATTTCCTCTCGTGTGTTGGATTTTACAATTCTACTGTTTGTGATGGGAGTGTATTTCTGAAACGCATCGGGAAAATGGGAATTGTAATACCAATGCGAACCAATCGTGTGCATCAAAATAAATTGGCGGTCGTCATTTTGAATAAAAGAATCAAAAGCAGGAAGCAAATCCCCATCCACCCATTTGTCAAAAACATAAGCCGATTTGTTCGCATTAGCATAAATCAAGGTATCACATTCATTCATGAAATAGATATAGCTTTTGTTTGGCTGCTGATTGGCCAGCCAAACGGTATAAAATCCGCACTGTTTCAATAAATCAACAAACGACCGTTCTTGATAGGCTAAATCGGGATTTAAACTGTCGGCGCGAGTCAAAATATGCGGCACGCTGGCATTTGTATGGGTATATTCGGAAAAAATAGTAGGGAAAGAAATAATATCTTCCTGTGACAAATAAGGGGTGGTATTCCGTTCGTAACCATTGAAAGCCAAATGGTCGGCACGCAAAGATTCGCCCAAAATCAGTACAACAATTTGGTCTTCACCGCAACTCGTGACATCTTTAGATAAAACGCTTCGTTCTGTCAACGCTTCCTTCTTTTGTGAAAAATATTGAACGGTGATAAAATAAAGATTAAACGGAATTCGCTCCGAGAGAGGGTGCTTTATTCTGGGAATATTAAATAAAAGGACAAAAAGAAGAAAGGCGATGATGCTGTTTAAAAGTATGTGGTGTATTGTTATGTTTCTAAAACGATAAATGACAACTAAGACGGCACACAGCAGACTTAACACGACCACTAAAATCAGGATGGGACTGATAAGTGTCGTTTGTGAATGATTATCAAAGAATACTTCCAAAATGACTGTCGTGAGAGTGGTTCCCATAGTGTATCTGAAATAGGCTAAAATACTTGAAAACAGACAAATTAAAGGATAAAGTAGCGCAAACACATATTTATTGAGAGAAATCAAATAAATTACCGACCATAGAGCCATGACAAGTATGCCCCATTGAAGAAAAAGAATAAACGAATCCTTAAAATTGTGAACAGGCGACGTAAAAAAATCGGCAGAGGTAAAGCCAATTCCGACCAATAAAGTAGCCAGCGTGATGAATAGATAAAATTTAAAATGCTCTTTCATATTTATCAACTTTCTTTTTTGTGCAAATTTACGCATTATTTTTAGAAAAATCTTTCAAATAATTTGCGTAATCCAAAAAAAATGCCGTACTTTGCAACCTCTCTAAACCACAAAACTGTTGACAAAGCGTTGTCAATAGGTTTAGAGGGGCTTTTATCATATCCTGGTTTTGGAATCTCGAAAATTCAATTAGTCACGGGGTATGAGCAAAAAGCAATCACGGTTTTTTCTGTATATAATTTTGAATTCTATGAATTCTACTTTATATGGGATTGACGCGTGAGTGACTATTGCTCCTGTGACATGGGCTTTCGAGAGCCTCAAAACCGGAGAGCGTAAAATAGTTCCTCACGCTCTTTTCATTTTATAAATTGCCGAACTTGGGGACGGAGAGGCGAAAAAAACATTATGTACAAATGAAAACATTTAATTTCAGGAGATTGCGGATCCAGTCCGCAATGACACTTGCGTTAGCGATTGCCTGTATTCTGGTAACCGGTAACTGTTCACCGGTAACTGCCCAAGTGGCTATTGGTGGCGACGGCACCGTCACGCCCGGCGCGTTGTTAGATCTATCACAAGCCACTGATGCAGGCGGCTTGTTGTTACCACAAATTGAAAGTGCCGACACAGCGACTGCCGTATTGAAAAAGCCCGGCATGCTGGTTACAACAAAACGGATGGAAAAATTTATGCCTACAACGGTTCTGTCTGGAGTGCCGGAGGTGGCTCGGGAGGCTCCGGTGGCGGAGGCGGAGGCGGTGAGCCTGATCCCACACCCTCGCCCAAAACTTGCGGCGGTTCTGTGATGGGTGTTTCCGGCAATCTTTATCCGATCGGTAGTTATCCTTATGCTCAAAATGACTTGAAAAACTTGTGTTGGACGCTTTCCAACCTTCGTGAGGAAGGAGCGGGTTATACGTCTTATGCTGGTAAGAGTCCGTCTCGAGGATACTATTACCTTAAGGAAGTGGCTACCGCTGCCAGCGACAATATTTGCACGCAACAAATTGGAGTTGCATGGCGCGTTCCCACCGAGGACGAATGGAACTTGCTGAAGGACGGTCTTGCGGATTTCACGATTGATGAACTTAATGATTGGGTGGGTGCGCCGAACGGTGGTGCTGGAAAAGTAGGTAAACGAATGGGCAATTGCCTCAGTGATGTGTGGGAGGGTTGGGATGAATTTGGAGCTTATCGCATATCCTGGACTGCTTATAACAGCGCGAGTGTGATGCAAATCTATAAGGATCGCCATACAGAAACATCACGTCAGCACTGGACTAATGTAGATTCTAATAACTGCGCATGCAACGGGAACTACGCCCCTTGCAGCGGGATGAGCCATCTTGCGAGCATACGCTGTGTTCGAGATTTGTGAGCTTAACCCCAAAAAATGAGTCTTTACGATCGCGATTTTTACTTTTTTTTTAGAAAATAGTTGGTAGATTCTAAAAAAATGATTAATTTCGCATCTGAATCCAAACGGAGTTGACGACCACAACCCGTTTGGAAGGACTTCTGGGTTAAATGTATAGCATTTAAGATATTACTTTGATCGGAAAATCGGCAATTTTCAATACGTTACAAAGTGATAGACAACAAATGCTTGCGTTCTTTGTTTGTACATAAGAACATTAGATACAACTAAGGGCGCAGGGCTGTTGTTTATTTGTAACGTGGGTGTTTGCCGATACCTCTGATCAGATAAATTAACAGTTCCTGCGCCCTTTTTATGTTTAAATTTGCCGCCCGAAAAGAAAACGGGAGGCAAAAATTGGTTACAAATGAAACATTCATGACGATAGGAGGACACAGAAGGGGGTGATTAGTTTCATCCCGTTGGATGCTACCAGCCCCCCCCACCCCCCCTCAAGGAGGAGATGGGTTGCATACCTCCGGCATGCGGGAATGGTTGACGAGCATTGGTTTCTACCGAGCTACCATTCCTAACGGAATGTAGGGAACAAACAAAATAAATTTATAAAATTACAAACAAATGAAAAACAATAATTTTAGAAGAATACGGATGGGATTGCGGGTCAAGCCCGCAATGACGCCATCATTGGTGCGGATTACATCCGCAATGACACTGTTCGCGATAATCTGCTTGTTGGTAACTGGTAACTGTTCACTGGTAACTGCTCAAGTTTCAATTGGTAGTGCAAATGATTCGGTCACGGCAGGGTCAGTGCTGGATTTAAGTCAAGGCTATGGCGGACTGCTGTTGCCACAAGTGACAGACACGACTGTAGCTACTCGCACAGCCGGCATGATGGTGTTCAGTCAGGCTGACAACACAGTCTATACTTACAACGATGTCACGTCTACTTGGACGGCTTTAGGCAGTTCGGGTGGTGGCACTTACACCTGTAGCGGTCAAGGTACAGGTACAATCACAGGTCTTTCCGGCAATACGTATTGTACGGCTACGTATCCGGATGCAAC
>JAISKM010000056.1 GCA_031261285.1 Candidatus Symbiothrix sp. | reverse complement strand
GAAAGAGACGGGTACGCCGGTGTTCCTTATCGGGCATATCAACAAGGAAGGGAGCATTGCCGGGCCTAAAGTGCTGGAGCATATCGTGGATACGGTGATTCAGTTTGAAGGCGACCAACATTATATGTATCGTATTTTGCGCAATATTAAAAATCGTTTCGGAAGTACCTCTGAATTAGGTATTTACGAGATGCGACAGGACGGTTTGCGTGAAGTGAATAATCCGTCGGAATTGCTGTTGACGCAAAACCACGAAGGTTTGAGTGGCGTTGCCATTGCGGCAGCCATTGAGGGCGTGCGTCCGTTTTTGATTGAAACACAGGCACTTGTGAGTACGGCCGCCTACGGTGTGCCACAACGCAGTGCCACCGGCTTTGATATTCGCCGGATGAATATGCTTCTGGCGGTTTTGGAGAAGCGTGCAGGTTTCAAATTGGGTCAGAAAGACGTTTTTTTGAACATTGCCGGCGGCTTGCGTGTAAACGACCCTGCGATGGATTTGGCGGTGATTAGTGCGGTACTTTCATCAAGTTTGGATCTATCTATCGAACGTGAAACGTGCGTTTGTGGCGAGGTGGGACTTTCGGGTGAGATTCGCCCTGTCAATCGCATTGAGCAGCGGATTCTGGAGGCTGAAAAACTTGGTTTTAAGCGGATTCTTATTCCTCAAAACAA
The DNA here is from genome assembly GCA_031261285.1 of Candidatus Symbiothrix sp. GTDB lineage: Bacteria > Bacteroidota > Bacteroidia > Bacteroidales > Azobacteroidaceae > Azobacteroides. Next base: position 8,454 of record JAISKM010000056.1, on the reverse strand, counting down.
TCTTAAGGGGTTTGATTCCAAGAAGTTGAAGATTGAAATTAAGGCTGTCAGGAAAGTTGAGGAGGCTTTTCGGGAGTTGTTTGGGTGATTTAAGGAGTTTAAGAAATTTAAAAGGATAGATTATGAAACGGGGATTTTGTTTTATTATTGCTTTGTGTGTGGCAAGTTTATGTTGGGGGATGACTTTGGGGGCTCAGAATGTGGCTTATTCTGTTGGTCCCGGGGGTGGCGGACGGCTTATTTACCCTAATATTAATCCGCTGGATGGTGATAATCTTTTTATTGGTTGCGATATGGGGTCGAATTTCGTTAGTTTGGATGGCGGAAATGTCTTCAAGTCTAAAAAATTTTTGGCGGCAGCCCGTGTGTTTTACAGTCCTTTTGATGTGAATGTCGTGTATGCCTCAGCTGCTAATGCGCTCTATAAATCCGTAGATAAAGGCGCAACTTGGAATGTGTTATGGCCAAAACAAGAACACATTTATGCTATCAATTATCACGAAGCCAATTATGCGCGCTACTACCTTTATCTTGATGCCTACAATCAAAAAGATGCCAAAGGTGTAGCTAACTGTCAGCCGGACAATGAGATAGTTGGCATGTATATGGAATCTGCAACCACCATTTATGCGCTAACTTCCGGAAATTATTTGTGGAAAACAGTGGATGGCGGCAACATTTGGACACGTGGCGTTCGATTGCTTGATGCTAACTTAACACATGGAACCGGCGCAGGTTCGAGCGAGAGTTCCAGTGGGCGATTTAATTTATATGCACGCGTTACACCTTATGATGGCGGTTTGCGTCTGTTAACAAACGATGGTTTGTTTGAAATTAATGCCGACGGCACTAAGAAATCGACCCTTGAACTCAAGAATTTTTACGGCGAAATCGTAGGCGACAACGTCTATATCAACTGTCCGGCAGCAACCGTTAATAATCTATACAGCAACGAAATTTTGAAATCCACCAACTGGGGAACCTCTTGGACTTCGGTATCTTCAACCATTCACGACATGAAGCGCTGGGATGGCACCACAGCGGTGAAAGCTGCACGCACGCTAAATTTGTGGTTTTTTGACGTGGCAAGCGACGGTACGATCTATTCCAATTTCAATTCAACGTCTAATGTTACCGGCGACAATGATTCGTGGGATACCGGAGGCATTGCCATGTCGCGCGACGATGGAGCAACGTGGACATGGGCATTGGCTACCATGGGTATGGCAAATTTATATACTTACAATTCGATTGACGCTTGGCAGCGAAATATGGGCTACTCCGGTAGCACGCAAGGTATGGTGTTGAATAAAAGCAACTCGAATCAAGCTATTATGACCAACATGATGGATGCCGTGATGACCTCTGACGGTGGACATACCTGGTATGGTTTGACAAGCGATACGCAGGAACCGCAACCCGAACCCGGCAGTGGCACAAGCAAAATTGATGTGTCTAAAATGAAATTCACAACCACAGGTATCGAACCTGCCGGACAACAAGTGCTTGCAATCGACCCTTTTAACACACAGCATCAAATCGCCGGTTGGGTGGATATTGGCTGCTATGAAACGTTTGATGGTGGTCAAACGTGGATTCGGAAGAACGAAGCGGACGGCGGATTTAATTACAACACGGCGCAAGCGGCAGCATTCGACCCCTTTCATGAAGGTGTGATTCTTATTGGACAATGCGAATTTCACGGTATCACCGGCGCCAGCGAAAGCAGTTCTCAAGGCTATATTGACCAAACCAAAGAGGGCATGATCTATTCTCATGGCGGAATTGCACGTAGTGCCGACGGCGGCAAAACATGGGTTTTCAGTCTCAAAGCAACCGCTTCCGGACTTAGCAAAACGCCGCATTTCAACGCCCCCATCAATAGCGGGTTGCCATTTGCAGCGTTGATTACCGACATCAAGTTTGATCCCAACCACGAAAATGTCGTTTATGCCTCCTCACAAGGCGCAGGCATTTACAAATCAACGGATGCCGGCATTACGTGGAACCCCTGTAACGATGGAATCACAGGCAATAAACTGCCACGTATATTGCGGGTGAGTCAAGACGGCAGCAAACTGTTTGTTGGGTTCGGCACCGATCCTGCCGACAAAAACAGTGGCTATGAAGGGCTTTATAACCGCACCGGCTCGGTGTTTTACCTTGACATTAAAACTAACGCCACTACCTGGCAAAAGCTCACCACTCCAAACGGTGTCAATGCCACTTATGTGCGCGATATGGATATTGACAGAGCAGGAACTATTTACGTGGTGACCGAGATACAGCTCATGACGTGGGCAAACACTCAAGAAAACGGTGCCAGATTGCCAAATGTCGCATTCGGTGGCGCGTATGTATCGAGTGACAACGGTGCCACGTGGCGGCAACTACTGGACGATAAAGTACGCACAGCATCCATCAAGGTAGATTCAAGGAACAACGATCTTGTTTATCTTTCTACCCAAGATGGGCGCGTGATGGCATCCTACAAAGGCAGTGCTACCACGAAAGACGACTGGATAGAAATTGATGGATTTCCTTTCATGAAAGCCGCTTTCATTTACGAAGATCCTGACCCTAAATGGGTACAAGTGGCTTCCGTTTGTGGCGGAACGTGGCGTATGCCCGTGCCAACAGTTGATGATGGAAGCGGTATTGGAGAAGTGACCCCGAATCAACCTGTTCTCAATCATGCAAAAGCAGGAATCTATACTCTAAATGGTGTACGTATCAGGCAAGCAACTGCTCCGGGCATCTATGTAATAAATGGTAAACTAACAATAATAAAGAAAATATGAAACGTTCGTTCTATTTTATCGTTGCTTTGTGTGCAACGTTAGTCCTTGCGATGCCGGTGGCAGCGCAACCGGCGCAAGTCGAACTGCCTCAAGTGATTAGTCCCGGCGGCGGCACACGCTTTTATCATGCAGAGTTTAACCCCCAAGATGCTAATAACATCGCTATTGGTACGGACATGAGTGCTACTTACACGACCCAAAACGACGGCACGAATTGGGAAATTAAGAACGTGTTAAGTACAGCATATTATGCTTTCAATCCGCATGATGCAAACATTGTCTACGCTTTAGGCTCCTACCTTTGGGTAAGCCATGATAAGGGAAAAACCTTTGAAATGCTCTATCCCAAGGCGGACAAGATTACAGGTATCCGAACCGGTCTTGGAGAAGGCGGAAATTACTTGTTTGGCAAGACTACGCCTGAGAATAGGAGCGAGAATGAGGCGGCGGTACCCGGTGGTAATATCCGCTCGCTGGTGGTAGACCCTGGCAATCCGAATTTGATGTATTTTGTGACCTATGCCGTATCTAATCAATCGCTACTCTATAAATCGACTGACGGTGGAGACAATTGGGTCAAGCAAAAATTGTTTGGTGAGCAGTTTAAGGGTACTATAAACAGCCGTGATATAGACGGTTATGCTTATTACGAAAAACTTTTCATTCAGCCCAATACACACAAGCTCTATCTGATAAACAACACAGGCTTTTATGAATTGGGCGATGACGGCACGGTTATTGAAGAAGTAAAAAATCTGAATTATAGCGGCGATATTTACTGGGACGGCAGCACGCTGCATGCTTATCTCGTTGTGCAAGGCGGCGTGGCACACTCAAGCGATTATGGCAAGAATTGGAACACACTGACTGCTACATCATACACAATAAACCGCATTGCAGCAGCCAATACAAACACCTTATATGCGACGGCTGACAAAGGTATTTTGACAAGCAAAGATGGTGGTGTCACCTGGACGTTGTCGGTCAATCGTGATGATACTCGCAATTCTGTAACTGAGCATCACTGGATTGAATGGTACGACAGTGCCACACGCCCTAACCTCGGTTGGCTGGGCAATAATCAATGGATGACGGCTTGCCAAAGCGACCCCAACAGGGCTATTTTCTCAACTGCCGGCAATGCCTTTATCACACGTGACGGCGGCGCGACCTGGCAAGATTTGTCAAGCGTGAAAGAAGAATTAGGCTATAGAACCACCGGATTAGACTGTTTAAATGTCTATGACTATGATGTTGACCCATTCGACCCGGCGCATCAATTGCTGTCCGCTACGGATTGCGGTTTGTTTGAAAGTTTTGATAGCGGCGCCACGTGGAACCGGATTAAAGCACCAATCAATGACAGTAAATATGCGAATACGGCCTACAGTGCAGTGTTTGACCCGGATATACAAGGTGTGTTTTGGGTAGCCTATTGCGGAGCGCACGATTTGCATTTAGGGCGCAACATTCGTGGTGTGTGCAACAGTGTAGACAACTGGAAAGACAATCCTGAGCAATACAGTTGGACCAATCGTGGTGGCATCGCGTGCCGGGTAAACGGCGCATGGAGCTATTGGTCGGGAGCAGGAATCCCCGAATATTCGCCGATAGGCGACAACGACGGAACGAGCGGTCTGCCTTACAAGGCTTTGATGACTGATATTGTCGTTGACCCGCTGAGTCCCAAAGAGTTGGACAAACGCATATTGTATGCCAATGCAATGGGTTATGGTGTCTATAAATCCGTAGATGGCGGCAAGACTTGGGCGAAATTTAACGGTATCATGCAGACCACAGAACAGCGAATGACCACGTGGCGATTGGCTTGGAACAGCGATTATTCGCGGCTCTATGTGGTGTTTGCGCCGGAAGGGTCAGCGAGTACTAATTTGGATTTTATAGATTATCACCCTGCGGAAGGAGCCGTTTATTATTTGTCACTCAACACTGTGCGAGAAGGTAGCGCTTGGACAAAAATAAAATCCATGCCGGTAGCTTCCGGAGTAACTTCTACAGACAACTATTGCGGAACTATGCCACAAAGTAGTGTGATGGCGTTTAATGGCATAAGCATCGCGCAAGACGGCACGCTATACGCTGCCGGACGTGCTCGTTCGGTGAATGGAAGCGATTACAACCGCAACTTTGGCGGCGTGTGGATGACAAAAGATGATGGCGCCACGTGGACGACTATTTTCCCCACCAACAGCTATGTGACGGATGTGAAAGTGGATTCACGCAACAATAACAGGTTGTATATTGCCACGCTGGACGGCGGAAAAGTGCTTGTTTCGGACAAAGGCGATCAAACGACGGCGAACGATTGGACGGAGTTGCCGAACTTTAATTTTAAGCATCCGCAACGCATCGTGGAAGACCCACAGGATGAGCACAAATTTTATGTAACCACTTTTGCCGGGGGTGTATGGCGTATGCCCGTGCCGGTGGATGATGAAACCGGTATGGGCGAAGTGATCCCGAATCAACCGGCTCTCAATCATGCAAAGGCAGGAATCTACACTCTAAATGGTGTACGTATCAGGCAAGCAACTGCTCCGGGCATCTATGTGATCGATGGTAAAAAAACATTAATAAAGAAGATATAAATCCTTTATTTTGAGTTTGCAATTGAAAATTCAATCATTCCCGTGAACGTATCTATGTACACCAAGCGAAGCCGCAGATGGTCTCCTATGTGGTAGCATTTGCCTGATCGTTCGCCCTCAATCGCATAGATAGTGTAGTTTAGGCGGTAGCGGTCGCCGGGCATATTGCGCAAGCGGACCTCGCCTCTGATACCCGATTTGTCTAATTCGACTTCTATGGACACGGAATTGATATACACGATGACTCCTTCAAACACCTGACCTACTTTGTGGCGCAAAAACTCGGCACATTTCTGTTGTACCGAACTCCGTTGCACATGTTTGGCTTGTTCACGCATGCGGTTAAGGTGCCGGCAAACATCTTCGTAGTCGTAGCTGTCTCTTTTCACAGTGTGATCATGCAATATTTCTCGGGCAATGATGCGATGTACAATAATATCTACATAGCGACGAATGGGCGAAGTGAAGTGCGTGTAGTGATTAAACGATAAGGCAAAATGCCGGCGTGGCACATTGCTGTATTTAGCCTGTGCCATGGAACGGACAGCCAAATTCGTAAACAAAGATTCCTCTTGAGGCGTTTTTGTCTGCGACAAACAATGTTGCATTTTTTTGGTAGTAGCGCGATTTCTGCCGTCTTTTCTACGTTTCTCCGTCAACTGATAGCCGTAATTGTCGGCTACATCGCAAAATGTGTCAAATGTTTTTGTTTGGGGAGAGGCATGCGAACGATACACAAAAGGGATGTGTTTTTTTGCCATTGTTTCGGCTATAGTCCTGTTAGCCAATAACATAAATTCTTCAATCAACGCCATTGAAGTCGGGTTTTTACACAGCCTTACATCCGTTACATCGCGGTTGTCATCAAATTCAAAATAACATTGCCGGCTATCTTTCATGATAATTGCCCCATTGGCAAACCGGCGTTTGCGCAATTTTTGAGACAGATCAAACAGCGTCACTATGGCGTCGGAAAATGGTGTGTCTTCCGGATTATCAATCAATTTTTGTGCTTCTTCGTAATCAAATTGCCGTTGCGAACGAATCACTGTTTTTACGATTCTCCTGTGGATGATTTTTGCATCATGATCCATTTCAAAAATGACGGACAAAGCGAGTTTGTCTTCCTGCGGAAACAGCGAACACCCATATACAAAAGAGACAGGAAACATTGTCAAAACGGCATTTGCCAAATAAACCGCAGTCGTCCGCTGGTAAGCCTGTTTATCAAGCAGCGAACCGGCTTCCAAATAGTATGACACATCGGCTATATGGACACCTATTTCATAGTTGCCATTTTTCAACAAACGAATAGACAACGCATCGTCAATGTCCTTGCAGCCACGCGGATCAATCGTAAAAGTCATAACGTCGCGCATATCCTCCCGTTTTATGATTTCTTCGAGTTTAACCTTAAAATCAATCGCTGCAGCTGCCTCTTCTTCTTCCTTGTTGAAATGTGCAGAGAAGCCACGCAAATGAAAATTCGCTCGCTTTTTCACTGTTGGGAGGTCGTTGTCACCCAATATTTGGATAACCTTGCCGTATATTCTTCTGGTGTCGGGCTTTCCATACAAAAAACGGATAACCACACAATCACCATCTTGCGCCTTTTTAAGATATTTAAACGGCACTTCTATGTCGCAAAAAAGGGATTGACTAAGCGGGATACAATAAGCCCGTGTTTCCAAAATTTCCAACCGGCCTACCATCGTGCGTTGTGCTAACACAAGTATACGCAGCACTCTTGCCTCGGAATAATAAGGCGTTCTACGACAAAGCTTTACTGAAACAGTATCGCCATGACATGCTCCCTGCAAATCGTTAGGCAAAACATACACCGGTTTCCCGCAGTTGCCGCTAATCAACCGGGGGCGATTTCTAATGGACATGTCAATGACACCCGTAAAACGGTCTTGACACCGCAAGCGGAATTTGTCCTGAAAAACCTGTTCGATTTTCCCTTGGTGTACCAAACGGAGAATGACCGCATCAAGGATGCACTGATCGCGGATAGTGGCGACGCCTAAATCGTAGGCAATTTGATAGGTGGTGAAATACCGGAAACTATTGATCTCAAACAGGCGTAAAACTTGGCGAGACAGCCGGCGTCGAAATCGCCAGGAGAAAAACAGTTTTTCGCGACAGAATGTTGAAACTAAGTGTAACATGTAATAAGTCGTTTCTTTTTTATTTACACTTAAAACAAACATAACATCGGTAAAGTTTTGGTAGATCTCCAATTTATTAAAAAGAAAGAGGCCCGCTCAGGTAAAAAACGAAACGAAACTATGTACAAAAACCCCGCGGGCTCTCTTTCTTGTTTTTATCAATACATTATTGGACGGAGTTTAAATCGGTCGCGTGCACCGAACAAGATGTCCCCGTGCGATCACAGGAATCCCACGGCTGCGAGGAGTATATTCAGGATGGTCTGGATGCCTTATAAAGAAACAAACATGCGCCGCAATATTCCCAACGTTATCACGTCCAATTATGTTTGGGTTTATTTTCCCTTCGAGAAATAGGGGAATCTCGTCTCGTACCCAAAAATAACTATTGCCATCCCCACTAGCACCCCTATCTATCGGCGTATACCCATCAGGGAAGGGATATGTAGGCGCATATTCATTCAGAAAAGCATCACTTAGTTCAGCAAACGATGCAACATTCCACCCAATCTCGCATCCCCCTGTCGTACCAGCCCAATCAGTCTCTATTGAATAAGGATACACACAAACATTACCAACCCGCCAACTGTTTTCATTGTAATCGGTGCACGAGCCGGGTAATACCGGATTTACGGGTGCTGGTGCACCACTCCCGGAGCCTCCGTCATTAATTGTGATTTCACTCCCCACCCACGTTGCACCATCGTAGGTATACGTGTTTTTGGTAGTGGTGTTGTAAATCATCATACCTCTTTTAAGCAAATCGCCCGAAGTGGGATTTGATGTTACTTGTGGCAACAGCAAACCACCATTAGCCTTAGACAAATCCAACGCAGCGCCTGCGGTAACCGTACCGTCGCCACCAATCGCCAC
>JAISKM010000014.1 GCA_031261285.1 Candidatus Symbiothrix sp. | reverse complement strand
CACGTTTCGGCTCGCACGCTTGCCTCGCACGCTTTGAGCATTTTCGGCGACCACCAAGACGTTATGGCGTGCCGTCAAACCGGCTTTGCTATGCTCGCCGAAGGGTCGGTGCAGGAAGTTATGGACTTGTCGGGCGTGGCGCATTTGGCGACAATCAAAAGCCGCGTGCCGTTTTTGAATTTCTTTGACGGTTTTAGAACTTCACACGAAATTCAGAAAATCGAAACGCTTGATAATGATGATTTTAAAAATCTTATTGATTACAAAGCGTTAAACGAATTTCGTCAGCGGGCGTTAAACCCAAATGCTCCTGTGATGCGCGGAATGGCGGAAAATCCTGACCATTTTTTCCAACACAAAGAGGCGGTTAATCTTTTCTATGATGCTGTGCCTCAGATAGTTGAAGATTATATGAAAGAAATTTCAAAACTCACAGGCAGAGAGTACAATCTGTTCGATTACTACGGCGACCCGCAGGCAGAACGCATTATTATTGCAATGGGCAGCATCACCGAAACCATACGCGAAACGATTGATTATTTGCGAGATAAGGGCGAAAAAGTCGGTTTGGTGGCAGTTCATTTGTACAGACCATTTTCGGCAAAACATCTTTTCAGAGCATTACCTTGCACTGTAAAACGTATCGCTGTTTTGGACAGAACAAAAGAGAGCGGAGCAAACGGCGAACCGCTGTATATGGACGTTGTAGAGGCAGCCGTTACTTTTTGTGATGAGTCTAAATACACAAGAAATGCACGCCCAATTATTGTTGGCGGTCGTTACGGACTTTCGTCAAAAGACACAACGCCCGCGCAAGTGATGGCTGTTTATGAAAATCTTGCTTTGCCGATGCCGAAACACCGCTTTACCATTGGTATTGTTGATGATATTACATTCTCTTCGCTGCCTCAAAAGGAGGAAATCGCGCTTAATGCCGACAGCGTTTATGAGGCGAAATTCTACGGTTTGGGTGCTGACGGAACGGTTGGCGCAAACAAAAATTCGGTGAAAATCATCGGCGACAACACAAATAAATATTGTCAGGCATATTTCTCTTATGACTCGAAAAAATCGGGCGGTTTCACCTGCTCGCATCTTCGTTTCGGCGATAATCCAATTCGTTCAACATATCTTGTAAATACGCCCGATTTCGTTGCCTGCCACAATCAAGCGTACCTCAAAATGTACGATGTAACAAGGGGTTTGCGTCCAAACGGCACATTCCTTTTGAACACAATTTGGAACGAACAGGAATTGCAAAAAAATCTTCCAAACAAGGTAAAACGCATTTTTGCAAAAAATAATATCACCGTTTATTATATAAATGCTACCGAAATTGCACAGGAAATTGGCTTGGGCAACCGCACAAATACCATTCTGCAATCGGCATTTTTCCGTATAACAAAGGTAATTCCTATTGATTTGGCGATTGAACAGATGAAAAAATTTATCGTTAAATCGTACGGCAACAAAGGGCAGGATATTTTGGACAAAAATAATGCAGCAGTTGATAGAGGCGGCGAATATAAAGTGATGAAAGTTGATGCGTCTTGGGCAAATTTGCCTGATGATGAGAATGTTAGCAACAATGCGCCTGATTTTATCAATAAAGTTGTTTTCCCGATTAATGCGCAAAATGGCGATTTGCTGCCTGTTTCTGTTTTCAAAGGAATAGAAGACGGCACGTTTCCAAGCGGCGCGGCTCGTTGGGAAAAACGCGGCGTTTCGCCTTTCGTACCCGAATGGAACGCCGAAAATTGCATTCAGTGTAATCAATGCGCTTACGTTTGTCCTCACGCTTGCATTCGCCCGTTTGTGCTTGACGAAAACGAGCAGAAGGGTTTTGCTGCCGCAACGCTCGATATGAAAGTGCCGAAAGATATGGCAGGAATGAAATTCCGTATTCAAGTCAGCGTAATGGACTGTCTTGGCTGCGGCAACTGTACCGATGTTTGTCCGGGAACGAAAAAAGACGGCGTTCAACTCAAAGCATTGGAAATGAAAGAGTTTGAAGGTCAAAGACACGAGGCGGAAAATTGGGATTATTTAACCGAAAATGTAAAAACAAAACAGCATCTTGTTGATGTAAAATCGAATGTAAAAAATTCGCAGTTTGCAACGCCGCTGTTTGAATTTTCGGGTGCTTGCTCAGGTTGCGGCGAAACTCCTTATGTGAAACTCGTTACTCAACTTTTCGGCGACAGAGAAATGGTAGCAAACGCCACAGGTTGCTCTTCAATCTATTCTGGGTCAGTGCCTTCGACACCATACACCAAAAACGAAAAAGGACAGGGACCCGCTTGGGCAAACTCTTTGTTTGAAGATTTTTGCGAATTTGGTCTTGGAATGACGCTCGCCAACGACAAAATGCGCGAAAGAATAGTTGAAAAAACAAAAGCCCTTATGGCTATTGAATGGACTCACGAAAAGGTTAAAACCGCAGCGCAAAATTATTTGGACAATATGAACGACACAGGCGCGGCAGGCAGAAAAGCCGCTGACGAATATGCCGATGCGTTGCAGTGGGGCGCAATGACGATTGATGAACTTGTTGAATATTTTAAAGAGGCAAATTGCAATAATGACCCGAATATCAAAACATTGGAAGATGTAAAAAGTTATTTGGAAAAAGCGGATACGCCCGAAGCAGCCGAAATGCTTAAATTGGTAGAAATGCAGTTAGCATCTGGCTCTGATACCTGCGGTTGTCCCGCCTGCACGCTTTGCAAAGAATTGTATAATTTAAAACAATATTTTGTAAAACGTTCGCAGTGGATTATTGGCGGAGACGGCGCAAGTTACGACATCGGTTACGGCGGTCTTGACCACGTTATCGCATCTGGCAAGGACATAAATATTCTCGTGCTTGACACTGAGGTTTATTCCAACACTGGCGGACAGTCGAGTAAGGCAACGCCTGTGGGCGCGATTGCAAAATTCGCAGCATCGGGCAAGCGTATTCGCAAAAAGGATTTGGGAATGATTGCCACAACCTACGGCTATGTTTATGTGGCTCAGGTTGCTATCGGCGCAAATCAGGCACAGACGCTCAAAGTGCTGCGCGAAGCCGAGTCGTACCCAGGACCTTCGATTGTGATTGCCTATTCGCCCTGTATCGCGCACGGCATCAAAACAGGTATGGGAACAACGCAGGCAGAGCAGGCAAAAGCCGTTGAATGCGGCTATTGGCACTTGTGGCGTTACGACCCGCGCCTCGAACAAGAGGGCAAAAACCCGTTCCAACTCGACTCCAAAGAGCCGCAATGGGACAAGTTCCAGGCATTCCTCAAAAACGAAGTCCGTTTTGCCTCACTGACAAAATCGTTCCCCGCCGAAGCGCAGGAACTCTTCCAAGCAGCCGAAGACAACGCAAAATGGCGTTATAACTCGTATGTGAGAATGAGTAAGATTGAGTATTGAAAATGTAGAATGTAAAATTTATAATGAAAAATGGGGCGTACTGAAAATGTGCGCTCTGTTTTTTTGCAGACATAAAAAACCGTAACACATTTCCCAAACGCGTTACGGTTTTTTTACTTTTAGTTTTTAGTTCTTAACTTTTCTTATTTGTCCATTTTCCGCCAAACGTACCAGATATACGCCAGCACAAGCGGTATAAACAGCGATACAATGCTCATTGTTTTCAGCGTGAAAAGCGAAGAAGACGAGTTAGCAATCGAAAGCGAAGAGTTCGGGTCGGTAATTGACGGGTAATATGCAGTGCCGTTCCAGCCGGCGAGCAAGAGCAGTGTCAGCACCACCAGCACTGTGCCGATGCCTGCAAACCATATTCCTTTGCGCGATGTTTTGCAGAGTGCGCCGCAAACAAAGCCGTACAAAACGCCAACTACACCAACCAAAAGCACGATTATCAGATACCAGTTTGCCAGCAGATTGTTGAAATATTTGTAGTTTTCAACAGCAAAAGTGCCGTCTGGTTGTTCTGTTAAACCGTCTTTGAGCAGCAATTTTATTAAATAGGGCAAAAAGAAAACCAAAAATGCTATTGCGTTGATTAACACTTGCTTACGGCTGCGTTTTACTATTTCCTCCTCTTTGATATTGTTGATGAAATACAACGCGCCCAAACATCTGGCAAGGAAAAATACCGCCAAGCCAAGCACCACATTCCAAAGATGAAATGCCGTTGTGCCGCCCCAAACTGCCTCCAAACCGTGCCATTGTGTAGTCCATTGCGAAATTGTCGGGTTTGCCATATCAACGATATTTCCGCGATTTATGATAAATTCGCCGCCGAAAAACAGCGTTGAAACCGCCGCGCCAACCAATATCGGCGCAAGCAAGCCGTTTGTGAATAAAAATGCTTTGTAAGTGCCTTTGCCCAAAAGATTGCCCTGTTTGTGAATATACTCAAACGACACCGCCTGAATAACAAACGAGAACAAAATCAGCATCCAAACCCAATATGCGCCGCCGAAACTCGTTGAGTAGAACAGCGGGAACGAGGCAAAAAACGCACCGCCGAAAGTTACCAGCGTGGTGAAAGTGATTTCCCATTTTTTGCCCAAACTGTCGAGCAAAAGTTGAAATTCGCTCTCTTTTTTGCCGATTTGGTAAATCAGCGATTGCCCGCCCTGCACAAAAAACAGGAACACCAGCAATGCGCCAAGCAGTGATACTAAAAACCACCAGTAATGTTGATAAAAAGCGTAGTCCATATTAATTTTAATTTTAAATTGTTAATTAATTTTTTAATTTACGATTTATGATTTTAGATTTACGATTGAAATCCAAAACTTGTCAAATTCAATCGTATATCGTAAATCGTCAATTAGATTTTTTATTTACGATTTATGATTTTAGATTTACGATTGAAATGCAAAATTTGTCAAATTCAATCGTAAATCGTAAATCGTCAATTAGATTTTTTATTTATGATTTATGATTTTAGATTTACGATTGAAATGCAAAACTTGTCAAATTCAATCGTAAATCGTAAATCTAAAATCGTCAATTATTATTCGTTTTCTGGTCCTTTCTGAATTGATTTGAGCATAATGCCTACTTCGGCAATCAGCAAAACAGTAAAAACGGTGAGGAAAACAAAGAATGTGATTTGAACCGATGATGTCGGAATTTTTGAGATAGACGCGCCCACAGGCAAAACGTCTTGAATTGTCCAAGGTTGGCGACCAACTTCTGCAACAATCCAACCAGCCTGCGAAGTGAGATAAGCCAATGGAATAGAAATCAAGCCAAGCAGTTGCAGCCATTTATTTTTAGCCCAAACGCCATTTACTCCTTTTCTGTTCAAAAACCAAGCGAAAATGAAAAACAGCAGGAAATAACCGCCAAAAATCACCATAAAATGGAATGCGTAGAATGTAAGACCTACATTAGGAATGGTCTCTTCTGGCGTGTTTAAATAGCCGTAGCCCAAGTTGCCGATATTTGCATCAATTTCTTCTCTGGCAACTGCCATTGTTTGCACATACTCAACTCTGCGGGCATCGCGCAACGAGTCGCAAGCCTCTTTTTCGTTCTGAATAGAGTCTGCCTTTGCCGCACGATAAACTTTCAGCGCGTTTTGGGCAATTTTTCCTTTTTCCTGTTTCTGGTCAAATGAAAGTGCTGTGCCGTTTTCTGTTTCGTAACCGCCTTCAATAATGTCCTGAATACCAGGGACAAACGCATCTAAATCGCCTGTCGCGAGCCACGAAAGCATTTTTGGGAAAGCGATTTTTGCCACAACAGGCTTAACACTATCGTTATAAGCCTCTTTTGCAGGATTTACAACGCCAATTCCGATAAGTTCAGTGCCGTTTTTGCCCTGATAAAGCGCCTCCATTGCAGCAAGTTTCATCGGTTGATATTTCGCCACTTTTTGCGCCGAACTGTGTCCTGTCCAAAAGGTAAGAGCAATGCCGACAACGCCGACAATAGCCGCAACTTTGATGCTATTCACAGCAAATTCGTGTTCGCGCTTTTTGAGTAAAAACCAACTCGAAACGCCGATTACAAACGCTGCGCCGAGCATCCAAGCCGAAAGAACGGTGTGGAAAAATTTATTCACCGCCACAGGCGAAAGTGCCACAGCCAAAAAGTCTGTCATTTCGTTACGCGCCGTGTCGGGGTTAAAGTCCATTCCAGCGGGGAACTGCATCCAAGCATTCGCCACCAAAATCCACCACGCAGAGAGCGTTGCGCCGATTACCGTAATCCAAGTAGAGGCAAGGTGAAAACCTTTGCTCACTTTGTTCCAGCCGAAAAACAAGACAGCGATAAACGTTGCCTCCAGAAAAAATGCTATGATACCTTCGATTGCCAGCGGCGCACCGAAAATATCACCCACAAAATAACTGTAATTCGACCAGTTAGTCCCAAATTCAAATTCGAGAATAATTCCCGTTGCTACTCCGATTGCAAAGTTAATTCCGAACAGTTTTATCCAGAATTTTGCCAACCGTTTCCATTTTTCATCGCCTGTGCGGTAATAAATGGTTTCAAAGATGCACATAATTACGCCCAAACCCAATGTGAGCGGAACAAATACCCAGTGAAAAATAGCAGTAAGCGCAAATTGCGCCCTCGACCAATCAATTAATGATAAATCCATAAATTTAGTGTTTAGTTATTAGATATTAGTTAAAAGTTAAGAGTTATGAGTTAAGAGTTTAAACAGGCAGCACCTGTCTTAGTTCTTAACTCTTAGTTCTTAGTTGTTTGTTATTTGTTCAATCACATATTCCGCTTTTTCTTCTTCCGTATCAAATTTTGAGTTTAAAAAATTCGGAAACAAAAACGCACGCATAACGGCAAACATTATGAACAATTTTACAATAATTATTGTCCATAATATTTTGCTTGTTTTTGACAGGTTTTTAAAGCCTTCAACGTACATTTTAAAAAAGTCGCCGATATTTTTTATTTTTTCCATAGAATTTTTCTGCAAAGTTAAATGGTTTTATTTTAATTCCAACCATTTTTAGTAAAAATTCTTATAAAAAAAATTTATGTGCAATAGATTTTGTCAATCTACCGTACATAAATTATATTTTTTTGTTTTTTTTACAAATTAATCATCTCATCTATCGCAATTTCTGACAAATCTTTTGCTGCCAAATCTGCGCGTTTGTCGTTAGATGCAGAGCCGACTGCGAGGGCTTTCATTTTTCCCGCTTTTGCTGCCGTTATGCCCGCTTCGGCATCTTCTACCACAAGGCAATCTTCGGGTTTCAGCCCCAATCTTTCGGC
>JAISKM010000154.1 GCA_031261285.1 Candidatus Symbiothrix sp. | reverse complement strand
GTTGTGCGTGAATCGAGGCCAATCATTCCACCTATTAGAAATCCGCCTTTAACAATAAAGTTTGAACGAAATTCAGACTTTGAAAGTCTGACTAGTATTCTCTCTATCAAGTAATTTTGCAGCGCCTGACCTGCTGAAATCTTTTTATCCTTTGCAATCTGATTGATTTTTGCTTTTAAGCTCATTGAATTTTTGAATATCATAGAAGTACCTCCAAGTATGACATGACTTTGTCTTTCCTTTTGAATTTGTCCGCATAGTCCATCAACATGGGGATATTGCGTTCTGGTGATTTTAGATACTGTTTATAGGCAGGAGCGATTAATTGTATATCTGTCTGACGCGTTGGCTTTAGTATATCAACAAGTGTGCGTTCAATCGAATATACCGATACAGTATGACCGCCTGATGAAGTGATTATCTTTTTGCCTAATTCATAGTAATTCCTTAATACAATTGGTATTATGCCGACAGCTTTAATCCGCGTTACGTTTACACCGAAAGGAAACGACATAATAAGTCGTTCAGGCACTCTATCTGAATATCCATGGAGATATAATGCTGTTTCGTGTGAAAATATTCCGTTTGAAAAACGATATTGGGCTAAAAAGAACTCGTCAGCCCATGCATTTTCAGTCGCATAAATACCACGTTGGACGCGAATGAGTTTCTCACTCTCGCATAATTCAGACAAAGCCCTTCTTGCAATTCTAGCCTTATCCACTTCTGATGCAGTGACAATTCCATGGTTGGCATTTGCTATTTTTATAATGCGATCCTTTTCGTTCTAACCATCTCCTTAGAACAAATATGCTAACAAATTACTATTATGTTAGCATATTTGTTCATACAATGCAATTGTGAATCCGGGTTTGCAAAGGAAAGACGAAAATCAGCGTGAAAGTCGGAAGTAAGACGGTCAAGGTGAAGGTGACGGTGAAACAAGTAAGGTCAAGGTCAAGGGATTGGATCCCGGGTCAAGCCCGGGATGACAAACACTTATTATCAAAATAAGCATTGCAAATACACGATTTAGGTATAAATATACAATATGATAGTCAGCCAAACGATGACGATTATTGGGTCGTTTGGCTGACTATTTTTATTCAGCAATAATATTTATTTCGAATATTATCAAAATAAGCATTGCAAATACACGATTTAGATATATAATTACAATATAATAATCAGCCAAACGGCACCGATTATTGGGTCGGTTGGCTGACTATCCAGTTCGATGTTAATAGTAGAAAGCGAGAATAAAAATGAAAATCATAGGCAGAGTTTATGAACAGGCATTACTAAATGAATATTTACAATCACCCACATCTGAATTTATTGCACTTTATGGAAGGCGACGAGTCGGAAAAACATATTTGGTCAACGAGTTTTTTAATGAGGATTTTGCATTCAGCATTACCGGTCTTGCAAAGGAAAGCAAAGATATACAAATACACAACTTTTATACGGCATTAAAGAAATATGGTACACAAATCGAAGCACCTGCTGACAACTGGTACGATGTATTTGAAGATTTGATTGTTCATTTAGAAAAAAATCTGCGTAAAGGAAAAAAAAGCGTTATTTTCATCGATGAGCTTCCTTGGCTTGATACTCCAAAGGCAGGATTTCTCACGGCGCTGGAGCATTTCTGGAACGGTTGGGCGGCATCTAAGCCGGAAGTTTTTTTAATTGTTTGCGGTTCTGCAACGTCATGGATGATCAACAAACTGATTAAAAATAAGGGCGGTCTGCACAATCGGGTGACGCACAGGATGCGCGTGGCACCGTTTTCCTTGAGTGAGACCGCCGAGTATCTTCAGTATAAGGACATTGAATTTGAGCAACGCGACATAGCCACGCTATACATGGTGTTCGGAGGCATACCGTTTTATTTGAACCAACTCAGAAGGGGATTGAGTGTGGCACAAAATATAGATGCTCTGTGCTTTGCCAAGGATGCCCCGATGTATGATGAATTTAACATGTTGTTTGCGTCTCTTTTTGCGAATCCTGAAAGGCATTTAAAACTGCTTGAAATATTAAGTATGCACAGATACGGAATGACACGCGATGATTTGCTAAAGCGAGCGAATATTACAACCGGTGGAACAGCTACACAGACGCTTGAGGAACTGGAACAGTGTGGTTTTATCGAGAAGTACAATGACTTTTCGGGGCGGAAAGGATTATATATCTATCAGATTATTGACTTTTTTACATTGTTCTATTTTAGGTTCATGAACAACAACAAGCAACTCAGTCCGGGATACTGGTCAAAAAGTTTGGGTAGCGGTGCGCAAAATGCATGGGCCGGGCTGTCGTTCGAGAAATTATGTTTGCTCCATATTGATAAAATCCAAAATAAACTAGGCATTGCCGGTATTCTCACAGTTATTTTCGCATGGAAAAGTGCTAACGAATCAAAAGACAGAAAAGGTGCGCAAATCGATCTCCTCATAGACCGCATAGATAACATCATCAATATTTGTGAATGTAAGTTTGTAAATGCGCCGTTTGAAATCGACAAAGAGTACAGCGAAAATCTAAAGAATAAAGTCGCGACATTTGCAAGTGAAACAAAGGCAAAAAAATCAACTCACATCACAATGATTACCACTTACGGCATAAAACAAAATAAGTATTCCGGTATAGTACAATCAGAAGTTACTTTAAGCGATTTGTTTTGAGGTGTGAAATTATGCGCTTATTATTGTGGATGTCGGTGAGTGTCCTCAAAATCATACGAACAGATCGTCCATGGTGATTTCTGATTGTATGTTGCCCCGGTATGCATTTCGGATCAGACCGTAGGTCGTCACGAATGTAAAATGTAGGCGGTTTGACCAAGAGTATAAAAGAGTATAAAATATAACTCAAAGTATAAAAGAGTATAAAAAATAATCTAAAGTATAAAAAAAACTACTTTTTAGGAGGGCTGAGCATGAATCCGTTTAATCCTGCTTTTGGAAGGAAACCGGAACATTTTGTCGGGAGAGACCATGTGATTTCCGAGTTTTCTGCGGCCTTGGAAGATCCGAACAGTCCTTGGCGTACTACCATCTTGATAGGTATCCGCGGCTCCGGCAAGACGGCAATACTGTCGGACATTCAAAAATTTGACAATCAAAAAAAGAAAATAACAGTCAATGTGACAGCAACCGATGATATGCTAAATAATATCCTCTCAGAGATTTATCGAAAAATGCCGAAATCTATCAAAAAAAGTTTGCCATCGATTAGTGATATTTCGGCATTTGGAATAGGTGTAAAATTCATAGAGTCAAAAGATGTTCCTAACTTTACAAACAGCTTTCGTTTTCAGCTTACAAAAATGCTTGATTTTCTCAAGCAGCAAAAGATACAAATAATATTTTTGATTGATGAAGTACAAAAGCATTCGGAAGATATGCGAAACTTTGTGACCACATATCAACATATTGTTAGAGAAAATTACGATGTTGTTTTACTGATGGCAGGATTGCCGGAAGCAATATCATCGGTGCTTCGCGATAGAGTATTAACTTTTTTACGTAGAGCAAATAGAGTGACTCTTGAGAATGTATCTGTAAAACTTGTTCAGTTAGAATATTTCGAGTCTTTTAATACTGCAAATAAAAAACTCTCATTAAAGTTATCACAGGATGCGGCGCAGGCGACATTCGGCTACCCGTATTTGATTCAACTCCTTGGATATTATCTTTGGCAGATTAGCGGCTCACGTGTCACACCAAAGAATTTCAAGGAGGCTGTGGTACGGTCAAAAGTCGAACTCTTTCGGAATGTCCACGAATTAATTTTGGACAGCCTGTCACCAAAAGATAGGGATTTTATTTTTGCTATGAGTCACGATGACGTCGAAAGCAACTTTAGCGATATAGTGGAGCGGATGGGCAAGAAGAAAAACTATATATCCAACTACCGTAAGCGGTGCCTTGAAGCCGGTGTAATTAAGGCCACCGGATACGGAAAAATTTCATATACACTACCGTATATGAAAGAATTTTTGGAGGAAAATTGTAACCCCAATCAATTGAGATGACGCACAATGAACCAACCCGTCCCCTTGTGTTTTTAA
>JAISKM010000050.1 GCA_031261285.1 Candidatus Symbiothrix sp. | reverse complement strand
TGCGAGACTTCCTCATCGTCAATGAAATCCACAAAACTGAATCGTGCATAATTTTGTTTCCACGTTTCGTTGGCGCGATAATTAATCAAACCGGCGATGCGACCGACGATTTGATTGTCTTTGTATGCCAAAAAATAGATGGCATCACAAAACTCAAATGCCGGATTTTTCTTGCGACTTAACGTCATCAATTCGTCATCTATCAGTCCGGGAACATGATAGGGATTGCCTTTGTACAAATCAATATTGAATTGTGCAAACTTTTTCAAGTCCGATTTCTCGGAAATTTCTTTGATAATTACTGACATCCCATTTTTCTTTTTAGGGGTTTCAAAGGTGCAAATGTACGCAAAAAAATTTGTTTTATGAAAAGGAAAGGAGTTACTCGCATTTTCGAGCAACTCCTTTGCAATATTTCAAAAATCGCGGAACGATTTTTATTTGGTTACAGCACTCAAGAATGCTGCATTTGCTACGAATTTTGCAAATTCAACATCACCCAAAGCATAAGTTGCCAAACTCGGGTCTAATTTCACAGCGTTTTTCAAATTGGTAGTCACTGTGTTCAAATCGTTGGTGCGAGCACCAACAATTGCTTTCAAATAGGAAGTCTGTGCATTCGGAGCAGCCACTGCATTTAATGTTTTCAGTGCAGTGTTGTAATCCTTGTTCAAGATTTGAGCCAAAGCAGCATTGTTGGTAGCGGCTTGTCCGAAAGATTGAGCGGCTTGTGCGTAGTTGCCTTTTTGAGCAGCCAAATAACCCACAGCGTTGTTCAATTCGGGTACGCCTGCGGCTTTACCGAAATATTGTTCTGCTTTTGCGGCATCATTGTTAGCCAATGCTACCCAACCCAAGTTCAAATTGGCTTGCGGCAAGTTGCCTGCCAATGAGTTTGCTTGATTGAACAAAGATTCTGCTTTTGCGATGTTGCCTTTAGCGTATTCTATCGCGCCCAAGTTGTTGAAACCACGCGCATCTTTCGGATAAAGTTCCGTTACTTTTTGATAGATAGCACCTTTTGCATCGGTTGTTTTAGCCAAAGCAGCAGCATACAACAATTCTTCTACGGTCAATGATTTAGGATTAGAACTTGCCACAACAGCAATTTCTTCGTCCGATTTACCGATGATTTCTACGTTAGCCGTCAAGCGAGAACGACGCAATTGCGGTAAAATTTCGTCTGCCAAGTTAGAATAAACAGCCGAGATATTTTTGATTTCACGTTCACGTTGTTCCGAATCGGAATACATAGACAATACGCGCAAAATCAAATCTTTGTCTTGAATATTGGATTTTTCCACCAATGCTTTGAAACCGTCCCAGTCTTGAGCAGTGTAACGAGCATTTACAGGAACATCCACGTTGGCTTTTTTCAATTCGCTATTCAAATATTTTTCTGTATTGCCTTCGCGTTTTTCAGCCAATTTTTCGTTCAATGTATAACCTCCATCCGGGGAAGCATAAGAAGAAATTTCCACATTTACTTTCTGATTGGAAGCAGAATAGGCTTGTGATACGATGTCTTTCCATTGGGTAACTTCGCCTTTTTTCAATTCACCTGCACGCAATTCTGCTTGTTGGATTAAGAACAGGATGTTAGCATCGTGAGCCTCTTGAATGATGCGTTGGAATTTGTCCGGAGCAATAGACGCATTTTCCGAGCCGGCATTCAATAAACCTGCGGTCGATAATACGCCATCAGCAATTTGGACAGCCGGTAATGCAATTTCTTTTTTGCCTACCAATGCTTGGAAAACCAAATACAATTGTGAGTTGTGCATGGCAGGAATATAGTCGAAAGTAGATTTCAATACTACGTTTCCACCGTTTTCGTAAGAAATTGTTTGACCGTTGCCAACAACTTTTTCGCCTTGATAGGTGTAAGAAGTACCGGTTGCTTCACCGCCGTCATAACGGAGCACCGGAGTTACCACCAAGGTTAATTTTTTGTTGAACCATTTTTGAGGAAAAGTTGCATTGATAGTCACGGGCACTTTTCCGGCAACCATTTCCAAGGGTTGCGGCTCTGCTTTAATGTTTTGAGAAGTCAACGGATTGAGTTTTGTTTTACACGAAGTAAACAATCCTACTGCTAAAACGCACATAAGCAGTGATAAACACACTTTTTTGAACATACTAAATTTTATTTTTAACGTTAATAAATAATTTTCCCTGTATAAACTTGATTGCCTCGTACCAAACGGACAAGCCCTACGCTGTTTTTTATTTGTTGTTTCAAAGTTACCTCATCCTGTCCCTGAGGCACTTCTATCTGTTGTACTAATTGTCCTGTGATGTTGTAAAGATACAACATTCCTTTATCATTAGCAATTTTTGGCAAAATTAGTTTATTTTCTTCACGTAAATAAATGAAATTAATGTTTTTTTTATCATTATTATTAATAATTGAAGAAATAGGAGTAAAATGCAGTAAAGGTTGGATTGCCAAGGACGTAGCCATCGGATTTGCAGCGTATTCACTCGCTTTCGTCCAAACGTCCTGCGCATCTTTTATCCACGCGGTATTGCGACTGATTGGATTATTCGCAGCATTAAATGAAGTGTTATAAACGGCAAATGTGTCAAGAGTTGCCGAAGTAATACTATATCCCACATAAAATTTCTTGCCCATCGGCAACGAATTGAATCGCACAAAATTTTCTGTGCC
>JAISKM010000028.1 GCA_031261285.1 Candidatus Symbiothrix sp. | reverse complement strand
GAATATCCAATGCCCGCTCAACGAGAAATGTTGCTTAACGCATTGGTACACCGCAATTATATGGGCAGTTTTATTCAACTTCGTGTGTATGACGATAAAATCAATATTTGGAATGATGGTGGCTTGCCCGAAGGTATAAGTTTGAAATCGTTGAAGCATACTCATTCTTCAAAACCTCGCAATCCGCTGATTGCCGATGTATGTTTCAAAGGCGGACTGATTGACACTTGGGGGCGTGGTACAATCAAAATCATTGAAACCTGCAAAGAGGCAGGACTTCCGGAACCCGCACTGACAGAGCGGGACGGCGGATTTTTGGTAACGCTTTTCAAAGACCGTTTTACCGAAGAAGAACTGCAAAAGTTAGGACTGAACGACAGGCAAATAAAAGCCGTTTTGTATGTGAAAGAAAAAAGGAAAATTACAAATGGCGAGTATCAAGAAATAAATGAAACCTCTGAAAGAACGGCTTCGCGAGAAATTGCAGAACTTGTTAAAATTAACATATTAGAACAGGCAGGTACTTTTGGCGCAGGAAGTTTTTATAGATTAAAAACGCCATAATAAAGCCAAAACCGCCACAATAACGCCAAATATGAAATTAACAATGTCGGATAAATGTTGAATAAAAATTGGCGCAGTAAGTATCTATGAATTAATTGGGCAATAGTGGGGCAAGTTGGGCAATCGCCGATTCTGTACAAAGGTATTTTTAAATATAAGCATAAATGGTCGAAACGGGTGGCAGCTAAAGCGATAGAAAAACGAGGAAAGGTGAAGGGCAATGGAACGCGGATGACGCGGATTTACCTTTCGCCGCGCTAATAGCAATGGATTTAAACCCCTTGTTGTTGGTGTGGCTTTTTGTGTTGTAAAGAGTAGGGACAAATAAATGGAACAATATGAATATAATGAACATGATAGCAACATTTGGAGTAGTCATTGCATTGCTCGCTTTGTTTTGGCAAATTAGAGTGGCTCGCTCCAATCTTTTTGCAGACTACTCCAAAAGATATCAGGGTTTTATTTTGAATCTGTCTGTAGAAATATACAAAGATGATTTTGATATTACGAAAAGAAATGACTTGCTTCCTCTGATACGCACTTATTTTGATTTATGCAGTGATGATAGACCCCAATCGTTTTAATGCCATAGGTTATGGAGATACCAAGCCTATTGACACAAATGAAACGGTTGATGGTCGCGCAAAAAATCGCAGAGTAGAGTTTACGGTAAAATTTGAATAGTTCACATTGAACCGAATATTACAGACCGGATAGATGTATCGTCCTTATCCGAAGGCTTGTATCTTGTGCGAATTGACGGTTCCGATTGGGTAAATATGCAAAAAATAATCGTAGTGCGATGAGTCTAAAATAGAAATCGAACATTTTTTGATGGGTTGTTCTATCAATTTTTCGCTTTATGCTTTTTTTTTGAAAAAAAGTATTACCTTTGTGCGCGGATTTTTTAATACAAATTAATATATTTTATTATTTTATGAGAACATCTTTTCTTAAACAAATTAGTTTCGCCGCTGTAGTGGCGGGAGGTCTTTGGTTGACTTCTTGTATGGGCGAGGAGCTTGATTTGGACAATCTTTCGGAAGATATTCAGTTGGGAGGCACTTTCGAAACGCCTGTGTTGACTGAAACGATTTTCCGTATCGACAGTTTGCTCAAACACATCGACCAGTCCGATTCGAAAGCAACGATTGGTGTGAATGACGCCGGCATTGCGGCTTTGTTTTTTACCGATGAACCGCAAGTTTGGAGCATGACCCAGATTAATGAGGATTTTAGCAGTTTCAGTGCGGATATGGCAAATTTGGCGATTTCCGATTTGTTTGCGGATAATGCGCTGATAACATGGATGATCAACACGATTGGTGCAGGGGTGATTCCCACGGGGACGAACGTAACACATGATTTTGCTTTTTCGCTTGCCGGTGCATTTGACGTTCCAACTGCCCGTAAAATCGATCACATTGATTTGAGAAAAGAACAAATCACTCTCCGGATTAGGTCGACTGATTTAGATATTAAAACGGATGATTTGCTGAAAATAACCTTGAAATTTCCACAATATAACTCGGCTGCGCAAAAAACAGTGACTACATTCCTTAATAAAGGTACCGGAGAAACGACAGTGGTGTTCGACGATCCGTTTAATCTGGATTGTACGAAAGACATCATTACTTCTTTGGAACTAATCGGTGATGGTCAAACTACGTTAAGACAAAGCAGCAAAATTGATATAAACATCACGTTTGCTCCGCAAGAATACACGGCTTATGGCTGGTTCAATTTGGTAATTCCCGGTGAAACGAAAAACGTTAATGTGGACGCTGATATGCAAAAATACCTCGCAGAAGGCAGCAACCTTATCTTTGCAGACCCGAAACTTAACTTTACGGTTGCTTCTACCGTCGGAACGCCATTGATTATGAAACTCAATTTATTAGAAGCTCAATATAAAGATGGCAGCACAAAGACATTAGAAAATATAGCGTTTAATATTAACCCAAGCACTACTACGCTGTTGACATTAAATAAAGAAACATTTACTAAGACGGCCGATCGGACGACATTTATGAATATGTTCACGACAAATCTGACGGGGTTGACAGTGGATTACAGTTTGGAAACACCCCATATTGATGATATCGAGCATCCCGGAGTAGACATGCAAAACATTTCGTCGACTGCCGAACTTAGCCTGCAAGAGGATGTGGAATTGCCGTTCTCTTTGAACACGGGCAGTCTTATTCTGTATAATGATACCATTGATGCCGATTTGACAACGGATTTGAAACCGGAAGATGTAAATGCAACGGTCACTTTGTATTTAGATTATGTGAATGAATTGCCGGTGGATGCCGATATTAAAATCTATCGTTTGGATGAAAATGAACAAATAATACCCGGCTCAACGCCTTGGTCGGTTAAGTTGCCTGCCGGTGGCAAAGGCATAGCGGATACCGCTCCGCTGGAAGTAAAAGATTACTTGAACGTCCGTTATTTGTTGGTCGAATATTCATCAGGCACGTTGAAAGCCCCCGTTGATTTGAGAGGCGATGATTATATTCAACTCAAAGTGAGAGCTAAAGTAAACGGTAAAGTAAATATCAAAAATCTGTAAATAGAATCGTATGAAACTGAAAAATATCAAACAATTACTACTCGTCGTGTGTATTGTGAGTACTACGGCAAGTGCGTGGGCGCAAAGTAACACCCTTTACTTCATGCGAGGCATTCCCGAACGCAGTGTGTTTAATCCGGCATTTCAACCGGAAAGCGATTGGTATCTTGAACTGCCGTTCCTCCCGACTTTCTCATTAGGAGGAGGCAACAATTCGCTGGTGTTTAATGATGTTATTTTCAACAAAGACGGCAAAACGATGACGTTTTTGGATGAGAATGCGGGCAGCCGTCGCGATGCTTTTTACGACGCTTTGCACAACAATACGCGTCTGCATACCAATTTGTCATACAAACTGTTGGGCTTCGGGTTACGTAAAAATCAAAATTATTTTTCATTTGATGTAACGCAAAAATCCACATCCGACATTTTTCTGCCGAAAGATTTGTTTTCTTTTGGCTTATATGGCATGGAAAAAGCCAGTACATTTGATTTGACAAAAGTGGGCGTGCAAGCATCGCTTTATATGGAAATAGGTGTGGGCTGGTCGCGCAAACTCAACGACAAATTGACGGTGGGTGCCAAATTGAAATACCTGATTGGACAGGCGAATGTGCACACCAGTTTCAATGATCTGAAATTGACAACAAACCGCGATGAATGGACGATCAACGGTACAGGAAAACTGCATGCGTCCTTGCCGTATACCACCATTCCGTTCAAAGATGCAGAAAACGTCAATGGGCAAATTATTGATTTTGACAACATCGACTTTAAGGATAATTTGAGTGCTTCGGATATTTTAAGTGCTGCTTTTTCGTCCAATTGGGGTCTTGGCGTAGATTTGGGTGTGACCTATCAATTGCTGCCCAATCTGCAATTGTCCGCAGCTTTAACGGATTTAGGATTTATTCGCTGGTCAAAAAACTTGACGAATAGCAACGTGAATAGCGGCTACACATTCACCGGAGCAGATTATGACTTGAATGAACAACATCCGGACGGTTCGTATGTCAGCATTGGCGACCAGCTGGAAAATCAATTGGACTCGTTGAAAAACTCGTTTGTATTTAGCAATTCTAATAAAGCCTATTCAACGGCTTTGTCGACCCGCTTCAATTTGGGTGCAGAATACAGCATTCTCAACGACAAAATCAGCTTTGGCTTGATGTCGTCCACCTTGTTTATCAACAAATCGGCATTTACGGATGTGACCGCATCAGCCAATTTTCGTCCGCTCAAATGGTTTCATCCCAGCCTCAGCTATTCCTTGTTGGATGGTCAGTGGAGTTCGTTTGGTCTTGGTACCCAGCTGAAATTAGGGGTGGTCGATCTCTATTTGGCAGTCGATCAAATTCCGCTTCGTTTCTCAAAAACGACGGATAATATGCCGGTTCCAACACACTTGAAAGGCACTAATATACAAGCCGGTTTCGTGTTGGCATTTGGCCCGAAAACCAAGAAGGTCAAGAAAGAAGTGGTAGAAGCGCCGGCTTACTTCGAACCGGTTTATGTTCCGAAAGAGTATGTTCCTGAAGATGTTCTTGTGGATGAAATAATTGACGAAATCGCTGAAGTGGTTGAAGCTCCGATCGCGCCTGTAGCACAACCGGAAATCGTAGGAGTCATCGAATATGCCACCAATGAATACAAGATTGATCCGAACTATTACGGTCTTTTGAAGCATGTGATAGCTGTGGTGTCGGCAAATCCGGATTACAATTTGATTATTGAAGGTCACACCGACAATACGGGTCAATCGCAAGCCAATCAAGCCTTGTCGGAAAAACGTGCAGGTTATGTACAGGATTATCTGATGCGGGAAGGCTTGGATCCAACGCGCCTGTCCATTGTGGGCAGTGGCGATCGTGAACCGGTAGCGTCAAATGACACAGCCGAAGGACGCGCACAAAACCGTCGTGTCAATTTCGTGTTGAAATTAAAATAATAGCACGAGTTATCAAAAAAAAGCCGGACGATACTCGTCCGGTTTTTTTGATAGTTACTTTTTTGAGGATTGTGATGCCAATCAAACGGTCTTGTCGACCAACGCTGCCGTAGGGGCGTATTTTTTTACTGCGGCAATACCGGTTTTGCGGGTCGCATCGTCGACGTACATTTGGCTGCGTCCGATGATTTCGCCGTTTTCAGCTTTCAGCACGAAATACACTTTTGTGGTAGGTAAGTCAACCAATTTCAGGAACTTACCGGTAATTTGGGAGTTTTTGCGTACCGCTTCGATTCCCTTTTTGGCATTTTCTTTCGTGGTGTAACCTTCACTTGTCAACACGACTTCGTTGTTCGTTGCAACCAAATTAAACATGAAATGTGAATTTTTTCGCAATTTCAATTCAAATTTTCCTTGTTTTTCCATGACTTTTGAAATTTTTGTTGTATTTTTGTACTCTAATTCTGTAAAGGCGCGATTCATTGTACCTCTACAAAATTATAACAACTAACATACATAAAAAGTTTAACAACATGCAATTAACTGCAAAATTAGAGCAAATTTTGCCCGCAGTAACGGGACAAGGTGCAAACGGCGAATGGCGTCGACAAGAATTTATCCTGGAAACGGACGGACAATACCCAAAAAAAGTCTGTATCATGGTGTGGGGCGATCGCATCAATCTTTCCCAATTCACTCCGGGAACGATGCTGACAGTCGATTTTGACCTTGAAAGTCGCGAAAACAACGGCCGGTGGTACACCAGTGCCCGCGCTTGGAAAGTGGAAGTGGCAGGATCTGCACCACAACAGGCAGCACCGGCATACGGTGGCGCTCCGTCCTACGGCGCTCCTCAGCCCACAGCTCCGGTTTATGGTGCACCTCAAGTGGCTCCACAACCTGCTGCGCCCGCGTATACCGCACCGGCCGCACCACAAGCAGATCCATTGGCAGCAGCAGCGGCAGATTCGTCGGACGACCTGCCTTTTTAATCGAAACGGATGGCGGATCACACTCCCCAGCCTTTCCTGAGTCTCGTCGCGAAAGACTTAATTGCGCGCTTCGGCACTGATTTGTCGGATATTACGGTCGTGTTTCCGAATATCCGCGCAGGTCTGTTTTTTAATAATTATCTGTACAAAGAGGCGCAACAACCTTTGTGGGCACCACATTATATGTCTATCGAAAATCTGTTTGAACAGGCATTTGCCGGACAAAAAGGCGATAGCATGCAACTGATCGCCGGGTTGTATGAAGTGTATATTCAGGTGTTTAACGCACACGCCACCGAACCTTCCACCGAAACGATTGATGAATTTTTCTTTTTTGGTGAGGTACTCCTCAATGATTTTGACGACATCGACAAAAACTTGGTGAATGCGCGGGCGCTTTTTAGCAATTTGCAGGATTTGGATGCCTTGCGTGACGATTTCACGCATTTGTCCGACGACCAAAAAGAAGCACTGATGCGGCGATTCAGACAGTTTTTCGCAGGTGACACCGCTCTGAAAACCGCTTTCCGCAATATCTGGAATATTCTCGGAGAAGTGTACACCAAATTCAAACAAAAACTCCAAGCGCAAAACACCGCTTACCCGGGCATGCTGATGCGCGCCGTCATTGAGGGTGATGACCCGCAATCCCCTGACGACAAGTCTCACTATGTGTTTGTCGGCTTTAATGTGCTGAGCAAATGCGAAGAGCAACTTTTCAAACGCCTGAAATCCAATGCCTTGTTTTATTGGGATTACGACCAATATTATCTCGAAACGGAAGCCGGACGATTTATCAAGCATAATATTCAAAAGTTTGGCTCGGCATTAGATACATCCGCCGTCATGTCGACCGAAGGGAGACATCCCCTCATGACTGCGGAAATCACTTTTCTCGCCTCACCATCGGAAAGTGCACAAGCTGCGGCGATTAGTCCGTGGATTGACAGTCTGAATCAACTTTCCTCGTTCACAGAACCCAATTCGGCGATTGTGTTGTGCAACGAAAAATTATTGCCGATCGTGATGCACGCCATTCCGCCCCAAAAAGTGGAAAATGTGAATATCACGATGGGATTTCCCATCACGCAGACTGCCATTAGTAGCTTTTTGCAGGTGGTGACGGAGATGCAAACCAAAGGTTATCGTGCATCTGACCAAACGTTCTATTATAAATATGTATTGCCGGTGCTGCGCCATCCCTACACTTCGCTGATTTTTCCGGGAGCCGCCACCTTAGAAAAAACAATCATCAGGGAAAAACTGTTTTTTATTGCTTGTAAGGGCATTGCATGCAACGCCCCTACACTATTCAAACCGTTGCCCGACACGCTCGCTTTAGCCGGCTATCTGCTGGAACTCATCCAAGCCATTGGACAAAAACACGAGGTGGACACTTCCAAAGAGGGTTCGGAACTCGACGGCAACCAAATTTACACCGGACTGCATCAAGAGTCGATTTTTCGTGCCTATCAAGTAGTGAATCGCCTGCACGCCCTGCTGACCACGGAAAACAGGTCTATGGGCAAGCCGATTTTTCTTCGTCTCTTGCGTAAATTATTGAGTACGGTGCAAATTCCCTTTCACGGCGAACCGGTGAAAGGACTGCAAATCATGGGGGTGCTCGAAACGCGCACGTTGGATTTCAAAAATCTGCTGATGCTGAACGTCAACGAGGGTTTTATGCCCGGCACGACCGGCGAAAACACGTTTGTGCCGCAGTTTTTGCGCGAGCATTTCGGCATGAGCACCATCGATCATCAGGATTCGATTTATGCCTACTATTTTTATCGTCTCATTCAGCGCGCCGAAAAAATCACCTTAGTTTACAGCACCGACAAGACGCAAACGGGCAAGGCGGAAATCAGCCGTTTTTTGTTGCAGTTGCTCGTCGACCCGGATTTGAAAGACAAAATCCAACGTTTTTCGTTGCAAGCAGCCATCAAACCGCGTCAAACGGAGGCGATTACGGTCGCAAAATCGCCGGAAATCATGCAAGCTCTGAACAATCGCTTCGATTTTAACACCAATTCGGAAGCCCGCGCTTTTTCGCCGACGGCTCTCAACACCTATATTAATTGTAGCTACCGCTTTTATTTGGAATACATCAAGGGCTTGCGCGAAAAAGAGGAATTGGCAGACGAACTCGACAATTCCGTGTTCGGCAACATTTTTCATCGCGCGGCGGAATACCTTTATCAACCAATTACCAACCGTCACCGTCATGTCGACCGGGCGGAGCAAGCACTCGTCATGTCGACCGGAGCCGCAGGCGGAGTGGAGGCATCTCATGCCAACAAGTCCGATTTTCAGTTAGAAGTCTCCGGTGAATACCTTGACGGATTTTTGAAACAACCGTACCTCATTGAAAAATTGGTGTTGGAGGCTTTCAAAAAAGAATATTTCAATGAACGAAACGTACATAAAGAGGATTTTAATGGCGAGCAACTCATCAATTTTCATGTGATTGTGGAGATGATAAAACGGTTGATTCGTTTCGACCGGCAGCACACGCCATTCACGATTCGTGGCTTAGAGTTGCGCATAGCCGGGGAATACGCCTTGCCTGACCGTCGTGAAGGACACCCACAAGGGGTATCCGTACGAATAGGAGGCATCATCGACCGTTTGGACGAAAAAGACGGCAAACTCTATATTGTAGATTACAAAACGGGCGGCAGTGCCAAAGAACCGAAGTCTATCGACGAACTTTTTGAGCCAAAAACCAACCGTGCGGCGCATATTTTTCAAACATTTGTTTATGCTTCCGCGCTGCTTCAAGAAGGAGATTCCCGCCTGTGCGGGAATCCGAGCGTGCGAGAATCGACCCGGTTCAATGACAGAATGCCCGTTGTGCCCCAGTTGCTCTATATTCGTCAAGCACACAAAGACGACTATTCGCCTACCGTACTCTTAAACAAAGAACCCATCACCGATTTTCACGAGGTGCAATCAGACTTTAATACCCTTCTGCTGAATAAAATCGACGATTTATTCAATCCCGGCATTCCGTTCGTGCAAACAGAAATTTCTCAAACATGTGAATACTGTTCGTTTAAAGAACTTTGTAATCGCTAATAAACTATGATTGAAATGATTAGACGATTTTGTATGATTTTTCAAAGATAGTTATTGTAAATATTAACTTTCTTTAACTTAAAAGTGTGAAAAATTCAAAAAAAAGGTCTTATCTTTGCGCTCGGAATTGTAAAATTTATTAAATTGGATGTAATTAATATAAACTAAATAGTATGAAGAACAAATTAAGTAAATTTGCGTCTGTGATGCTCTTATCAGCGTCTTTCCTCTTAGCAGGGGGGGGGGTACAACTCACACACGCCGAGTCCCCACAGGGGGCTAAAATCACCGTATCCGGTGTTGTTAGTGATGTTGATGGACCCATCATTGGAGCCAGTATTGTCGAAAAAGGCAATCCCGGTAATGGAGTATCCACCGATTTGGATGGACAATACACGTTGTACGTGTCGTCAAACGCCACACTACAAGTATCTTATCTTGGTTATTTGACCCAAGACGTTGCCGTAAACGGGCAAACAACCATTAATGTTTCGTTGAAACAAAGTGCCAGTGATCTCGATGAAATAGTGGTTGTAGGTTATGGTACGCAGAGAAAAGCCAACCTAACAGGTTCTGTGGCGACTGTAGATGCCAAGAAATTGGAAAACAGAGCGTTTACGAACATGTCTGCCGCTTTAGGCGGGGTGGCTCCGGGTATCCGCGTCACACAAGGCAATGGTAATCCGGGGAGTGAATCGGTTTCTATTCGTTTTCGGGGTACTACTTCTTTCAACGCTAGCGATCCGTTGATTTTGATTGATGGAATTCAGGGCGACATGAATGTGTTGAACCCCGATGATATCGAAAGCATCAACTTCTTGAAAGATGCCGCTTCGGCTTCTATCTATGGTTCGCGTGCTGCTGCCGGGGTAATCTTGGTTACTACTAAAAAGGGTAAAAAAGAAAAACCAACGGTTACCTATTCAGGTCTGTTTGCCCGTGAACAAGCAGAAACCGGCTTGAAATTTATGTCCAATATGCCGGACTACATGAAGTACCACAATATCGCACAGATAAATACGTCAGGAAAGTCTTCTTGGTATTCTCCAGAACAAATTTCTGCGTGGGAAGCTGCGAATGCTAATCCAAATGGTATTTACACGAATCCGAATAATGGCAATCAAATTCCTAACTGGTTGGCCTATCCTAACACCGATTGGGCGCAAGAAATGTTCCAAGCCACCACTTATCAGAAACACAATCTTTCTGTTTCAGGCGGTAGCGAAACCTCCAATTACTTGCTGTCATTAGGTTATCAGAACAATCCGGGGGCATTGGAAAACACCGGTTTGCAACGTTACAACATTCGTGCAAATGTGGAAACAAAGATTGCCGACTTCATCACGTTTGGTACGCAAACTTGGGCAACTAAGGAGTATAAAGAGCCGGGTAGTACAGATATGACTTATCTGCAACAAGCTTATCCGGGTATGACTCCAAAATATCAAGGATTGTATGGTGGCTCTGAAGATCCCAGCATGTCTAATATGAATAATATTTTGCACAGTGTGGCATCTCAAGGCGGACAAAATGAATATACCCGCATCAACACCACGTGGTATGCAAATGTAGATATATGGAATGGTATTTCGGCAGAAGCAAAATTCAACTACAATGAATACAGTCGCGAAGACGAACATTACAGTCAAAATTTGCCGAATTACAGTTTCCGTATCGGCACTGACGATGCGGCTATTGTACGTTATGCGCCTAATATTGCAACTGCTACATCGTATCGGTATGCTTATAATTCAATGAGTTACACGACTAACTTGATACTTCGTTATCACGGTGTATTCGGCAAACATGCTATTGATGCGTTTGCGGGTCAAGAACAATACTATGCAAAAAGTAGCGGTTTCAGTGCTACCAAGGAAGGATTGATGGAGTGGTCGGTAACAGACATTACCGCAGCCGACAAAGTATCCAGTATTGGAGGTAGTGCGAAAACAGACTATGCGATACGGTCTTACTTTGGTCGTGTAAACTATGTTTACAATAATAGATATTTGTTTGAAGGAAACCTTCGTTCGGATGCATCCTCTCGTTTTGCTCCCGGACATCGTGGCGATATTTTCCCCTCATTTTCTGCCGGATGGCGTGTGAGCGAAGAAGATTTCTTTGCCCCTGTAAAAGATTATGTCAACAATTTGAAGATTCGTGCGGCGTATGGTGAGTTGGGTAACACCGTCAGTGGTAACTACGACTGGCAAGAAAAATATAAAAAGACACTTGGTGTGTTCAATGAAGCGATTGCCAACGGCTTGGTAATTAGCCAATTGCCTAATTACGCATTGATGTGGGAATCCACCACTTCTACCGACTTTGGGATTGATGCTTCGTTCCTCAACAGCCGTTTGAATTTGGATGTGGATTATTACTACCGCAAAACAACCGGTATTTTGAACACACCACCCCAGTACCTCACGTTGGGTACGGTCGGTGCACCTCAAAGCAATCAAGGTGATATGACCAATAAAGGTATAGACTTGGATGTAAGATGGAACGACAGAATAGGAAAAGATTTCCATTATAGTGTGGGTTTCAACTTGAACTACAACACCAACGAAGTGACCAAGTTTAAAGGTAAATTGATTTATGCACAAGATCCAACAGTGCTTGACAAAGACGGCAATCCTACTTGGCGTTATACCAATCTCAGTGACGTGTCCACAGGTGGCGACACTCGCAGAGTGGAAGGTCATCCAATTGACGAATATTTCTTGCGCAAACCGTACCATGGAACCGGTACTTACACCAATAGTGACGGTTCGGTGAATCCGAATGGGGGACCGAAAGACGGTATGATTCGTACCAAAGCCGACCTTGATTGGGCAAAAGCGATGGTGGCAGCCGGCTATTCGTTCAATGGCAACAAAATCGGAACAGGCAGTGGCGAAATTTGGTACGGCGAAAAACTGTTGGCTGATGTGAATGGTGATGGTAAGTATGGTGACGATAATGACCGTGAATTTACAGGTAAATCTTCTGTTCCTAAATTGAATGGTGGTTTCAATCTGAATGCAGAATATAAAGGCTTTGACTTGAGTGCCATAGTTGCATTCCGATTAGGCTCTTACGCTTATATTGACGGCAGAGGTGCTAATAGCAGAATGGCAACCGAACCTACGGACGCTTTCCCTGCGGATGCTGCCAATATGTTTTATTCTTACGATGCGGTAAAAACGATGGAAACAATTGACAAATCGTCGAATCCGCTCTACGATCCTAATTACGATCCTGCGAAGGACCCGAATGCTAATATCTCAGCAAAATACCCGCGGTTATACAATGGTACCAATCGGATGTCAAGCAATACGGACTATTTGTTTAATACTTCTTATTTGAAACTCAAATCATTGCAAATTGGTTATACATTGCCTAAATCATGGTTGAGTGCAGCGAAAATTAGTCGTTGTCGTGTATTCGTAGCAGGTGAGAACTTGTTGACGATTAAATCTAAAGATTTCCCGGCTGTTGATCCGGAATTGGGTGGCTCAGTAATTATCTATCCGATTGCAAAAATGTATTCAGCCGGTATCAACCTCACTTTTTAATGATATAATAATATGAAAAAAATAATATATTTAATAGTAACAATTCTCATGCTGGGCAGTTTGTCGGCATGTGTGGATTTGGATACCGCTCCTTATTCGGAAACTACCGGCGGTAATATGTGGACTACTGACGAACTCGTAGAAAAAGGGGTCACAGGTGTCTATTCCTCTTTGAAGAAACCTGTTTATGGTGGAAACATCATGGGAGAAAGTGCTTGGGTTGGTTATGCTGCCTGGGACTGTTTTGGTATGACCGGAGAAAGTCGTTTGGGAATGGACGGTGTCTTCACAAGTAGTGTAAAAGAGAGTAACCGTCGTTTTTCAGACACGTGGAAGTGGTGTTACGATGGTATTCATCGTGCCAATGGTGCTATTGCGCATCTTCCGGGATCCACTATAGAGCCGGGGAAAAAGGCAGAGCGTATAGCAGAAATGAAAGTGTTGCGTGCTTTTTTCTATGGACGTTTGAATGAACTCTTTGGTAACGGTGGTTTGGGTGTGCCCCTCTATTTAGAGGAGGTTGCAGCCGATGAATGTAACCGAACACAAACGCCTGAGGCGGACGTGTGGGCAGCAATCATTCAAGATTTGACAGATGCTATCAACGAGCCTAATTTGCGGAATAATGATATCGGTGGCGAAGGTCGTGCGAGCAAAGGACTTGCCTACGCTTTGCGTGGTCGCGCTTATTTGCTTACGAAAAAATATACCGAAGCCGCAGCCGATTATGCCAAAGTAGGCGAATGTGGTTATGCGCTTTATACCGGAGCCGGAGCTGAAAGCTACAAGAAACTCTTCAAATTAGAAAACGAACGTTGCGCTGAAATGATATTGAGCAATCAATATATTTATGAACCTTCAGCAGCATACGGATCGGTTATGCAGAAATATCTTGGTATGTATCAACAAGGTGGAAAAGCTGGTGGTGCTACTTGTTGGGGCGATATTCGTGTATCTCCTGCTGTGGTAGATCTTTACGAAGTGGTTGTTGATGCTAATACCGTCAAAGATTTTAACTGGTCGGACTTTATTTCGGAATGGAATTCTACCTCTGTGGTTGACCGTAGAGTATTTTTCATTCGCAATACTTTGTTTAATGGAGCAGAAATTCAAGGTACTGTGACCACACAGATCAACGGTACTAATGGATTAGCCGGAGTATCTAATAACGCTAAGGCTCTCTATGATCCTGCTAATAATGAAACACGTATTAAGGCTGCGTATGCAAACCGCGACCCACGCTTGAATTTTAATGTGGTTGTTCCATATTCAGAATTTGTGGGACTTAATAATGCTGCAACTGAAGCCGTAACTTACGTTTACCGTTATCCGGTAACAGGGAAGAACAAAACTGACTTAGGATCTCCTGAGAAAGTGGATGGTTACCTTGTTAGTGGATGTATGGACCAAACATATCAGTTTGTTTACGGCCACCGTAAATTTGTGGGCGAAGGCATTGAATTTGACCATCGTACCGCTAATCCTATCGACGAACCTATCCTTCGCTACGCGGATGTATTGTTGCAATGGGCTGAAGCATTGGTAGAATCTGGTGACTTGCCTGGAGCGAAAGCGAAAGTAAAAGAGGTACGTGACCGTGCCGGTATTGCTACGCCGGATGCAAAATTTGCCAACCAGACAACAGCTCGTAATTACGTGCGTGACGAACGCCGTCGCGAATTTGTAGGCGAAGGTATTAACTTCTTCGACGAAATGCGTTGGCGCACATTGAAAGAAACCAAATTTGCTCGTGGAGGTGCAACAGATGTCTGGGGAGGATATGTCGGAACTGCCGGTACCTACGCTTGGATTGGCGACCAATTCTATACTTGGCCTGTACCAAAAGCAGAAATCGAACTCAACAAGAATCTGAAAAAGACTCCGGGCTGGACGTATGAATAATCAATTGTGATTCTTTAATAACGCAGAGAGCTGCCCGCAAGGGTGGCTCTCTCTTGTTTGTGTGCCGTGCATGGCAATTAACTTGGTGGTGCAAGTCCACTATGGGGGTCGGTAGTAGCCAACCATTAGCTCAAGGCAAGGGTGTCCATTGTGAAGTGGAATCTGAAGGAAGCCTGCGGCAAAATCCCGAATCGAGGAACACGAACGCCATCAGGCATAACCGGTTGGACGAGTTTGTAATACAAAACGAAGTCCTATTACTACCCGGAAACCGGAATGTAAATGACGCGATTACATGGGATGAAGGTTAACAGTCTTACCACGGGAGGTCTCACAGACGTGCGGATGTTTTTAACTCGGAAGCACGGAGCAAAACTTGCTGTGAGAAGTCAGCAGAAGCCATAGTAGAATGGAAAAGAGCTTGCTCCAATGTAAAACGGTAAAGCAAGAGCACTCACGAAGTTTGAAGGGCAGAACCTTGCAGTATGATAGTCAATGAAAGTTACCGGGAAAGGATTAATCAGATGCTCGAAAGAGGCTCCTTGCAAGAAAAATAGGACGGAATCCGAAAGATAAGCAAGAGTGATACTTCCAGCTTGGATGACCGAAAACAACATCTACACATTAAAAGATGTAAAGCAAGGAACCGCCGTGTACCGAACGGTACGCACGGTGGTGTGGGAGGTCGAAACGGGAACTAATCCCGTTTCTCCTACCCGATTTAAATACTGACGGATTACTGACGTTTTTTCGGCAAATAGATATGAATTTTTAACAGTTGATGGAGAGATATGGGGCGGTTGGGGTTATATTTGGTGGTATTTGTTCTTCATAAATGAATTTACAAAATTATCATATTATTTATTTTGTGTAGGTTACCAGCTATCAATGATGTATCACAGACAACAAGATAATATTTATCAAGATTTTTCATATTATTCATATTAAATTGTGTACCTTTACTTTTGCCGTCCCAAAACATAATTGCACTGTCACAGTCTTCTGCCATTGCTTTATCTTTCAGTTGAAAACACAATTTTCCTGTCAGATTTTCCGGATTGAAAATTTGTTTTATTTGCCAATTCCCAATATTGTTTCTCGCTTTTTCTCCCGAAAAATAAACCGTAACTAAACGGTAATTTTGTGCGGCAAGATATTGCTGTACTGCTCTAT
>JAISKM010000051.1 GCA_031261285.1 Candidatus Symbiothrix sp. | reverse complement strand
TTCGTCGTGATTCACGCCGGCATAATACACATCGGTCACTTTATCGTTCTGCGGTGTAAAATCCTTGTATTTGTCCTTAAATAATGGCTTTTTAGCAGCGGCAAGCGTTTTCGTTTCCTGACTGTCGGGGTCGGTTTTCAGTTTTCCGAAAAAGCCGGCACCACCGGTCACTAACTGACTGCCAAAATTAAATGCACCTGTAATGATTCCTTTGGCAAATCCGGCGCGGAAATTCCGCACAGGGTACATTTCTTTCTTAATTTGGCTTTTTTCTACCAGACCGGCATACACTTCGAGTGTCTTTTTGGAAAAGTCGTCCTGAGTAAAAGCGATTGCTGCCGTTTCTGCCGCCTTCATGCCCGAATACATACCCAAATGAATGCCTTTGAGTGCAGGCATGGCGAGGAAACCGGCACTGTCGCCTACAATCAGCGCATGGTCGGTGTAGTACTTGGGTTGTGAATAATAGCCACCTTCGGGCAAGGTTTTTGCACCCGCTTCCAGTAATTTGCCTTCTTTGATGAATTTCGCTACAAAAGGATGTGTTTTCCAAATTTGGAACGCTTTGAAGGTATCGAAAGTCGGGTCGGCAGCTTCCAAACCGAGCACCTGTCCGAGTGCCACTTTGTTGTCCTTCAAGCCATAAATAAAACCGCCACCAAAGATGCCCCAATCCGTTGCCGGGAAGCCCATGGTGTGATACACATCGCCTGCACCAATCGTGCCTTCGGGCACCGACCAGACTTCTTTCACGCCAAGTGAATAGATTTGCGGATGGCGGTCGTCCTGCAAATCAAATGTTTCAATCAGCTGTTTTGCCAGACTGCCGCGTGTGCCTTCGGCAAAAATCGTCAGTGTGGCCTCTACGCTTGTGCCTTCCACAAAATTTTCCAGTTTGTGTCCGTGATGATCCAGTCCGGTATCAATACACTTTGCGCCTTTGACGTGACCGTCAGCATCGTATAAAATTTCGTTTATGGCAAAACCGGTGTAGATTTGAACGCCTTTTTCCGTTGCTTTTTCAGCCAGGAAGCGACAGATTTCGCCTAACGAAGCCGTATAATTTCCTTTGTTGCTCATGTGAGGCGGATGAAACGGCAGTTTCAGTTTGCCGTTTCCGGTCAGGAAATACATGGCATCTTTGGCCACTTTGCTGTCGAACGGAATATCTTCCAACTTCACATCCGGTACTAATTCTTTGAACACCGCGGGCTTAATGACTGCACCCGAAATCAGATGACTGCCGATAGAAGCCCCTTTATCTACCACAAGAATTTCTTTCTGCAAACCTTTCTCCTTCAACAAATCATCGAGGCGAATGGCCGCAGACAAGCCGGAAGGACCGCCCCCGATTATTAAAACGTCCGTTTTGACGGTGTTCATATTACTCATATTGTATATTTTTTATTAAAATTTCATAATTTCTCTCTACTTTACGACAAAAGTGCTGTAAAGTTAGTGTTTTTTTCTCAAAAAAATCGTCAATCCGTCAATCTTTTGCTTTTCAATCTCGGCAACAAAAAGCGCGGCGGCATGACGTGCACCGGCTTCCACATAATGTGTATTATCCGTCAATCCGTTGGGGAAATTGCGATTGGCGCCTGCCGGAATGTGCATGAAATAGGCTTTTGAGGCCTCATCGCCCACTTCATTCAGCCATTCACGTGTCAGTTCGGTCATATCCACCAGCGTCACTTGTTTTTCTTGGGCTACTTCGCGCACAATGCCCGGATACACGCCGTGAGTATCGGAAATCTGACCGCTTTCATCGAATTTGCGGCGCACGACAGGCGTTGCTAAAATGGGGATGCCGCCTTTGGCTTTCGCTTCATCTACAAATCGTTGCAAATTTTTACGGTACTCGTCAGGAGTTGCGTAGCGCTCTTTTTTCTCGATTGAAGCATCGTTGTGACCGAATTGGATAATCACATAATCGCCTTTCTGAACGTTGGAAATTAATTTATCCCACAATCCTTCAGCAATAAACGAACGGGTACTCCGTCCGTTTTTGGCGTAATTGTCAATTACAACTTCATCCGTAAAAAAATCGGGTAGCACCATGCCCCAACCTCTTTCCGGAAACAGTTCCGGAGAGGATATGCCGGTGACGGAATCGGTGATTGTACGATACAAATCTTTGTTTGCCATCGTGGAATCGCCCGCCATAAAAAGATGCACCGGACGTTTCTCTTCGGCGGTAAAAGCAAAAAGAATCAGAGCCAACAGAAGAACCCCCAACCCCCTAAAGGGGGCTTTTAAAGTTTTTCGTGGTGGAATATTTTGCTGCCCAAACAAGTCCCCTTCAGGGGATTTAGGGGTAGTATTTTTTTGAATATTAAGTTTCATAATTCATAACTCATAATTCATAATTCATAATTTTTACACCACTCTTTCGTATTGTTTCACAGCCCCCGGTTTCAACGTTGTCAAATCGGCAATTTTTACTACATTTCCCGATGCGATACTGTTGCGCGCGGCGATTCCGATCAAACAAGCGAAGGCACCGTCCCGTGTGCTGGCGCACTGTTTCAAGGGGTCGTTTACATTGGGTAAGAAAATTTGGTCTTTCAACAACTTATCGCCGCCGCCATGTCCTTCGCCGAACGGTATTTGAAAATATTGTCGTTTGCCAAAATTTTTGAACAACACAATTTCGTCGTAATTGGCATCATTCACGGGTTTGGATTCCTGTATCCAGGCATCAATTTTTCCTTTAGTCCCGTTGAAAGAGATGCGATAACCTTCATAAGGCGAATAGGCGGTCAATGAATAAGCAACTTCCACGCCATTGACATACTTGATGGTGGCCGCCATTTTATCGAAGATGTTGATGTCGTTTTTGAAGACACAACCATCCCGGAAATAGCCGTCGTATTTTTCATTTTCTGCGTACAAATTCCATAAGCGTTGATTCTTTGCCAAATCATAATAGAAATTACATTCGCCGGTGTGCGGACAATTCCGGCAATTTTCAGCACGGTAAGGGCCGTTTTTGCCATAGAAATTCAACTGTCCCAAAGCATAGACCGATTCGGGATCGCTGTCGATCCACCAATTCAGCAAATCGAAGTGATGACTTGCTTTGTGCAGCCACAAGGAGCCGCTTTTTTCGACTAAACGGTGCCAGCGTCTGAAATAATCGGCACCATGAGACGTGTCTAAATACCAGTGAAAATCAATAGACGTCAGTTCGCCGATTTCACCTGCCTGCAGCAACTCCCACATTTTTGCCCGGTGCGGCGAATAGCGGTAATTAAACGTTACACGGCATTTTTTACCGGTTCTCTTTTCTGCATCTAAAATTCGCTGAACCTTTTTTTCATCGGTCGTCATGGGCTTTTCGGTGATAATGTCTGCACCCAACTCCATCCCGCGTACGATGAAGTCATCGTGAGTGGCATCTACGGTGGTCACGATTAAAACGTCGGGCTTGGTTTCCCGCATCATCTTTTCAAAGTCCGTATAAGTAGGGCAGGTGGCACCAATCATGCCTTTTGCGGTTTCCACACGTCCTGGATTGATGTCGCACAAGCCGACAAATTCCAGATAACCGGAATAATCCCTCACAAGATCTTTTCCCCACATGCCGGTTCCCCGGTGACCGGTTCCAATCATGGCGACCCGCATTTTTTTCTTATTAACGCCGTTGCCGGATTGATTGGTGAGCGCATGGGCATCAACCGGTAATGAGCTTAACAAAGCACTTCCTGCAATGGCACCGGTAGCTGCCAAAAAATGTCTTCTGGACATTGAATTAGTTGTTTCCATTTGTAATAGAGTTTAGATATTAGATATTAGATATTAGAGTTTAGATATTAGAGTTTTTAGTCTCTGTTTTTTCTGTTTTCACATTATTTAAGAAATTGTTTCCCCAAATGACTTGGCTGTCTGTGATTTTGCAAAAAACATCTGTTGGCACGAGTTGAAAACTGTTGTTAATCAACACATTGTCGACTTTATCCAATTCGATAACCGCTTGATTGGGCAGTGGTGCTTTCGTGCGCACATTATCCAGAACGATGTCTTGACAATTTTTCATCGCAAGGCTCGCGCCTTTTTCTACGGCAAAATCTACGTTGTGAAATTGAATGTTTTTCGCTGTTTCAGCCGTAAAACCGGTTTGTGCCTCCATGTTGATATTGGAGAACGTGATGTTTTCAATCGGCATTTCTTCGATTCCGGTGATGTAGCCCACTTTTTTGACGTTATTGCCCGTCACATTGCTGATATGCACATTGCGAAAAACAGGCGTCCGTTCCGAAACCGGTTCTTGTTTGGAGTCGCGGTCGTAAAATAAATCAAAGATAAACGCATTTTTTTGAATGTCGTCCATCACGATGTTGTCCACGCGAATTTCTTCCACCACGCCTCCGCGACCACGAGACGCTTTCAGGCGAATACCGGCATCGGTTCCATTGAACACACAGTTGGAAATTGCCACTTTCCGCACACCGCCCGACATTTCGCTGCCGATGACCACGCCGCCGTGTCCGGCAAGCATCACACAATTGGTGACGGTGATGTTCTCACACGGTTTGCCGTAGTTGCGTCCGTCGGCATCGCGACCGGATTTGATGGTCACGCAATCGTCGCCTACGTTGATGAAACAATCGGAAATGCGCACATTGCTGCACGAAGTGGGGTTGATACCGTCGGTGTTGGGTCCGGCAACCGGATTTTTAATCGTTACGCCATGCACTTGTATGTCGCTACAACCCACAGGATTGATTGTCCAAAACGGCGAATTATGGATTGTAATGCCTTCTATCTTAATGTTTTGACATTCAAAAAACTGAATGAACGGCGGACGGAAAAACCGGCGTTTCAAGGTGTTTTTGTAATAATCGGAAACCGTTATATCCGGATTGGATTTTACCCACAATTGTTGCAATGCGTTGGGATTCGTAATATCACCATTTTTTCGGATTTCTCCGGTAATTCTACGTTGTTCCTCCCACCATTTTTGCCCTTGACCTTCGAGTGTGCCGCGACCGGTAAGCGTAATGTTTTCCGCCTGTTGTGCATTAATCAGCGGAGCGAATGCGTTCATGAAAACGCCTTCCCAACGCACTTTTATGAACGGCAGGTAGTCGTTGAAATCGTCGGAAAAACGCAGCACAGCACCTGATTCGATGTTCAGCGTGATATTGCTTTCCAAATGGATCGCTCCTGTGAGGTATTCGCCGGCGGGAAAATACAGTGTTCCGCCACCTTCTTTGGCCGCTTTCTGAACGGTGGTGTTAATCAATTCCGTACATTTTTTCTTGCCGGTAATATCGGCACCCAACTCTTGCAAGTTGTAGGTTTTCGCACCGAGCGAAAACACGCTGCACAATGAGAGTGCAAAAATCATCATTTTATTCATTGTATTCAACTTTTTAATTACATATTTAACCTGTTTTTGACCCAACGGGTCGTATGTTTATAGAAAAACGTCGTAACCCTAATGTTCGACCCCGAAGGGGTCGAATGGGGGAGGGATGCTAATCATTGCTATAAACATGTGACCCCTTCGGGGTCGCCACCTATGGAACCCAGCCCTCTGGGCTGGTGCTCTCTATGGAGCCCAACCGTCGCAACCTTGCATCACGTTTTTGAGCGTGTAGGTGGCGGCTTCTTTTGCTGTTAGTTGTTTCGCCCATTTTGCGCGCCCGGCGGTAGCGGCTCCTTTGCCTGTGTTGTTGTATTCCATGTAACGAGCTGTTTTTTCGTTTTCTTCGTTGCGCCAATTATCCCAACCTTTCGGATTGATGTTTTCCGGTAATTCGCAATTCATAAACAGCGTCATCGCGTAGGGACGCCACGGGCGACCTAAAAATTCACTCGTGACATTTTCTGCCAGGGTAATTTTGCAATGATTCAAAATATAGCCATATTCTACATTCGCCGGCGTACTTGCTGCTGTGATGTAGGAATTTCGCTTACACAAAATAGCACAATTTTCAAACCAGCATGTCGAAGGTCCGAAAATAAAATCGGTTGTGCCTTCGATGTGACAGTTTTCAAAATATTGACGGCAATTTTCGCGTCCGGCATAAATCGTGTCTTGATTGCCCAATATCCGGCAATTGCGGATGATGATGCGATCGCCTTCGAGATGCAGGGCGACGGCTTGTCCCAACTGTTCGGCACTGTTTTCGATGGTCAGATTTTCAATCGTGATGTCGTTGCCGCGCACCAAAAACGTGTAGGTGCGAAACGTACCCATCTTGTTGATGTTCGCGTGGTCGTCATACGTGATGATTGTGCTATCACGATTTTCGCCAATGATTTTTACATCGCACACATACGTTGGCAACACTAATTTTTCCTTGTAAACGCCGTTGCGCACAAAAATCGTGGTTGTGCCTTTCGGATCAAACGCACGAACGGATTCTATTGCTTCCTGTAAGGTGCGGTAATTCCCACGCCCGTTGCGATCAACCACGATGTCGTACTGTTGAGCGAAAACCGTCAACGTAATCATCAAAAACCAGGCACTAATTCCTATCCTTTTCATTTTAGTAATACTTTTTTTGTAGATGTCTCTCCATTTTCAAATATTTCTCGTACAATATAAATCCCTGCCGGAAGTCCTGAATTTGGCATCAACAGACCTTGCAACGAATACACTTGTGTCTGCTTGGGCTGTCCTTTGGGTACGTTCACGGTAGAAATAGTTGTGCTTCCACCTTGCGTTTGCTGTTCGGTAATTGCAGCAACCAAACTGTTCAAATACACTTCCAAACAGGTATAGCCCTCTGCATTCAAATCGGTTGCCTGT
The DNA here is from genome assembly GCA_031261285.1 of Candidatus Symbiothrix sp. Lineage (GTDB taxonomy): Bacteria > Bacteroidota > Bacteroidia > Bacteroidales > Azobacteroidaceae > Azobacteroides. The sequence continues at coordinate 8,997 of JAISKM010000051.1, read as the reverse complement.
TTTCCCGGATAATGGGTTTCTAACCAACCATCGGGAATACCGTCATTATTTGTATCTGCCGGAGGAGTTGTTTGATTGAGGGTGGGGTATGGCGACCAATCATCGCCTGCACCCACCGGTTTCAAATCGTTTTGGGAATCAATAATCCCCGGTCGCGGATAGGGGCTTACATTACTTGCCGACAAACCTTTGTAAGTTGCTGTGTTAGTGCGAGTTTCTTCAACAATTCGCTCGTCTATCGCATCTCGATGAAGGGAACATCCGGCATACAGCAATACTTGGTCGTAGGCTTTTTCTGCTGTATGCGTAGTGATCACATCCGTAGCAAGCGGGTCGGATAGACGCAGCGCATCCTTTGTTTCCTGAGAAAGTGTGCCGTATTTAGCATTAATTTGGTTGTAAACGCCATACGTCCAATTGTCGTTTGTGGCATTGGCGTGTCCATCCACCACATTGCCGTTGATATAGAATGTGCCCCAAACATCCAAAATGTTGGGAAATGAATTGCCGCTCTCTGCTGTTTGTTTATCAATGGCAATGATACGCCCCCGTTTTACACTGTTTGCCGATTGCCGGTTAGCAGGTCCCGGTTTATAATAATTATTGACGATATTGACGTGTTGCGCTTCACCACCGTAACAGCCTTCGCCATCGTAATTATAATACACATTGTTGCGCACATCCACCAATTCGTTGGTTGGCGTCGTATTCGCACCCGGACCCAAGCGTGGCACCCGGCTACCGTGATGCGCCATTAAATTGTGATGAAAACTGGCTTTCATTCCACCCCAGATACCACCATAACCGTGTGCCCCTTTGGAGTGTCCGGACAAACGCAAACTTTCGGAAATCAAGCACCATTGCAGCGTAAAGTTTGAATTATTGTAAAACGAACAACATTCGTCGGTGCTCCAGCTGACCGAACAGTGGTCAATTATAATATTGCTGCGAAAACGTCCGCCCAGCGCATCTGCGCCATCCGCATTCACATCTTTGGCATCGCCCATACGGAAACGAAGGTACCGGATAATCACATTATCCGCATTCACCGCAACGGGGTATCCACCAATGCAAATGCCATCACCGGGCGCGGATTGTCCGGCAATCGTCAGGTTGCCATTGGCGATTTTCAATTCGCTGTTTAACTGAATCGTTCCCGACACTTTAAAAAGTATCGTCCGCGCACCCGACCGCGTCACGGCATAGCGCAACGAACCGGAAGAGCTATTATCTTCCAAAGTTGTGACATAATAAACCGTACCGCCACGACCGCCGGTAGTGTATCTGCCGTGTCCTTCTGCCCCTGGAAATGCCGGTGTTTGAGCAGATAGTTCCCAACAAAAGAGAAGAAACAGTATTGAGAATATAGATATTAAATGTTTCATTTTATTTAATTACTTTAAAGGTTGTTATTCCTTGCTTGGAAACGACACGAACGATGCTGGTTCCGTTTAATTCCAAAGAGTAAGTGCTTGCTTCCGGACGCACTTGGGTTATTTTTTGTCCTAAGAAATTAAAGACTTCGATTAGGGCATCATTCGGAAGATGATTGATGTAGACACGTCCGTCACGAGAATAATAAGTAACATTCGGTGCAGCAGTCGTTTTTATGGCCGTAGTACCTGAAACATTGTTGGAACGTTCACTCAACGCTCCACTTGCAGCAACGGCTTGCACAGCGTATAATGCGGAATTATCGGTAATGGTATACTGATTTTCCGTTGTGAACCCGACTGCCTTTCCATTTTGCAGCACAACATAGCAGATGGCATAGTCCACGCTTGCCCAAGAGAGGATGGTTTGATCAATGGCGACAATTGGTGTTTCTGTGGCTTCTGTGGTGGCCAGCGGATCCCAATCATCCGTTCCGCGCATCACATTTTGCAGTGTATATTGAGATGCTTCCTCGTCCGTTAGCGATTTCTTGGCTTTGCCTCGAATAGTTGTTCCATTGTCGTCGTATTCATAATCTTCGATGCGTTGGCTCAAATCAAGCGGGTTGCCATTTTTATCCATCGTGCCGTAATCGGCAAAAATAGCGGGAATGGCACCCATTTTGTAATACCACCCCGAAGCGTAAACATCCACTTTACAAACAGCATTTAAGAAAATTGCCTTAGGCGCATTTTTCCACGGACGTCCCAAATAAGTGATGACACCTGACGGACCATCCAGAGTACAATTGCTGAAAACATAGCCCCAATCGGTTCCGGTCTGATGACTTGGTGCCACAATGTAACCCCCACTCAGACGGGTATTATACAAGGTGCAGGCATCCAAAAACACATTGCCACCGCCATAGATATAATCTACCGCGCCTTCGATGCGACAGTTTTGCAAATAGTGGCGGTCGTTCACTCCCCGCGTGGAAGTAATCCATGTGTCTTGATAACTGCGCATCGCGCAATTCTTGAAAATGATGCGATCGTTGTTGGTATTTATGGCCAATGCTTGCGGACCGGCTTGCTTTTCGTAGCCCCACGTATTTTCAAACGTAATGTTTTCAAAATATACATCGGTAGCATTCACGACCACGGTTGCACCTAAACTTACATGATAAACAGGCGTACCGTCTCCCGCATCGCCACTCAATCTATTATCTGCAATAATGACGCCGTCTTTGCTTTGTCCGGTCAAATGAATAAAGGGTTTATTTGCCGGAATTTCCACGTGTCCCGTATAGTTTCCGTCTTTAATATAAATCAAGTAAGGCGACGATGCGTTCGTGGGTGCTGCATCAATTGCTGCCTGTACACCGGTGTAATCGCCTGTTCCGTCGGATGCTACAATGGCATCAAACACTTTGGCAATGGGTGCCGGACGATTCATTGTCCGAAACTTAATGGTAATTCCAGCGAACGGATTACCCGACAAATCCGTCAAAGCACCTTCCGGAACGATGAATGTGTATTCGGTGTTGTACGCTAATTTCGTATACTTGAACGTAGCCGTTTTAGAGCCGTAAACGCCGGTGAGTTCTTCGCCATTCAGCGTGATGTTTTTGCCGGCAACCGCTTGCACTTTCTCGTTGAATGTCAACACGATAGACCCATTGGCGGAAGCCGTAGACGAACCTTCAGCCGGATTGCTGGAGATAAATACGGGAGCATCCGTGTCGTTGACAATTACTTTATCGGCAAACACAAAAATATTCGTTAAAGCCGTTCCGTCGTTTCCCGTCCCTTTGATCGGACTTGCAGTGTCGGCAATCCAACGGATATAGACTTTTTCCAGTCCTTCAGCCTCAGTGGGTAATGTTGCATTACAATCCACCCAAGTAGCGTTGTGAGCATCTGCAATATCCACTGTAATCAAATTTTTAAATTCATTACCATCCAAAGAATATTGCATCATTTGTTTGGTATAAACCTGATAGTTGCCACCCACTAATGATTTTACTTCGATATTGGTATAGCCTGTGGTGGAGAAACTTGCTTGATAATAGCGCTGTTCGGTCAAGAAATCGGCTTCTGCCGTCCATTTCCGAATACAGGGATAAGACGGCGAGAAACTGCCCGTGTTGGCTAACCAATTGACCGGACTTCCATCCGGTTTTAATTGATTCATAATTCCTTTATTGTCTGTTTTAGCAAAGAAATCGGCACTCCGATTGCCTCTCGGCTCTTGCACTTTGAAATTCCAACCGACAATAAATGAAAGTTCATCGAACGTAGCGGTCAATTCCGTATCTTCGTTTACTTGCACTTGTCGTGACAATTCACTGCCTCCGGTTTCCCAAAAGCTAAAAGAAGTCACCGCATTCGGTATCACAGTAGCCGTGACAATGGTACCTGCGGGATATTTACCGCCAACCGGTTCGGGACTTAATTGCACTTCGCCCCATTGACTTCCCGCAATAGTTAATTGCAACGAATAAGTCGTGAGTTGTTCGAAGACAGCAATGATGGTTTTATCGGCATCCAAAATGACTGTATATTCCGCATTCGTAGCAAGCGTTCCACCTTCTCCATCCGTCCATTTTACGAACCTGTAACCAAAATTGGCGGTAGCAGTCAAGGTCAGTTCCGTCCCCACATCGTAAGTATCACTATTCTTAGAGCGATTAATTGTTCCGGCACCTTCAATATTTACCGAAGTCGTCAAATTGGCTTGCGGAGCAGTCGAAACATAATTGCCGTAAATTCTCAAATCAAACAAATACGCATTTTGATTGTTAGTTAAATTGGTAAATTTTAGAGCTACATTTTCTTCGTTGATATTAACTGTAACCAATGATCCTTGTGCCGGATTGGCATAAGCGTTACTCACGGACACCCAATCGGCATCGGTCGCCGATTTTTTCCACAATTGATAGCCCCGGCTACCACCCGTGGCTGCGTGAATAAATTCTACTTTGGTAATAGAAGCCAACGGCGAAAGCTCTATATAAGGAGTTGCCGATTTGGCAGCCATCAAGAAACTTTCCGATACGAGATCGTAATTGAATTTACTTCTATCTTCGCCCGAATGTGCCACTTGAATTTCACTTAATTTATAGACCAATAGTTCGTTGGAAAAATCGGTCGTCTTATTTACTTGTGTTTCTGTGGTAGAAGAAGAAATAGCATCCCACGATTGGAATGTTTCGTTTACTAACAATTTTTCATTGTCACCTTGAGCGTTCGACTTGAAGACGAACAAGTTCACCGATAATAAGATCAATAAAAGTACAGTCTTTCTCATTTCCATGGTATTTATAAATTATCTTGCACTAACATTTTGTTTTTTCATTTCCTCCGGCAACTGTATGTTTTCGTTGCGTGTACCGGTAATTTGTACCACCGTTGCCAAATCCGAAGTATGGAAATTACTCACTTGCGTATTTTTCACATTGTTCAGCAATAAAGCCGGTCCGTTGTCAGGTATCACCGTGATGTTGTTGAGCGTAATATCTTGCGATTCAGACAATTCTGCTCCGAATTGAGCGGTGATACAGGCATTTTCCAAGTGGATATTGGAAATGTTCATTTCGGGCAATCCATTGAAAAACAAGGCCCGGCGAGCATTGCGCGATACTAAGTTTGCCACGTAAATATTGCGAAATTCCGGTGTTTCTTCCGTCACAGCAGGAATGAGTTCGTCCACAGGCGTTACATCGCCGTCTTCCAAGGATTCGGAAGCCGATTTGCCGCCGTAATACAAATCGAACAGGAACGAATCGGTGATAATATCAAACATATTGATGTGGTCGACGTAAATATTTTCTACCACGCCACCCCGTCCGCGCTTGCTTTTGAAACGCAAGCCGACATCCGTGCCCAAGAATTGACAGTTGGTGACGGAAACATTGCGCACGCCGCCCGACATTTCGCTGCCGACCACAAATCCGCCGTGTCCTTTGAATACTTTGCAATTATCGACGATGACATTTTCCGTAGCACGTGCCCGTTTGCGACCTTCGGCATCTTTGCCGGATTTCAGGCAGATCGCATCATCGCCTACATCGAAAGTGGAATTGACGACCAGCACATTTTTGCAGGATTCAACATCAATCCCGTCACCATTTTGTGCATAAGCCGGATTGCGGGCGAAAATACCATCCACAATCAGGTTTTCGCACATCAGCGGATGAATGTCCCAATTGGCAGAGTTTTCAAAAAGGACGCCTTGCAGCAACACGTTTTTACATTCAACCAAATTGACCATCACGGGACGGATAGCGGTTGCATTTTCAAAAGGTACCCACAAATCCGGTGTTTTCAATATCCCGCCTGATTTTACTACGCTGTTCCAATAGCTTTCGGTCACTTTTTCGCGTTTCAACGGTCGCCACGCTTCACCCTGACCATTAATCGAGCCTTCGCCCGTGATGGCGATATTTTCCAAATTATGTCCGGAGACAGGCGATTGACAACGCTGAGCTGCAATTCCTTCGTAGGACGTTTCGATGATGGGATAAGCACTAATATCGGTCGTAAACAGGATTAACGCGCCTTTCTCCAAATGCAGATTGACGTTGGATTGGAAAACGATAGGTCCCGTGTACCAGATACCGGAAGGTACAATCAACTTGCCGCCACCCTTGCCGGACAAATCGGTCATCGCATCGGCAAACGCCTGCGTATTGAGCGTGACACCATCACCCACGCCACCATAGTGTGTGATTTGAACGTCGCGATTCGGAAAAACCGGTGCCTGAACTCTCGGCATTTCAAACGGAAGATTGTTGTACAGATATTCATACGCGTATTTTTCTTGTTTTGCACACGAAAACAAGAATAAAATTGCAAACAGTGGAATAATTCGTTTTAACATGAGACCTTTTTTATTTAATTAAACTGTTCAAATACATTTCCAAATTGGTATAAACCGAACTCAACGTGTATAAATTACCGTCTTTAGTTTTTTTGTTCAATTTATGGGCTGTTTCCCACGCATCGGGGATGCCGTCTTTATCGGAATCGAGTGGGGTAGGGAGTGATTTCAGATCCGCCCATCCGCCGACTTGTGCCTGCGAATCGATCATGCCGTGATCGCCGTAGGTGAACGTGCCGTTTCGCACTTCATCGACTACCCTGGCATCAATCGCATCGCGCACCAAACTGGCTCCTGCTTGTTGCAACACGGCTTCGTAGGCCTCTTGTGCGGTATGTAGCGTAGTAATTTCATAATCAAACGGCACCGTACTGCGAACACGTTGAAACAGCGAGTCTGTCTTAATGTACGCCTTGTCAACACGTTCCATGTCGCTATACGCTTTATAATCCACTCCTTTCCAGTTGTCGGCAGTCACTTCCGGATTTCCATCCATCATGTTGCCGGTAACGTAAAAGTATCCGAAATCGTGAAATCCGTTGTGGTCTTTGCTTTGCCATGCTTCCAAAATACGGTGGCTGACTTTTGTCATAGTAGCCGGACCGGGTTTATAATAGTTGTTTACCATATTGTAATGTCCGTTTTCACCGGCATAACTGCTGTTAAATCCCCAATTGTAAATCACATTGTTGCGAAAATCGGCGATTTCCGTTTCCTTGGTACTTTCGTGATAACGCGCGCCGCAAAAACGCGGGTTGCGGCTGCTGTGATGCGCCAATAAATTGTGATGAAACGTCGCTTGTTTGCCGCCCCAAATACCACCATAACCATGGTCGCCTTTTTCATGCACACTCTTACGCAAGCTTTCGGACAGGATACTCCATTGCAACGTAAACTGTTCGTTGTCGTAAAAGGAACCACATTCGTCGGTGCTCCAACTCAAAGAACAATGGTCAATTATAATATTTTTTTTACGGCTACCATTCATGGCATCGTCTTGTGCATTCCCTTTATCGCCCATCCGAAAACGCATATACCGGATAATGACATTGTCGGCTTTGATGTGCAGCGGATAATTGGCGATACAAATACCATCGCCCGGAGCAGATTGACCCGCGAGCGTGATGCTGTCGTTATTTATCGTCAAGTGCGACTCAAGGAAAATCGTTCCCGACACACGGAAAACGACCGTACGCGGACCATGCGCTTGAATCGCTTTGCGCAAACTGCCTTCACCGCTATCATTTAAGTTATCGACAAACAATACTTTGCCGCCGCGCCCGCCGGAGGTGTATTGTCCAAATCCTTCGGCACCCGGAAACGCCAACGGTTGTGCCTGTGCAACCACTATGGAAGACAGAAAAAATGTAAAGAGAATGAATCCAAGTTGTTTCATATTTTTTATTTTTAATTGTTTACAAACTGTATTAATTTTATCATATTGGATAAATAAACCTGCATGGAAATCCCCATCACCGGTGTTGCCGGCGGATACGTTGACGTATCGTATTCATCGCCCACGCGAGTGGAAACATATTTTGTTTCTTCGCTCGATGCTAATTTCGGAACAGCCTTAAACGGATTGGAAACCATCGAAAGCGATGTGAGCCAATAGCCCTCTTGATTCAGGCTTTCCACTATGTTTTGTATTCCTCCGGCATTTCCTCCAAAATTATAGTTTCTCGTATAAAAACGCGGAAGTGCAATTTCTTTTTCGTGCAACAAAGGAGAATTTTTCGTTAATTCGTTGACAGGAATTTGTTTTACGGCTGCTAACTCGTTGCGTAATTGCGCAATATTAACGCTTGTAAACGAACTGATATGCGAAACGGTATTTTCGGGATTTTGATCGAAATAATAATGCCCGTTAGCCACATTACTCCCTTTGCGGTGTATCATTTGCGGCGTTCCGGTTTCCGGGTCCACGTAACGGGGCACGATTATATTCGATGTATTTCTCACCATTCTGCCTGCCCGTTTGAGCACCTCTTCCGACAGTTTCATTGATTCCAAAAAATCTATCGCTGCCGGCACACCTGCTAAAAATTTGGCATCGCCCGTCAAGCGATAATATGTCATCAGCAACTCTATCATTTCCACCGTAGTGCCTGCATTAATGGCTCTGGCTTCATACGAACGCGCGTGAGCCGGCTTGAGCGTTTCTACAAAATACTGGTCAGTCCATCCTGCGTATGGTTTCGGATTTTGCAGTTTAATCAGCAAATCCATCGCGCGGTCTATCGGCTCTTTGATGCTGTCCAAATCTATCACTTGCCGGCATTGCAACAAAAATTCAATATTTTCCAAACTCACATCATCGTTGAGGGTAATGAACGAAGTATAATCCGCTTTTCCAAGGAACGGATGGTCGTACATCAAGGGATAACGTTGGGGCCAGCCACCGGACGGATATTGACTTTCCAACACAAATGCTATCGTTTTTTCCAAAGGAGGAAGATAAGTAGAGTCCTTTTTTTCGTCAAACATTCTCAACAGAAATTCGCCCGAACAGATAGTTCCGCCATCATCGAAAGTGGCATTTCCGTAATAATGTTGAAATTCTTCCATACGCCAAGCCTGTTTTCCGATGGTCGCATACCATTTTTTCAGGGAATCTTCGCCATTGTAGTCAAACATATAATTCCAACCGCCACAGGGAAGTTGTGCCCAAATCAACGCGGCTGCCACTTCACGAGCCGCATTATAATAATATTCATCACCGGTAGCGTGGTAGGCATCCAA
>JAISKM010000040.1 GCA_031261285.1 Candidatus Symbiothrix sp. | reverse complement strand
TTCAAGTATCCGGACATTATTTCGTCGAGTGTTGTTCTGACCGGTTCCACGCCACCGGCAGCGATTGTCGCCCATTCGTCCGGTAAGTTGAACGAATTGTATGTGACGGATAATCAGGAAGTAACCGCAGGCGAGTATCTGGCAGTGATTGATAATCCCGCCCGAACACAAGATGTGTTGACGTTAAAGCAGTATTTGCAAAGCAGTGTCCTCTCCCATTGTTTGGATTCCCGCCTGCGCGGGAATGACACGTTGCCGCCGCTGCCGCCGCTGCCGGACAAAGATTTGAAACTCGGCAATCTGCAAAGCAGTTATTCCTCGTTTTATACCAATTTGTTTGAGTACAGGGAATACAAACGGCTGTTGTATTATCCGCAAAAAATAGCGATGACCCGGGAGCGGATTGTGCAGTACGAACAGCAGTATCAACACCTGCTTCGCCAACAACAGATCACGGAGGAGCAACACCTGCTTGTTCAAAACCAATTCCGGCGGGATTCCACGCTTCATGCCCAAGAGATGATTTCGCACGAAGAACTGGAGAAATCCAAAAACGCCAGTTTACAAAGTGCCCTGTCGTGTGAAACGATGCACTCCACGCTCAACACGATGCAGATACAACTGGCGCAACTGAAAGAATCGCTGTTAGATACAGGACATCAGGATATTGAGAAACTAAACGGACTGCAGACGCAACTTCAATCGTTTGTGTCTCAACTGAAAACAGCCATTCAGGAATGGGAACAGAGCTATGTGTTAATTGCTCCCATTACCGGCACAATTACATTTACCAATTTTTGGACGACCAACCAAAATGTAAACGCAGGCGAAGACGTGTTTACCGTCATTCCCGACCAACGGCGAACTGTCATTCCCGCGCAGGCAGGAACCCCAACAATGGGAGAGGATACAAAGATTGAACTAATCGGCAAAGCGTCGCTCCCGATTGTGCGTTCGGGGAAAGTAAAACCGGGACAAAACGTCAATATCCGAATCGAGAATTTCCCGGAAAATGAATACGGCATTTTGCGCGGAACGGTGCAAAATATTTCTCTCGTTCCGGTCAAGTCGGGCGACCAGGTGTATTATGCGGTAGAAATCAGTCTTCCGGATGGACTGCTGACTACTTACAAAAAAGACTTACCGTATCTGCCGAACATGCAAGGACAGGCAGACATTATCACGGAAGACATCTCGTTGCTCGAACGGCTGTTTCTGCCGCTCAAAAAAATACTGAAAGAGAATCTATAAACAAGTTTTTATCCGCTGCATTTAACTTTTTTTGTGCCAAAACACTTTGATTATTCAAAATAATGCCTTAACTTTGCCTTTTTAATAGTAAAAAAAGAGTTTTGAAGCGAACTATTTTAGCTCTAATCGGAGGATTTTTAGCTGTTTCCACAGCCGTTTACGCTCAGGAAATACCTGTTTTGCAGTCGGATACCGCGTTTATGGAACAGGATAGCCTGTCTATCGGGGCCGGTGATATTATGACTTTTGAGGACTCGTTGACGTTTGCTCCGGCTCGTTTGCCGAAGCATTTTAAACCTAATCCCACTAAAGCGGTCATATATTCTGCAATCTTTCCCGGATTGGGGCAAATATACAATCGAAAATACTGGAAATTGCCGATTGTGTATGGTGGATTTTTGGGTTGCGTGTATGCCATTACGTGGAACAACATGCAAAAAAATAATTATACGGACGCGTACAGGGATTTTACGAAAGGAAATACGGCAGCCGATGCGGCATGGCGACCGTACAAATATTATAGTTATCCGGAAGACCTGAAAGATTGGTCTGACCAGCAGAAAACAAGTTTTGCTAATTCGTTGCGGTCGAAAAAAGATTTTTACAGGCGCTATTATGAACTGAGTTGGATTATCTCCGCCGGTTTGTATGGATTGTGTATGATTGACGCGTATGTGGACGCGAAATTGTTTGATTTTGATGTGAGTGAGGATATAAGTATGCACGTGCAACCTACTTTATTTGAACGGACAGCTTACAATCCGCGAACGCTGGGTGTGCATTTGAGTTTAACTTTTTAATATAGAGAGATATGAAGCAACGTCTTTTAAGTTTATTTTTCTTGATGGGAACGCTGAACGCGTTCTGTCAAACGTCTTATGACGTTAGTGCGTATGCTTATCCGCAGGACACGCAGAGCAAAGACGCTAGGTATGTGGAGCGACTTTCCAAACTCAATAACATCATTGAACTGCCTTATAATGAGATAGTTAGAAATTGTATCGATGGCTATGTGGGCAAGCGTAGCAACCAGGTGGAACGGATGCTCGGATTGTCGGATTTTTATTTTCCGATGATTGAAGAGTCGCTGGAAAAAAACGGTTTACCCCACGAATTGAAATATTTGGCGGTGATTGAATCTGCCTTGAATCCTTCCATCCAGTCACGTGCAAGAGCTACCGGTTTGTGGCAATTTATGTTGGTTACGGGCAAAGAATACGGCTTGGAAATCAACAGTTTAGTGGACGAACGTTGTGACCCGCAAAAGGCGACCGATGCGGCTTGCAAATACCTCAAAGACATGTATCGCAAGTATGGCGATTGGACGTTGGCGATTGCTTCTTACAACTGTGGTAGCGGAAATGTTCAAAAAGCGATTCGACGCGCAGGCGGTAAAACCGACTATTGGGCAATCTATCCCTATCTGCCGAAAGAAACGCGCATGTATGTGCCGTTGTTTATTGCGGCGACTTATGCGATGAATTATGCCGGTGAACACGATTTGCATGCGATTGCGCCGGAAATTCCACTGGATGTGGACACGATTATGGTGACGACACAGATTCATTTCGACCAGATTGCAGCCGTTTTGAACGTGGACAAAGAAGTAATTGCCATGCTGAATCCGCAATATAAACAGGAGATTATCCCGGGCAATTCGCAGCCACGCGTACTGAAACTGCCTTCGCACCATGCTTACGCCTACATTGATCAAGCAGACGATGTCTACAACCACCGGCGCGATGAGATTTTTTCTAACCGCACGTATGCCGGCGATTTTGGTTTCGGCAGTCATTCTTCGGGCGAACTGATAAAAAAATACCACAAGGTTAAAAAAGGCGAAACCTTGGCAAGTATCAGCAACAAATACGGCGTCAGTTCCAAGAGCGTCAAGAAATGGAATCGCTTGAAATCCAACAAGTTAAAATTAGGGAAATCATTAGTCATCTACATCGAGGATTTTTCAGAACCGGCACCGGCGTTCAAGCCGACTCCTACGCCTGCTTATTTGGCGCAGACAACTCCTACAACAACTCCTGCGGAAGTGAATGTGGATATGGACGCTACTAATGAACCCGTTTTGAATGAGGCTGTCATGGCAGAATTGGAGGCGCAACTGACAAATGCAGTCAGCAGCCAAGTCTACGCCGATGCGTATCCAACTTCGTCCGTGCAAGAAACGAACACAAAAGCGACCAAGGCGAAAGCAACAACATCTTCACAATCGCGTACTTACAAAGTGAAAAAAGGAGATAGTTTATATTCCATTGCAGCTAAATTTTCAGGAGTTTCTACTCAAGATTTGCGGCAAGCCAACAAAATAAAAGGTTCTGCCCTGAAAGTGGGTCAAACCATTCGCATTCCGGAGGTGTAATCACCTGCATTAAATTTTTGTGCAAAAAAATAGAATCTAAATATGAATACGGAAAATAAAACGACACACGACTATCCGTTGGAATTGGCAACCATGCCGGGCTTTGCCGGCTCGTCGGCCTATTATTTGCGCTATGAAGACCCTTGCAACGACAAAGAGTTGGTGGGCAAAGCCGCAAATGATTATTGGCGGAACGTCGATTTATATATTGGCGGAACGGAACACGCGACCGGACACTTGATTTATAGCCGTTTTTGGAACAAATTTTTGTTTGATTTGGGCGTAGTGGTGGAGGACGAGCCGTTCAAAAAACTGATTAATCAGGGCATGATTCAGGGGCGTTCAAATTTTGTGTATCGCATCAAAGCCCCCCTTAATCCCCCCACAGGGGGGAATCCTAACCCTACGTTTGTGTCGCACGGCCTGAAAGATAAATACGACGTCACGCCCATTCACGTGGATGTGAATATTGTGTCGAACGATGTGTTGGATGTTGAGGCTTTCAAAAACTGGTTGCCGGAGTACAAGAACGCGGAATTTATTCTCGAGGACGGTAAATATACTTGCGGTTGGGCAGTCGAAAAAATGTCCAAATCAATGTTCAACGTGGTAAATCCCGACGATATTGTAGAAAAATTTGGTGCGGATACGTTGCGTTTGTATGAGATGTTTCTCGGTCCGTTGGAGCAATCCAAACCTTGGGACACGAACGGAATCGACGGCGTTTCGCGTTTCTTGCGCAAACTCTGGAATCTGTTTTTTGAAGGCGACAAATTTGTCGTTTCCGACGAACAACCCACTCCCGGCGAGTTGAAATCCGTTCACAAACTCATCAAAAAAGTAGGTCAAGATATTGAAAATTTTTCTTTCAACACGTCCGTGGCAGCTTTTATGATTTGTGTGAACGAACTGACCGCCTTGAAATGCAACAAGCGTGCAGTATTGAGTGATTTGGTGGTTACATTAGCACCTTTCGCGCCACATATAGCTGAGGAATTGTGGCACCAATTAGGAAATAAAAGCACTGTGTGCGATGCCAAATTCCCTGATTTCAACGAGGAGTACCTGAAAGAAAGTGCGGTAAAATACACGATTTCTTTCAACGGCAAAGCCCGTTTCACGTTGGATTTCCCGATTGATGCGCCTCAGGCAGAAGTCGAAAAAGCCGTTTTGGCAAACGAACAGTCACAAAAATGGTTGGAAGGCAAGACGCCTAAAAAAGTGATTGTTGTGCCGAACAAGATTGTGAATATAGTAATTTGAACTTTGGTTTGTTTGATTTTGTGATGGGCTGTGATTTTCTAATCATAGCCCATCATTTTATCATTAAAATCACAGTTCAAGACTTTTTAAAATCACAGTTCAAGACTTCGCTTTTCGGTCTTTTTCTTTTTGTTTGCGCGCTTCTTCGCGGGCTTTTTGTTTTGCCTTTTGTTCTTGCTGTCTCAGTTTTTGACGTTCTTCGGCCTCTTTTTTCTTGGCTTTGCGGGCGGCTTCTTTTTCTTTTTGAAGGCGTGCCTTTTCAGCGGCTTTCGCCTTGGCTTCGTCTTTTTTCTGTTGTTCCGCCAGTTTTGTTTGCTGCTCTTTGGCTTTTTGCAACGCTTTCGCTTCCGCCTCTTTTTGGCGGTCTGATTCGCGTTGTGCTTTTTCGGCAGCAGCTTTATCTTTGATTGCTTGTTTGGCGCGTTCTTTTTCTGCTTGCACACGTTCCTTTTCAAGTTGTTGCTGCTCTTTGGCATATTCATCAATGACATTCGGCGTTTTCTTGCGCTTAAACAAGTTTTGAATCCCTTGAACCGGATTTGTCATCAATTCGTTCATAGTGTTGTTGGCGTCATTTAGGGCTTCGCTGCCTTGATTAAACAGGTCGGTTGCCGTATTTAATGCGGGGTCGAGGAGGTCTACAGGGGCAGCCTCAATCGAATCGTTCACTATTGAGCGCGCGATGGGCGGATTGTTGTTGACGGTTGCGTCAAGTGGTGCATTGTCGTCAATGGGCGTATTCGATACGCCCCTACCGTCATCAATCACAGCCTCATCAACAAGGAGTTCCGGCTCTTTTTCGGCTATTAAATTCCAACGTGTTATTAAATTTTGGTTTTCTTTGCCGAAGTGTGTTTCAAAGAATGTGAGGTAATCGTCCAATGTTTTGCCTTGTAGTAAGATGCTGTGATTTTCTGTTGAAATGGGGACGATTACGGCGGATTTTTCTAAGCCGGAGGCATAGCCTTCTGTGCCGTAAATCATTTGCACGTACTGCAATACTTCGCCCAAATTGGCAAAGCCCTTGATTTGCAGGGTGTTGACTTCGTTTACGGACGTTTGTTCCAACTCAAAATCGTTGACGATGAAATTACCGAAATTGAAGTTAGCAACGGTGTACAGCAACAAATTGTCGTCCAAACTGCCTTTCGGATACACAATCATCAGTTCGTGAGCTACGTCGATTGAATCGGAAAATTGCAGCGAATCCAAAGCCGCCATGCTCGCATCGCCCGAATTGCCCCAGCGATTGGCAAACAAGCCGCCGCGCGCCAACTGATTGTCGCCCGAAGTCGCCAACGAGAGTCCGCGCTGGAATCCTTTCATCATTTCTGCTGCCAAAACAGACACGTCGGCTTGTGGATATTTTTGAATCAGTTCTTTCAACTGCGCTTTAAATTCGTCGGAATTGTGTGTCTGAACATAACTCAACGCATTGAGAAACATAAATTTCGGAAGCAATTCCGATTGCGCATAATTGGTCGCAACCGTCTGATAATTTTGACGAATCGTTTTCACATCGCCTTGCAAATAAGCAGCATACGCCTGTTCATACAACGAATTTTGGAGCGCAGGCATTGTTTTCAGATTGTATTCATAATTCGGGTCTGCCATCGCCATGGCCAATTCACTTTCCGGAAACTCAGCGCGTATTTTTTGCTTATACAACGCGATACCGCCGGTGTTTTCTTGTCGCAAATAAATCAAATAGGTGTGATAATAGGCATCGAGTTTATTTTCATTGTCCGGGAAGCGTTTTTCCAATTCGCTAAACGTCTCCAATGCCAAATTGTAATCCTCCAATTTATCTTTGTAAATCATTGCCATATTATAGAGTCCATCCTCGATAATCAGATTCGATTCGGCTATATCTTCCTCTGTCACAGGGATTTGTTGCAGATAGAATTGCGGCTCGTGAGGGTCTGTCGACAAACTGTCGGAGTTTGCAGACAAGTCAGTACTGTCGGACGATTGCACCAGTGTTGAATCGGCAACATTAGCCAAATCAGTATCATCCGCCGGATTTTCCAGTGCATTTTCTGCGGCGAAAGCGTCTTGCATCGGGTTCGATTTGTTGCGTCGTCGCCAGTCATCCTCCAATTTTCGGCGTCCCCATTTCTGCTGGAAGGCGTTTTTGCCCATCGCTACGGCTTGGGAGTTGTAGAAATAAAACAGTCCTTCTTCGCCCGGCACAGCAGGTTTCAGAACTTGAGCAACAGATTTTTGGTTGAGTTGGGTGGACTGACTGCGCACCTCGTCCATCGTGTTGTTGTAGGCTTCACGCAACCCTTTTTCCTCGTCTTCTTTCTCTTTTTTCTTTAAATCGGCGATGATTTTATTGACCACTTTCAGGCGATCGTCGGGAGTCATGCGCGAGAGGCGTTGCAAACTGTCTTGCAAGTCCACAGCCTCCACAAACACGACCAATTCGTCCAAAATCTCCGACCGTTTCGCCACACGCGGGTAGGCATCGTTCTCTTTTTTCAGTTGCGACAAAGCGTCCGCATAGTTCGGTTGCGCCTTAATGTAGTTGCGTTGATGAAAGTAAATATCTCCTAACCGTATCTGATTCAAGCCTTTATCATAGCCGTTTTGCGTGCTTTTTTCGACACCTGATTCATAGCTTGCAAGGGCGCGCGCGGTGTCGGGCAACGTCATGTAAACATTCCCCAAAGCGTAATAAATTTGGTCTAAATAGTCCTTATTTTTACTGCTTTTCGCCAGTTTGCGCAGCTGTTTGGTAATTTGAGTGGTGTCGCCGCCGGCCATCACTTCCGTCTGCCGAATTTTGGAACTAAACAGCAAACTATACGGCACTTTCGATGCCGAAACGGCCCCAAAGGCTTTGTATGCCGCTGTTTTATCACCTAATTTGGTGTAGAGTTGTCCCAAAAGATAGCGTTCACGATTTTTTTGCAACCCGTTTTTCTCTGCTTGAATCGCTGTTTGCAACTGCGGAATTGCCTCGTTGTATTTCTGTTGCGTAATCAATAAATCGGCATAAGTGGTTGTATACCAATCTTCTAACGTTTTATTCGGGATACCCTCACGTTTGAGTCTCGCCAAAATATCTTCCGCCTCATAAAACCATTCCAATTCGGTGTAACTCCTTGCCTGCCAAATCAATGCGTCGACAGCAATCTCCGGCTGCGTGCGATAAATCCGCGCAATATAAGAAAACGATCCGGCCGCCTGCAAAAAATCGCCGTTGTGAAATTGCGCCTTCGCCATGAGCATCCAGGCGTTGTGCAAAAACGGATTGTATTCCGTGCGCGCCATCCACGCCTGATAATTGGGATCGTTACGCTTACCCGCCTCTCGTTCCGGTTTCTCGGAAATCGAATGTTGTTTGATGGCTTTCACGCCTTTCTCGATGGCTTTGTCAAACGGCCCGCCCGGATTGGTTTTGTCTTTCGGCAATCCATCGACCGGAAACATCAAAATTTGCTCCGAATAGTTCTCCTGATAATTTGTCTGTTGCTTTTCTAACGCCTCATTGTATGCCAATTCACCATTATAATAAATATTGTAACGGGTATTAAACGCATGAAACCACCGTGTTCCCGCCGTATTTTTCGACGACGAACACCCCGATAGCACCACACACAGCACCATAAGCAGACTGATAAATTCCCGTTTTAACATTACAATAGAAACGGATAAATGGGCGTTTTATTGTGATTACAGGATTATTTTAGTTCAAAGGCATCCGCATCTTTCCACATTGGGAACCGTTGACGGAAGTTGGTCACTAATTGTTTGCTGATTTTGGTGGTGATGACGGCTTCTTGATTGGCTTCTGCCCGGGCACGCGCTTTTCCCCAGAAATCAAACAAGACGGAATTGCCGGCGTGAGCGACGCCATTGCCATCCTCGCCAATACGATTGACACCGCAAACATAGCACCAATTTTCAATCGCACGCGCCTGCAACAAAGTTGTCCAAATATAGTCGCGCGTATGAGGCCAATTAGCCGTACAAATTAACAAATCATACTGTACCGGCGAATCGGAATCGCCTGTTGCCCGATTGTGCATCCAAACCGGGAAGCGCAAATCGTAACACACAATTAGACGAATATTCCAATCTTTGTAAGTGATAATCGGACGCGTGGTGCCGGCAGTGAGCAATTCAGTTTCACCACCGAGGCGAAACAGGTGCCGTTTGTCCACAAAAACAGGCGCCGTGTGGGGCGCGATGAAAAAACCGCGATTGAAAATTCCTCCCTTGTTGTCATTCCCGCTGTCATTCTCGCTGTCATTCCCGCGCAGGCGGGAAACAGCGTTCGGCGGTAGCCAATCCCCCGAATTTTTAGCCAAAAAACTGCCTGCGATTGCCAAATCCAGTTCATCTGCCCAGGCTTGAATCTGTTTGACGGTATCATCGTTATTGCTTTCTGCCAATTCGCCGGCAGTCACAGAAAAGCCGGTGGTGAATGTTTCCGGCAAGACAGCCAAATCGGATTGTCCTTTCAATGGCTTGAGAAGCGTATAAAAATGGTGCAAATTCGCCTCCTTATTTTCCCACACAATGGGGGATTGCACGATGCTAATTCTAAGTTCATCCATAAACTGTAAATTAATACCCGGTAGGCTGAAAGCCTTCACTATCCTAACCCAACGGCAACGCCTTGGATGTATAGGATCAAATAGAAAATTGCTCCGGGTGTTTGCCCTGAATATTTTTGTACAAATGCTTGATGTGCGCCAAGTCCTGCTCTTTGTTGCCCGTGGGCGTAAAATTTTCCAAAATACCGATTGTTTTATTAGCATAATCCAGATAGGCGAGCGCAATCGGGACTTCGGCATCCAACGCGATGTAGTAAAAACCTGTTTTCCAATGGGAATTTTCAGAACGCGTGCCTTCGGGCGTGATAGCTAATTGCAGGATGTCGTTGTCGGCAAAATCTTGTTTCAGCAGTTCGGTCAATTCCGATTTATTGTTTCGATCCACCGGAATGCCGCCCAGAGCTTTCAGCAACAAATTGAGCGGAAAAAAGAACAGGCTTTTTTTCATCAGATAACGCAGGTTGCCGCCCACCGATTGAAAATAAATCATTCCAATCAAAAAGTCCCAATTACTGGTATGTGGAGCCACGCAGAGCACACATTTCGATGGCAGGGGTGCTTGTAGATTGACTTTCCACCCCATCATTTTCAACACAGAAGCATAAAATTTTCGCATAACGACTCAAATTTGATGCAAAGGTACAAAAAATTGTCCGAACTAAGGAGCTTTTGAAACTAAGCGTAAAAAAAACAGCAATATTCCGTACCAAACCCCGTACCATAAAAATACAATTCCTTGTAAATCAATGACTTACAAGGAATTTCGTTGTCTCACGAGGATTCGAACCTCGACAGGCAGTACCAAAAACTGCAGTGCTACCATTACACCATGAGACAATCGGTTTGTCCTAAGACGGGCGCAAAGGTAGATATATTTTTTTTACCTTGCAAGTTTTTTGGCAATTTTTTTGTACCTTTGTGCCGGCGTAAGTGATAATTCGTAATTTTGAATTGAATGAAACGGTGTCTAACTCTTATTATTTGCCTGTTTGTTGGTGTTGTCGCGTTGGCTCAAGGCCGGCGAATCGCTGCCTACGAGGACTATATTCGCCAATACAGTGAATTGGCGGTTGTGCACATGCAAAGATATAAAATTCCTGCGAGCATCACGTTGGCGCAGGGATTGCTGGAATCAGGTGCCGGAAAAGGACGTTTGGCGCGTGAGGGCAACAACCATTTCGGCATCAAATGTCACGAATGGAAAGGCGATAAAATTTATCAAAAAGACGACGGTCCTAACGACTGTTTTCGTGTCTATAAAAAAGTGGACGAATCTTTTGACGACCATTCCAAGTTTTTGGCGGAACGGCAACGCTATTCCATGCTGTTTTCACTAAATCCGCGCGACTATCAAGCGTGGGCAAAGGGTTTGAAACAATGCGGCTATGCCACCGACCCCAATTATGCCAATAAATTAGTTAAAATCATTGAAGATTATGAATTGTATCGCTTTGACGAGAAAAATTTGCGGCGGACAAGTCCTAATAATCAGTATGTGCAACGCCTCCGGCAGCCCTACAAAGATCACGATTTGATTTATATCGTTGCTTTAGAGGATGATAGCTATGACAAAATTGCACGCGATTTGGGCTTTAAAGTAAAAGATTTGGTGAAATGGAACGAGGTGCCGCATGCCAATTTCCCACTTTTCAAGGGCGATATTGTCTATTTAGAAAAGAAAAAGAAAAAAGTGGAACTACCCTTCTTTGAGCACCGCGTGCAAGCCGGAGAATCCATGCACAAAATTTCGCAAATGTATGGCATCCAAGTCAAGCAACTCTACAAACTCAACCACAAAAATGGAGATTACGTCCCGGAAGAAGACGAAGTATTAAGATTAAGATAATTAAAATCCCAACCCCTCGTCAATGACGCTAATTTTCTTTTCCAAGAGTTCTAATTCGGCTTTGAGGTCGTCAATTTTGCGCTGGAGGTCTTTAACCAAACCGTTGCCGCCTTTCGACTTAGACGATACGGACAAGAAGCCCATATTGTTTTCATACGTCTGAATATCGTTGCGCAAGCGTTCGTGTTGACGCAGTAGTTTATCGCGTTCACCCAACAGGCGTGTTTTCGATTTTTCGCCGGTATTAGCATCTTTAATACCGGACTGGAAATTTTGAAACCGTCGTTCGGAATTTGCTACTTTCAGGCGGTCGAACTGAACATCCATCGCCGCATTAAATTCCTCATGGATTTTATCTTTTTCGCGGAAAGGCACATGTCCGGCAGCGTTAAACTGTGTCCGAAATGCTTTCAACATCGGAATTGCCTGGTCGGCAGGAATTTCCGTATCGAAGTTTTTGACTTGTTCGATGATGTCTTTTTTCTTTTGCAAATTCGCCGTTTCTTCGGACTTACGAGAAGAAAATTGGCTGTTTTTGCGTGCAAAAAAGGTGTCACAAGCGGTAACAAACCGTTTCCAAACGGTGTCGGCATATCTGCGCGGCACTTGCCCGATGGTTTTCCATTCTTTTTGGAGGGCAACCAGTTTATCGGTCGTCACCTTCCAATCTTCGCTGTCTTTGAGTTCTTCGGCTTGCTCACAAAGACCTTGCTTTTTCGCTAAATTAGCCTCCAAATCACCTTTCAAACTTTTGTAAAATTCACTTTTAGTTTGAAAGAAGGTGTCGCAAGCAGCACGAAAACGCGCAAATATTTTGACATTATCTCTTTTGGGTGCAAAACCGATGGTTTTCCATTTGGCTTGCAATTCCAAAACGTGTTTATTTTGTTCGTCCCATTCTTTGGCATTCGTCAATTTGGAATAATCAACCGTTTCCAAAATCTCACACAGAGCCGTTTTGGCTACCAAATTATCTTCTTCTTTGCCTTTCAAAGCGTCAAAATGCTCCTGATGTTTTTTATTGATCACGCTGGATGCCTCCTTAAATCGCGCCCAAATGTCTTCACGTATTTCATGAGCCACCGGACCGATTTCGCGCCACTCTTCATGCAGTTTTTGCAATTGATAAAAGGCAGAAATCACATCTTTTTCGGCATCTAAACGTTCTACAGCCTCACACAGCGCGACTTTCAATTCCAAATTTTTCTTGAAATCATAGTCACGCATCTCGTTGTTGATTTTCACCAAATCGTAGAATTTTTCGCAATCGTGGTGATACTCTTTCCACAACTCGTTGACAGCGGTTTGCGGCACTTGACCGATTGCTTTCCACTCGTGCTGCAACTGTTTATAGGTGTTGTAGGATTTTTGAAAATCTTCGCCGTTCGTTTCCGCTAATGCCTTGATTTGCGTAATGATCGCTTTCTTTTTCTTTAGATTTTCGGCTTGTTCTTGCTCTTTTTCGGCAGAAAAAGTTGCTTTTTTCTCGCGAAAATCCGTCAACAGACGTTTCAAATCTTCCTCAAGTACATCGGTTTCAGTCTGAAACTCTTCTTCCAAACCTCCCGCTTCGATAAAGGCTTTTTTTGCAACTGCCGTTTCGATGTGTTTCAACTTGTAGAAATTCTGCTTTATCGTCTCAATTTCTGTACGTACAGCCTCATCAATAGGCAACGCAACCACTTCCGACAGGCGTTCTATCAGTTCTTTTTTCGTGTTCGCACCTTTTTCTGCGACTACTTCTATCTCAATTTGTGGTTCTTTCAGTTCCACGGCCACTACTTCATTCATATTGAAATTGCTTGAATCCATTCTACAAAGTTACTGCTTTTTTTACAAATGCAAGCATTTTTTAAGATTTTTTTTCGATTAACTTCAATAGTTCGTCAACAGCCTCAGATTCAGGGATGTTTTTTAGGACACATTCTTTACCTTTATATAAACTTACTTTTCCGGCTCCTGCGCCGACATAGCCGTAATCGGCATCAGCCATTTCGCCCGGACCGTTGACGATGCAACCCATGATGGCAATTTTTAGTCCGATAAGATGTGAGGTGGCAGCTTTAACTTTCTTGATGGCGGTTTGCAAATCAAACAAGGTGCGTCCACAACTCGGACACGAAATGTACTCCGTTTTCGTAATGCGTCGCCCCGTTGCCTGCAAAATACCAAAAGCCACCGATTCCACTTCTTGAGGGGTGATGTTCGGCGCCGTATTCGTGAGCTTGATGCCATCCGCTAAATTATCCAGGAAAAAAGCCCCACAATCCGTAGCCGCTTTGATACGGAAAGCGTCCAAATCAGGTTCATGATACGTCGCGCACAACACCCGGGCCAACGGTTGCAACGCCGGATTAGCCACCACAATAAAAGAGGTATCCGGAACAGCATCATAAGGAACTTCTTGAATTTCCACCGAATGATCACCGTGCACCCTGTATCGTGCACCCTGTACCCCCCAAGTCGCATAATCCACCAAAAGCCGCGCCACAGGGATTTCTGCCTCCGGATCTTCGCTCAACGACACACGAATGGTATCGCCAATGCCCTCTTTTAATAAGGTGCCTATTCCAACTGCCGATTTGATGCGTCCGTCTTCGCCATCGCCCGCTTCCGTCACGCCGAGATGCAACGGAAATGCCATGCCTTCTTTATCCATTTCTGTGACCAGCAGGCGAACGGTCTGCACCATGACATACGTGTTGGATGCTTTGATACTTAGCACCACATTTGTGAAATTTTCAGTCACGCACACACGCAAAAATTCCAAGCACGATTCGACCATGCCACGCGGTGTATCGCCGTATTGCGTCATCATGCGCTCAGACAGCGAGCCATGATTGACGCCAATGCGTATCGCGGTGTTATTGGCTTTGCAGAGATTCAAAAAAGGGATAAAATCGTTGATAGGGTCGCCGAAATTGCCCGGATTGATGCGCACTTTTTCGACGGTTTGTGCCGCCGCCTCAGCCGCTTTGGGATTGAAATGAATGTCGGCAATTAAGGGCGTTTGGTAGCCCAAATCGCGTAAACCCTGTTTGATATTTTTTAGATTTTCAGCCTCACGCACGCCTTGAGCCGTCAAGCGGACGTATTCGCCGCCCGCTTGAATGATGCGTACACATTGCTGCACAGAAGCCTCCGTATCCATGGTTGACGTGTTGGTCATGGACTGAATGCGAATCGGATGGTCTCCGCCCAAAAGCGTGTTGCCGATTTGCACGACTATTGATTTTCTGCGTTGATTCATATTGTCATTGTGGGTTTGACCCGCAATTGGGTGACCACCCGCAATTGGGTTTGACCGTGCAATGGGCGACCGCAAGGGTCGCCCCTACGTTAATTTGTTTTATGTTTGAATTTGATGGTCGCCAATTCGTCGTTGACTTGCACAATTTTTTTCTTCAAACTGTCTTTGTAATCTGCCAATTTGACTTGCAACGACGTGTCTTTGACTGCCAAAAATTGGGTGGCCAAAATGGCTGCATTCATCGAAGCATTGATGCCGACCGTTGCCACAGGGATGCCAGGAGGCATTTGGACGATTGCCAATAGCGCATCTACACCATTGAGTGTTGAATTGATCGGCACGCCAATGACGGGCAAAGTCGTCATCGAAGCAATCACACCCGGCAGGTGCGCAGCCATTCCTGCGGCCGCTACAATCACTTCAATGCCTCTGCTTTGGGCATTTTTAGCAAAATGTTCGACTTCGACAGGCGTCCGGTGCGCCGACAAAGCGTGCATCTCGAACGGAATACCAAATTCATCGAAAATTTTCGCTGCTTTTTCCATGATAGGAAGGTCAGACGTGCTTCCCATGATAATACTGACGCGCGGTGTCATTCGGCAACGAACGTTTTATACTTGTCAGCCGGCATCAGTTTGTCCAACTGCGAAGCGTCAGCCACAGCCACTTTCAAAATCCAACCTTTGCCGTATGGATCGCTGTTGACCAATTCGGGTTGATCTTCCAATTCAGCGTTGAGTTCCAACACTTTACCTTCCACCGGCATCAACAAATCGGATACGGTTTTCACGGCTTCAATCGAGCCGAACGTTTCATTTTGAGGAATGGTTTCGCCCACGGTTGCTACATCCACAAACACGATTTCGCCCAACTGGTCTTGCGCATAATCGGTGATGCCCACATACGCGCTATCGCCTTCCACACGAATCCACTCGTGGTCGTTGGTGTACTTCAAATTTTCAGGAAATTTCATATTTATTAAATTTTATGTTATATAATACTATACTCGCGGGTACAAAGGTACAATAATATTTTAAAAAATAAAAATAAAAATATAATGTGTTTGGTATAGATGGTTGCAGGCACACGATAATTAATAGACAAAATAGCGGTTGGCACCATTCAAAACATGGTTTATTTTAATTCAATCACTTCCATATTCTTAATCTCCGGACCGTCAATTATAAAGCGCATAATCGTTCGTACCTGATGAAAACCGTATTTTCCTGCTGCGCCCGGATTGATGCACAGCATCTGTAAACGCTTGTCGTATTGGACTTTTAAGATGTGTGAATGACCACAGACAAATAATTGGGGTGGTTGGGCGTAAATCTCCGGACGGATTTCCGGAGCGTATTTTCCCGGATAACCGCCGATATGTGTCAATAAAACCGATACATCTTCCACATCAAACCGTAATGTTTGCGGACACTTCGCCCGAAGCGCATAACTGTCAATGTTTCCGTAAACGGCTCGTACCGGTTTAATCGCCTCCAAGCGGTTCAAAACGTCTTCGCTGCCGATGTCGCCGGCGTGCCAAATTTCGTCACATGCGGAGAAATAGTGCGCGAATTTATCGTCCCAATAGGCGTGCGTATCGGAGAGTAAGCCAATTTTCGTCATTACATTGTATATAATGAGCTAATCGACTCATTGTTGCAAACGCGCAAAATGGCAGTTGCAAACAGGTCTGCCACAGACACGATTTTCACTTTTTCGCTCTTTTTGGAATAGGGAATTGTGTCGGTAAAAACAATGTCCGACAACGCCGATTGATCCACTCGCGTAGATGCAGGGTCAGACATCACGGCATGCGTAGCGATCGCCCGCACCGAGTTTGCACCCTGTGCCATCATGATGTCGGCAGCCTTCGTAATCGTACCCGCCGTGTCCACCATATCGTCCACCAAAATCACATCCATGCCTTTTACATCACCAATCAGTTGCATTTCAGAGACTTCATTGGCTTTTTTGCGCAATTTATAACAGATGACCAACGGCAAATTCAAGTGTTTGGCGTATGCATTGGCGCGTTTGGTACCGCCCACGTCCGGCGTTGCAATCACCGAATTTTTCAAATCCCAAGCCCTCGCTTCTTCAATGAAAAGCGACGAACCATATAAATGGTCGACCGGCACATCAAAAAATCCTTGAATCTGATCAGCATGTAAGTCCATAGTAATCAGGCGATTAATGCCTGCTGCGCTCAGCAAATCAGCCACCAATTTAGCGCCAATGGCTACGCGCGGCTTGTCTTTGCGATCTTGACGCGCCCAACCAAAATAAGGCACGACAGCAATAATTGATTTGGCCGATGCCCGCTTGGCGGCGTCAATCATCAGCAACAGTTCCATCAAATTATCGGCGGTCGGGAAAGTGGATTGAACCAAAAACACGTAGTTTCCACGAACAGACTCTTCGTAAGACACCGAAAATTCGCCATCAGCGAAATGTTCGATATTTAGCTGTCCGAGCGGCGTGTTTAAGCTGTTGCAAATTTTCTCTGCCAAATAGTGTGAACCGGTGCCTGAAAATACTTTGAACGGGACTTTTGCTTCCATACGTCAATAATCAAATTAAAAATTTCTGCAAAGGTACAAAATAGTTATGAGTTATGAGTTTTTTTTGAAAAATAATTGCGAAAATTTGTTTTTTTAGAAAAAAAGTTCTACCTTTGCAGCCCGAATTAGTTTTAAAATAAATAAAAATTAAAATAACGTTATGAAACGGACATTTCAACCCTCTAACACAAAGAGAAAAAACAAACACGGTTTCCGCAGCAGAATGGAAACGGCTAACGGACGTCGTGTATTAGCTGCACGCAGAGCAAAAGGCAGAAAAAAATTGTCTGTATCCGACGAGTATAACGGCTAAGAAAGCTAATGAAACAAGGAAATTTCGGGCGCATATTACTGAAAAATATATTATTAGCACTGGGCATTGTTCTGGTGCTTGTTTTTGTTGTGCTGAAATGTTTGGATTTTTATACCCGGCACGGCAAGGAAGTCACAGTGCCCGATGTGAAAGGACTTTCTACGGTTGAAGCACAATCGTTTCTTACCAATCAGGGGCTGCAAGGCGTAGTGGTGGATTCTACGTTTGTAAAAAACAAGCCGTCCGGCACAATTTTGGAAACGATTCCACCCGTTGGCAATCGTGTGAAAGCCGGTCGCACCATCTATCTGACCATCAATTCGCATGCTGCACGCTTGCTGACCGTTCCTGAAGTGACGGACATCTCTCAACGACAGGCTTTAGCAATGCTCAAATCCAGTGGGTTTGAACGCGTTGTTGTCAAATCAGTCTCGGGAGCCTACGAAAATTTGGTAGTCGGATTGGAAGACGGACGCGGGAAAAAAGTGGAAGAAGGTGCCCGAATCGCAGGCGACACGCCACTCTACCTGTTGGTTAGCAACGGAATAGGCGAGCTATCCGAAGACCCTGAAAACGACGGGGAATTTGGTGAAAGCGAACTATAAATAATATACGCGCCGGATGAATAAAATCGTAACAAAAAACATCTTGTCTGAAAATATTGTGCTGCTGGAAGTCGAAGCACCACTGATTGCTAAGGCTCGAAAAGCGGGACATTTCGTGATTGTGCGCGTTGGCGAATTGGGCGAACGCATTCCGCTCACGATTGCCAATGCGGATGAGCAAAAAGGCACTATCACGTTGATTATCCAGCAAGTAGGCACATCAACGCATCGACTGTGCGCCTTAAATGTGGGCGATGAAATCACAGATTTAGTGGGTCCGTTAGGCAAAGCCACGCACATCGAAAATGTCGGTACGGTGGTTTGCGCTTGCGGTGGTGTCGGCACGGCTCCCATGCTCCCGATTGCAGAAGCGATGAAAAAGGCAGGCAATAAGGTGATTACGGTTTTGGCGGCGCGCACCAAAGAGCTGATTATTCTGGAAAAAGAAATGCGTCAATTCTCCGGCGAAGTGATTGTGATGACCGACGATGGCTCTTACGGACAAAAAGGCTTGGTAACCAATGGCGTTGAGGCTGTGATTCAACGCGAAAAAGTCGATTTGTGCGTGACGATTGGACCTCCCGTGATGATGAAATTCGTATCGTTACTGACACAAAAATACAGCGTGCCAACTGTTGCCTCGCTCAATACGATTATGGTCGACGGAACAGGCATGTGCGGCGCGTGTCGCGTGTCAGTCGGCGGACAAACGAAATTTGTGTGCGTCGACGGTCCCGAATTTGACGCCCATCAAGTAGATTTTGACGAAATGATTTCACGCTTAAAAGCCTACAATTAGAGTGTAGTTATTAGAGTTTAGAGTGTAGTCAAATTCTCTAAACTCTAATAACTACACTCTACACTCTAAACTCTAATAACTACACTCTATATGAATAATGATCGGAATGAGCCTTGGCGCGAAGCGTTGCGCAAAGGCATGAAAGCCAAAGAACGCACCGGTATTCCGCGTGTAAACATGCCGGAATTAGCACCGGACGTGCGCAGTCATAATTTTGAAGAAGTCAATAAAGGCTTAACTGCCGAACAGGCGTTGCAGGAAGCCAAACGCTGTTTGGATTGTCCGGATGCACCCTGCATGACGGGTTGTCCGGTCGAAATAAACATTCCGGCATTCATCAAAAACATCGAACGAGGCAATCTCGTAGAAGCAGCAATGACCTTAAAAGCAACATCAGCATTGCCGGCAGTGTGCGGTCGCGTATGCCCCCAAGAAAAGCAATGCGAAAGCCAATGTACCTACCATAAATTAAAAAAAGAACCGGTGGCAATTGGTTATTTGGAACGGTTTGCGGCAGATGAATCCGTAGGGGCGACCCTTGCGGTCGCCCATCGTGGTTCGACGGATACAGAAAGGGCGACCGCAAGGGTCGCCCCTACGATGAATTGATATT
>JAISKM010000033.1 GCA_031261285.1 Candidatus Symbiothrix sp. | reverse complement strand
CAGGAAGAACAGCAAAAAGAGCAGGAACGGCTTGAAACCGAAAAGAAATCCGCCGAAATAGAACAAGTGATGAATAACGGCATGCAATTTTTAGCCGGGCTGTTCAAAATGTCCACAGGGAAGGACATTGGACTGGGAAATCAGAAAATAGAGATAGATAAGGAAACAGGGGAAGTGGTGATGCGGTTTAAATTGGCGTAAAGAATAAGTCATTAATGGTTACTTCTGATTGAATATTACCCCAATAAGCATTATGTTTCAAACCGTAAGTTGAAATGACGGTAATATGTACAGCCTTGCGTGTTTTGGTTTCGTCTTTGAAAACTTGTTTTTTGTGACGCAAATCGGCATCCATTTTTTTGTCTATGGCAAATACATCGTTGTAATATTTCATTTCGCAAAGATTGATTACCTTGTCGTTGCGGTCGATAAGCAGGTCAATCTGTACGCCGTTTTCGGCATTTTTACTTCGCCATTCCGACACATTAGCAAGAACACCCGAAATTCCAAGTTTCTGTTTTATTGGCTCTATATGCGAGAGACAAAGCAATTCAAAAGCATATCCGCTCCACGCTCTATGTTTCGCGTTATCAATCAGATTACTCCAATAATGTTCATCGTTGGTTTTTGAATTGTGAATAAAATTGAAATAAAATAACGTGAAAAAATCGACTAATTGAAAGATACTTTCGCGATTTTTCTTTCCAAAATCGTGATATTTTCTGATAAACCCGCATTGTTCAAGTTCTTCAAGCATTTTGGTAGTACCGCCGCCGTTAAGCAGACCGGCATTTTCAATTATCTCATTGCGCGTAAGCCCTTTTGTTTTTTTGCTCAGTGTTTCAACGATTTTTATATAATTGTCCGAATTTTTGAAAAGTGAGGCATAAAGATTTGAAAATTCGTTTTTTAGCGTAGCATTTTCCTTGAAAAATAGCAAGTCAATGTTTTGTGCTATGCTATATTGTTTTTTTATCAAATTTAAATAGTAAGGAATTCCACCCAAAATCATGTAATATTCGACGATTTGATGCCGTTCCGCTTCAATATTGTTTTCTTTGAAAAAGAGTTCACATTCAGACAGAGTAAACGGCTCGATAAAGAGTTGTTGCGTGATACGATTGTGTAAACCGCCGTGATTTTTTACTATTTTGTTGATAATCCACGAAGTAGCCGAACCGCAGATAATCAACAGAATTTGAGGTTGCGACGAAGCCCAACTGTTCCAAAAATACTCCAATGCCGACACAAAATCCGAACGATGCGTATCCAACCAAGGCACTTCATCAAGAAAAACGACCTGTTTTTGTTCCGATTTGTCATTTTCCAACAAATGGCGCAGTTGGGCAAAAGCATCAAACCAGTTGTTTATCTTTGGGTAAGGCATTTTTCCGTACAAGTTAAGTGATTGCGAAAAATTTTGTAATTGTTTTTTTATATTGCAATTTGCCAATCCCGTATGATAAAACGCAAAATTATTACAGAAAAATTCCTTGATTAAGAATGTTTTACCCACTCTTCGCCTTCCATATACGATGACAAATTCCGGCTTGTCCGATGCAACGAATGCCGACAATAGTTCTTTTTGTTCGTTTCTTCCAATGATTTGCATACCTGAAAATTTTCAGCAAAGATACAACAAAAACTACTTATAGCAAGAAAAAATGTATTATTATTTGCTATAAGTTGTAAATAAAATCATTTATAGCAAAGAATAAGGACATCATGCCCAAATCTTTCTTAGTACCCGTTTGTCGGCTGCGGCAAATTTAAAGGTTGCTTCGTGAAAACTTAACAAAGCGATGAAAGGTCATACCCTCTGCCGAACAACAATTTTGAACGCTTTTTTAAATTAACTTTAGGGGGTCAGTTTCCTCCGTTTCGAGGGGGTCAAGTTCACCGTTTTTTCCAATACCCACCCAAACGCCATTTGGCATAGCATCCCACTATCTCCTATTTCTCGGATGATGCTCCAAAATCTCACTCCTTAGAAAATCCCGGTCTAAGTGTGTGTAAATCTCCGTAGTGGCAATTTTTTCGTGACCCAGCATTTGCTGAATCGCCCGCAGATTGGCGCCGCCTTCTAACAAATGCGTGGCAAACGAATGACGGAATGTGTGCGGACTGACTGTTTTATGAATGCCCGCCGCTTCCGTTTGTACCTTGATGATATGGAAAATCATAATTCGCGAAAGCGCTGTTCCCCGCCGACTTAGGAATAGTACATCTTCAAAGCCTTTTTTTACCGGCACTAAATTTCTATCCGGCAGATACAGATTGATTTCCTTGATGGCCGTCGGCGAAATCGGCACCAAACGTTGCTTGCGCCCTTTGCCTTCCACTTTGATGAATCCTTCGTCCAAATACAAATCGGAAAAACGGATGTTGATTAATTCCGAAACACGCAAACCGCAACTGTACAGGGTTTCGAGAATGGCGCGGTTGCGTTGCCCTTCCGGCAAACTCCGGTCAATACTGCTTATAATATCGTCTATTTCCGTAACCGTAAGAAATACAGGCAATTTCAATCCGATTTTGGGCGATTCCAACAATTCGGACGGGTCGCGTTGCAAGTGATTTTCCAAACACAAAAAGCGATAAAAAGATTTGATTCCGG
Organism: Candidatus Symbiothrix sp.; assembly: GCA_031261285.1. Lineage (GTDB taxonomy): Bacteria > Bacteroidota > Bacteroidia > Bacteroidales > Azobacteroidaceae > Azobacteroides. The sequence goes on along the minus strand of JAISKM010000033.1, from coordinate 195 downwards.
AAACAATCCTCGCCTGCGAACGGGGAATAATGCCGATTTCATGTAAACCGGTAATCATTTCCTGTAAATCTTCCTGCTCAACTTCTTCCGGCTTTTTCCCGGTAAGCGAAAGATAGCTTACCAATTTCTCCAAATCATCCATATAAGCTTCTACCGAATTGGGCGACAAAGACTTTTCGAGTTGCAAATAAGTGT
>JAISKM010000019.1 GCA_031261285.1 Candidatus Symbiothrix sp. | reverse complement strand
CAAAACTCCTATACGGGAGTTGCTTACCGAACAACGTCAACTCAATCAAAATGTCAAAGAACAACTAAATTTATTTGAATATTAAATTTTTGTTAAATATTAACGCAACAGTAGTAATTTTAATTCATAAATAGTATGTTGAATAATTTATTAGGTGCAGTAGGCGATTACGTTCAAAACGCAGTTGCAACCAATGCAGAGGTTCCCTCTCATCAAAAAAGTTCAGTGGCCGACAGTATTGTGGGCGCGTTGAAAAATGGCGCATTGAGTCAACTTGGCAGCGGTAACGTCAACTTGGGTCAAATCGGCAATCTATTGAAAGGAAGTGCCGGCTCCAGTTTCACCCAACAAAATCACTCCTCGGTAGTCGATGCCATCGCTGCAAAAACGGGCATCAACCCCACAGTGGCACATTCTATTGCTTCGGCAGTGCTTCCGGGACTGGAATCGGCTGTTGCGAGCAAGTTAGGACTTTGATTAACAATTATTTCTTTGGCAAAAGCTTTATCCGAGCGGATCTTTGTAAAAGCCACTCGGGAAGCTTGTTGCTGAGATTCTCTTTTAGAAAAACCGGAACCTTCGCCAACGGGAATACCATTGAGTAGCGCAACGCTCGTAAAGAGCGGCATGTGTTCGGATTCTATCCAACACTCGGTTGCCTCATATCTCAAATTCACGTGACGGCGCTGTGCCCATTCCAAGAGTTTGGATTTGAAATTGCCTTCATTTTTGACTTCGTCGTCAATATTGATGTGGGCTTTAATGATTTTTTCCTCAATGAAACGCGTCGTTTTTCGATAGCCTTGATCCAAATAGATTGCACCGATAAACGCTTCCAACGCATTGCCGTAGATATGGCTTTTGGGCGTACGAATAATTTCCGTCGACACTATTAACTCTCCGATTCCTAAGGCATTACCTATCCTATCCATCGTTTCGCGCTTCACCATTTTTGAACGGGTATTTGTCAGAAAACCCTCGTTTTTAGTGGGGTATTTTTTAAACAGGATGTCACCGACAATAGCGTTCAGCACTGCGTCGCCCAAAAATTCCAAGCGTTCGTTGTCGTGCATCGTCCTGCTTCGTTTTTTCTGATTCTCCTTGAAATACGATTTATGCCGCAAAGCCTCCTCGTAGTAGGCGATGTTTTTCGGAAAGAATCCAAGTATGTGATATAGAGCAAAATAGGACTCCTTTTTCGGGTGGAAGAGGAGCCTTAGCCGTTTCCAAAATGTTTTCATTTGTTCGTCATTGCAGGCTTGACCCGCAATCCCGTCATCATACGCTCCACTTTGTCAGTGGGTTGCGGGTTCCTGAATCAAGTTCAGGACAGGCACGACTTCGTCGTCCCGCAATGACGTCTTAGTTGTTAAATTTCTTGACTATCACGCACGCATTGTGTCCGCCAAATCCAAACGTATTGGAAAGAGCCGCATTCACGGGGCGTTGTTGGGCTTCGTTGAACGTGAAATTCAACTTATAGTCCAGTTCGGGATCGTCGTCGCCCGGTTCGTGATTGATGGTTGGCGGAACGATGTCGTTCTGCACAGCCAACACACACGCCAACGTTTCGACGGCACCTGCTGCACCGAGCATGTGACCGGTCATCGACTTGGTTGAACTGATATTCAGATTGTACGCATCTTTGCCGAACACCTCTTTAATAGCCTTCACTTCCGACGGATCACCCACTGGCGTAGATGTACCGTGTACATTAATATAGTCAATTTCCGACGGTTGCATCAAGGCATCTTTCAAGGCACTTTTCATCACAAGAATGGCTCCTAAGCCATCCGGATGTGACGCCGTCAAGTGATAAGCATCGCCTGATGCACCTCCACCGACTATTTCCGCATAGATTTTTGCACCGCGAGCAAGGGCGTGTCCTAATTCTTCAAAGACGAGTGACACTCCTCCTTCGCCCATCACAAAGCCATCACGACTGGCACTGAACGGACGTGAAGCCGTTTCAGGAGAGTCGTTGCGCACAGAAAGGGCATTCATGGCGTTAAATCCGCCAATACCTGAAATGGTGATTGCTGCTTCGGCACCACCGGTGACGATGGCGTCGGCTTTCCCCAAACGGATCAGGTCAAAAGCAGACATCGCAGCATTGGTGGATGAGGCACAAGCAGAAACCGTTCCGAAGTTTGGTCCGCGAAAGCCATACAGAATAGAAATATGTCCCGCAGCGATGTCGCTGATCATTTTAGGGATGAAAAATGGATTGAAGCGCGGACCATTTTCTTCGTTTTGAAAATAGTAGCCCACTTCTTGTTCAAAGGTTCCAATGCCGCCGATACCGGAGGCAAAAACAACGCCTACACGATCGCGATTAGTTTTTTTATTGTCTAACCCTGAATCTTCTACGGCTTCTTTGGCCGCAACGACAGCTAATTGGGCATAACGGTCCAATTTCCGGGCTTCCTTGCGGTCAAAATGCTCATTCGGGTCAAAATCTTTTACTTCGCACGCGAATCGGGTTTTAAATTTGGAGGCATCAAATAACGTAATAGGTCCGGCACCACTCACTCCATTAATCAAGGAATTCCATGTCTCAGACACGTTTTTCCCGACCGGAGTAATAGCTCCCAAGCCCGTTACAACTACTCTCTTTAATTCCATAGTGTTAAAATTAAGGTAGGGGCGAGGTTTGAAACCCGCCCCTACACCAATTTATGCTTCGTTAGCATGCTTTTCGATATAATCGATTGAGTTACCTACCGTTTGAATGGTTTGCGCCACATCATCAGGAATAGGTTTCATGTTAAATTCTTTTTCAAAATCCATGATCAACTCTACCGTGTCTAAAGAGTCTGCACCTAAATCATTGATAAAGTTAGCTTCCGGCGTAACTTCTGATTTTTCCACGCTCAACTTATCAGCGATAAGATCTTTCACTCTTTCTGCAATTTCTGACATAATTTTTTAATTTTTTATTAGTAATTATTAAAGATTTACCTTAAATTTGCAGCGACAAAGGTAAGTCATTATTTTTAAAGAAAAAAATTTTTTAACACAAAAGTTGCACATAAACAGAAACAATGTGCAACTAAATAAAAATAAAATATGAAGAAAATCGCGCTATTTGCTTCTGGCAGTGGAAGTAATGCAGAAAATATTATTTTATATTTTCGCAACAAAAATGGTGAAAAAAATGAAGCGAAAATTGAATTTCCGTTAATTGTTAGCAATAAAGCGGATGCTTACGTTCACGAACGTGCAAAAAAATTGGGCGTACTATCGTTCACTTTTAGCAAAGCAGACTTTGAAACCGGCAACGTGTTACAGCATTTGCAAGCACTCGGCATTGACGGCATTGTTTTAGCAGGCTTTTTATTAAAGGTGCCGGACAATCTGCTGCAAGCATTTCCTGACCGCATCCTAAATATCCACCCTGCCCTACTACCGAAGTTTGGAGGTAAAGGCATGTATGGTTCGCACGTCCACGAAGCGGTGGTTGCTAACAAAGAAACCGAATCCGGCATCACCATTCACTCTGTGAACGCGAATTACGATGAAGGCGCAATTATTTTTCAAGCAAAATGCCCCGTTCTGCCAACCGATTCTCCCGACGACGTCGCCGCCAAAGTCCACGCATTGGAGTATAAACATTTCCCGGAAGTGGTGGAAGCATTCTTTCAATAAAATCCCGCAAAAACGACAAAAATATCGTCCCTGCGGGACTTAGAATAGATCATTGAGTTAGTTTACTTCCCAAGTATCGAGCGTCAGGAGGTAATCGCGCAAGGTGCGTGATGGCTTTTTCGCTTGCACACCGGCGATTTGTTTTTCTACTTCTTGATCGTAGGTTGGGGCGTCCACATTGCGGATGATGCCTAATGCTACGGGCAATTCGTCTCCATCCATCAACGCCAATTTCAGGTGTAACGTGGGGTCTGCGGTCGTTGCATCGTGCACGAGCACGTCATCGAGTGTATAACCACCTTCACCGATTGTGACTGCTTTCAGGCTGAAGCCGTCTTGCACAATGCCTTTAGTATTGTCTTTGCCGAAAATCATTTTTTCGCCGTGCTTGAGCGTGATGGTCTTGTCGGCACGTATTTCGCGGTTGATGATGGATTCGTTGATGCCGTCATTGAAAATCACACAGTTCAAGATCACTTCCGTTACCGATGCGCCTTTGTGTTGTGCCGCTGCTACAAGTACATCCGGCGCATTCTTAACGTCGGTGTCGATGATGCGAGCGAAAAACCTGCCGCGTGCACCCAGCGCCAACTCTGCCGGACGGAATGGGTCTTCCACCGTGCCGTAAGGCGATGATTTGGAGACAAATCCGCGCGCCGACGTTGGAGAATATTGTCCTTTCGTCAAGCCGTAGATTTTGTTGTTCATCAGCAAAATATTGAGGTCGACATTGCGACGTACCGCATGGATGAAGTGATTACCACCGATTGCCAAACAGTCGCCATCGCCGGTTGCTAACCAAACGGACAGTTTCGGATTCGCCACTTTCACACCGGTTGCAATGGCTGCACCGCGTCCGTGAATCGTATGGAACCCGTAAGTGTTCATATAATAAGGTAAGCGCGACGAACAACCGATACCGGAGATAACGGCAGTGTCTTTGGGTGCCACGCCCAATGTTGCCATGGCTTTATGCAGACTGCTCAACACGCCGTAGTCGCCACATCCCGGGCACCAGCGGACTAATTGAGCGCTTTTGAAATCTTTTGCTTCGTAGTTCATTTGAATTAAAAATTAAAAATTAAAAATTACGAATTAAAAATTATGACTTAAAAATTACGAATCATACATGGCAATATACGCCAATCGTAATTTTTAATTTTTAATTTTTAATTAATTTATTTATCTCTTCAACTAAGCGGGCAACGATAAACGGTTGTCCTTTCACGCGATTGAATTGTTCGGGGTTGAAACCTTTGATTTTAGAACGCAAATAACCGGCAAATTGTCCTGTATTTTGTTCAATCACTAACACTTTCGGAAATTTCCGCAACACCCATTGCGCGTTTTTGGGCAGCGGATGGATATATTTGAAATGTGTGAACGCTACTTTTTTGCCCGATTTGCGCACATCGGCAACGGCTTCCGACAAATGTCCGTAAGTGCCGCCCCAACCTACAACCAACACATCGGCATCCTCATCGCCGAGCACTTCCTGAAATGGCAGTACGTCAGCAATTTTGTCGATTTTCGATTGACGTATTTCCGTCATTTTTTGGTGATTGTCGGGGTCGGTACAAATCGTGCCTTTGATAAAGTCATGTTCCAAGCCTCCATCGCGGTGCATGAAACCTTCCGTTCCCGGAACTGCCCAGTAACGCACGTCGGTTTTCGCATCGCGTGTATACGCTTGCCAGCCTTGTGCGAGCAATTCTTTCGTCACATAAGGCGGTTTGATTTCGGGATAGTCTGCTAAATCGGGAATGTGCCAAGCGGACGAACCGTTAGCAATATAGCCGTCAGTCAACAGGATAACCGGTGTCATGTGTTCCAACGCCAATTTTGCTGCCCAATAAGCAGAATCAAAACAGTCGGTTGGAGACAATGCTGCTATCACCACTGCGGGGCTTTCGCCGTTACGTCCGTAAAGGGCTTGCAGCAAGTCGGTTTGTTCACTTTTCGTGGGCATACCGGTGGAAGGACCGGCGCGTTGCACATCCACCACTACCAACGGGATTTCAGCCATCACAGCCAAGCCAATCGCTTCACTTTTGAGTGCCAAACCCGGACCGGAAGTGTTCGTTGCAGCGAGGCTGCCTGCAAATGCGGCTCCGATGGCGGTACAGATACCGGCGATTTCGTCTTCAGTCTGCATCACCTTGACGCCCAACTCTTTACGCGCAGTGAGTTCGTGCATCACATCCGTTGCCGGCGTAATCGGATACGAACCGAGGAAGAGTTGCAAACCGGCTTTTTCGGCAGCCGCAATCAAGCCGTAAGCCGTTGCCTTGTTGCCGTTTACGTCGATATAAAAACCTTTCTTTTGCGGTTTGGTTTCGATACGGTAGGTCGAAACGCTCGCGTGTATGTTGTGTCCGTAGTTGAAACCTGCTTGCAAGACAGCCAAACTGGCTTTCAAGGCGTCCGGTTTCTTTTTGAATTTTTCGGACAACAGTTTTTCTACGATTTCCAATGGGCGATTAAACAGCCAGCAAACCAATCCGAGCGCAAAAATATTGCGGTTTTTGAGGGCTTGTTTGTTGTCCGTAATACCTTCCAAGCAGTCTTTACACATCTGTGTGATGGGTGCTGCCACTACTTGCACCGAGCTAAGTCCCAATTCTTTGAATGGGTCACCGGTCATAAACAACGCCCTTTCCAAGTCGTCTGCCTGAAATGAATCCGTGTCGATGATGACCACCGACGTCGGTTTAATGAACTGCGCATTCACTTTCAATGCGGCAGGATTCATCGCGATGAGTACGTCCGCTTTGTCGCCGGGAGTGTACACATCGTTGGCGCCCAACTGCATCTGAAATCCCGAAACGCCGCTCAGTGTGCCATGAGGCGCACGAATTTCAGCCGGATAATCGGGAAACGTGATGATTTGATTGCCTAATTCAGCAGAAAGATTGGAAAAAATCGTTCCAACCAACTGCATACCATCGCCGGAGTCGCCCGAAAAACGGATGACCACGCGATCTAATTCTTTTACCTTAGTTTCTTGTGCCATAATGTATTATGTAGGTTCACTTTTTTGTTAACAAAACTCGCCGCAAAGGTACAAATTAGTTATGAGTTATGAGTTATGAGTTATGAGTTTTTTTGAAATTTTTATGTTAAATTTAAACTTTGCCACTCGCTTTTTCCATTTGGTTCATTATAATTGTACAAAAAACGGCAGACAATTTTATGCCTGCCGTTTTAGTAAGGAGTTTACATCATTGCTCGTGAGATGACAATTCTTTCTTATAAGACCTATAATGAAGTATTACACCCCAAACAAGCAATGCGCATAATATTAGAAATTTTACAATGTCTCCCGTAGCATAATCTTTGTTACTGAAAATAATATCAGTAGCACCACCAATTATTACAAATAAGTATACAAAATCCCACGGATTTTTTACTAAAAACCGAAAAAAGTTTTTTTTCTTTTTCATTTTCATCATTTTGTTTTTTTTACCACCAATCCATATTCTTTTATTTTTTTTTCGCACTTACGAAATTAATTCGCCTTATCTTTCCTGTGACACAATGTCATAAAAAGAGCACAAACAAACGGCAGACAATTTTATACCTGCCGTTTTAACAGGGAGTTTACATCATTGTTCGTGAGATGACAATTCTTTCTTATAAGACGTATAATGAACTATTATAGCACAAACAAGCAATACGCATAATAGTACATATTTTATAATGTCTCTCGTAGTATAATCTTTGTTACTAAAAATAAAATCAGCAGCAATAACAATTATTACAAACAAGTATGCAATATCCCACGGATTTTTTACTAAAAACCGAAAAAAGTTTTTTTCCTTTTCCATTTTTATCACTTTTACCACCAGTCCATACAGTCTCCAAATTCGTACACAGCGAGGGCATATCCAACCACTCCCATATATTTCATCGCTACTTTTCTAATCAATGTCTTTACAGCAGCCTTAGTCATAATACGATTAATGCCCCCAGTTATAAGTTCGTATACTGCATGAACTCCTAACACCTGCATTGCACAATCAAAAACTTGTGATCTCAGTACAGGTCTTTCAAGAACTAATTCTCCTGTCAACAAACTACAATTGTCTTGAGAGTCTATTAACTCTATCCCTTTATCCGCTTGTTCTTCTACATCAATTATGGAAAACGCCGTTTCTATCAGTTTATCATCCGTAATACCACCTAACTCAACATTAATTTCAGCTTCTGTCAATCCATACGATTTCAACAAATTTAACGAAGTCTGAGCTAATTGCCGTTTTTCAGCAGCTGTTAAACTAAAATTACTACCGGATCGAAGCGAGTTAGAACCCCGGGAGTTATACATCGCTATGGTTTTATCTTTTATATCTACTTTCAAAGCAGAATTATCTACAATAGGTTCTACTACCGAGGACTCATTGTTACAAGAAGATAAAATAACGCCAAGAACTAAAAATACATTGATAAATAAAATAATCTTTTTCATAACTTTACAAAATTATAAATTAATATTTAATTACAAACAATTTTTGCTTGCAAATCATTCAAATTTTTCGCACGCGTTCAAAAAATCTGTTTGATGATGCAAAGGTACATCGCATGTATGTAAATAAAGCGTAACATTCGTATACATTTGGTGCTTTGTATATGAATGTTACGAAAAAATATGTTTTAAAACATATTTTTAACATATTTTAATCTAATTTGCATACAAAATGTAATACAAAATTACAAACTATTATCGAAATAATAAGGAAGTTTTTAAATTATGCAACTTTTTTTGCTAATTATTTACCGAAAAAGATTAAATTTTTGACTAAATGGTCTAATTTTTCGGCGACTTCTAAGTTGCCTGCCTCAAAGATGTGCGATGATTGGTTGTAAAACGGTTCGCGTGCTGCCAAATTGTCACGAACAAATTGTCGAATTTCGTCGTCCGTTTTGCCGTTGAGCAGCGGACGCGTGCCTTTGTGACTGGATTTAATCAGCCGGGCAGCCAATTCGCCGGCCGGTATTTTCAGATAAATTGTTTGACCAATGGCGTTCATCACCTGCATATTGTCGAAAAAACAAGGTGTACCACCGCCGGTCGAGATGATGACGTCTTCAAATTCGGACACTTCGAGCAAGGCTTTTTTTTCCAGTTCGCGGAATCCTGTTTCGCCTTTTTCGGCAAACAATTCACTCACTTTTTTATGATACCTGTTTTCGATAAACTGGTCTAAATCAATGAATTGCAAACCCAATGCCTGCGCCAAGTGCTTGCCGACAGTCGTTTTGCCGGCACCCATATATCCGATGAGAAATATTTTTTGCATACCTAAATTATAATATGTATAGACACTACAAAAGTAGATATAAATTTTATCACAAACAAAAAATAACTCATAATTTATAACTCATAACTCATAACTATTTTGTATCTTTGTGCAAAAATTAATTGCAAATGAAAACATATTATTTAATACTTATTTTATTATTTGGGATTATGGCAAATCAAGCAAATGCGCAAACGTATGTGATTCAGACCACTAAGGGCGACATCACGGTAAAATTGTACGACAAAACGCCGCTGCACCAGGCGAATTTTGAGCAATTAGTGGAAAAACAGGCTTACGACAGTGTGCTGTTTCATCGTGTGATTCAGAATTTTATGATTCAAACAGGCGATTTGAGTACGCGCATGAGTCCGATTTCTTTGGAAAGTGACGAAACTATCCCTGCCGAGTTTGTGACGGAATATATTCACAAAAAAGGGGCGTTGGCAGCAGCGCGCACAGGCGATTTTGTGAACCCCGAAAAACGCTCCTCCCCTACCCAATTCTACATCGTGGAAGGACATCCGTTCAGTGAAACCCAATTGGACGCATTGAGTACACAAACAGGACGTGTGTATACCGAAGAGGAAAAGGAAATCTACAAGACTTTGGGCGGCACACCGCATTTGGATGGCGCTTACACCGTGTTTGGCGAAGTAACCGACGGCTTGAACGTGGTTGAAGCAATCGGACACGTTCAGACAGCACCCGGCGACCGTCCCGTGGAAGACATCCGCATTCTTAGCGTCAAGAAGCTGTAAATGGACACAAGTCTCATTGCAGGACGACAAAGTCGTGCCTGTCCTGAACTTGATTCAGGAACCCGCAACCCCCTGATAAAAGTCTTAATCACCGGTGCAAGCGGGTTTATCGGCAGTTTTCTGGTCGAACAAGCCCTCAGTGAAGGGTTGGAAACGTGGGCGGGTGTCCGAAAAAGTAGCAGCAAAGACTACTTGCAAGACGTTCGCATCCGGTTTATTGACCTGCATTTTGCCGATAAAGAACGTCTGAAACAGCAAATCACGGCTCACGTCGCTGAACACGGTATCTGGGATTATGTGATTCACAATGCAGGCGTGACGAAATGTCTGAATCCAGACGATTTTGAACGCGTTAATTACCTGTACACCAAACATTTCATCGAGGCGTTGCAGGAAACAGGCAATGTGCCGAAAAAGTTTTTGCTGATGAGTAGCCTCAGCGCGCACAAAGACGGTTTGCAAACGGCTTATGGCGACAGTAAACTGAAAGCGGAAGCCTTTCTGAACGCACAGACTGATTTTCCACACCTGATTTTTTGCCCGACAGGCGTGTATGGTCCGCGCGAAAAAGATTATTTTTTGATGCTGAAAACCATTAAGAACGGGCTGGATGTGGTTGCCGGTTTTGAGCCGCAGCAACTGACGTTTATTTATGTCAAAGATTTGGCTAAGGCGGCTTTTCTTGCGTTGCAATCCTCACACACCAATGGTGTGGGCGCGCGGGGAACAGGTCTGGATGGGGGTGAAATGAGTCAGGGCGGGGGTGAACCCCGCCCCTACAATATTACGGATGGGCATGTTTATTTGGATGATGAATATACTGCTGTCGCGAAAAATGCTTTGGGACAAAAATATACCTTGAAAATTCGCGTGCCGTTGGCGGTACTGAAAACGGTTTGTCAAATCGCTGAAAACGTAGCGAAACTGACTAAAAAGCCGGCAACTTTGAACAGCGATAAATACAAAATCATGGCACAACGCGATTGGACGTGCGATAGTTCGCCTGCTGAAACCGATTTCGGTTTTCGTCCCGATTACGACCTCACGCGTGGCATGGCGGAATGTGTGGCGTGGTATAAAGCCAATAAATGGTTGTAATCAGGAACGCTTAATGCTTTTTCGATAATCCATATATCCCCAAATACCAGCCCCAATAGCAAATATGCCCACGCAAATGAATAAATAAATAATTTCCATAATATGATATTTTATTGATTAAAAAGGATAATCTTCTTCGTTCGCTGCAGGCGCTGACGGGGCGGGTGCCGCGGGTTGTTTGTGTCCACTGCCGTTTGCTTTGGAGACAAATTCGCCTATAATTTTGTCGTCGTCCAAGTTTTGAAAGCGGACAAATTCGTGTTTGAAACTCAGCATAACTTCGCCTGTTGAGCCATTACGGTGTTTCGCAATGATGATTTCTGCCTTCCCACGCAGGTCGTTGCCCTGTGAATCCTCAAAAATTTTGTAATATTCCGATCTGTGGATAAAACACACAATGTCGGCATCCTGTTCGATGGAACCCGACTCACGAAGGTCGGAAAGTTGGGGTCGATTGCCGCTGGGATTGTCTTTGCTGACCGAACGCGTTTCAACCGCACGGTTCAACTGCGACAGGGCGATGATAGGGATGTTCAATTCTTTTGCCAAACTTTTTAAGCCACGAGAAATGATGGCGACTTCCTCTTGGCGATTACCCGTTTTCATGCCGCTGGCGTTCATCAACTGTAAATAGTCGATGATAATGCACTTGATTCTGTGTTCTTTCACGAGGCGACGCGCTTTGGTTCGCAATTCAAAAATCGACAAACTGGGCGTGTCGTCCACAAGAATGGGAGCTTCCATGAGTGGTTTCACGCGCTGATCGAGTTGAAACCATTCATGCTGTTCCAATTTACCGCTTCTGATTTTTTCGCCGGAAATTTCTGTTACGTTGGTAATCAGACGGTTAACCAACTGCACATTCGACATTTCCAACGAAAAAAGAGCTACCGGAATTTTGTAATTCATCGCCATATTTTTCGCCATCGACAGCACAAACGCCGTTTTACCCATTGCCGGACGTGCCGCTATAATAATAAGGTCGGAATTTTGCCAGCCTGACGTCACCTTATCCAAGCCATGAAATCCGGAAGCGACACCGCTCAAACCGTCTTTGCGTTTGGATGCTTCAGTCATCAGATCAATGGCCTCCTTAATGATCGGATTGATCGGCGTCACGTCCTTTTTGAGGTTGCGTTGCGAAATTTCAAACAGTTTGCCTTCAGCCTCCTGCATCAGATCATCGACGTCGTCCACGTCCTCAAAGGCTTTTCCGGAAATATCGGAAGAAAAACTAATCAGTTCGCGTGCCAACGCTTTTTGAGCAACAATACGCGCATGATATTCCAAATGGGCACTGGAAACGACCTTTTGCGACAGTTCGGCAATCGCAGGAATACCGCCCACAAGCTCCAAATGGCTGATTTCCGTTTTCGGATCAATCGTGCGCCGGAGTTGTTCAACCACGGTTAGCATATCCACCGGCTCCTGTTTCATCGCCAAGTCACGAATGGCAGTAAAAATCAACTCGTGCGATTTTTCATAAAAACTTTCGGGCACCAGCAATTCGCTCACCATGGCATAAGCATCTTTTTCGAGCATCAAGGCTCCTAAAATAGCTTCTTCTAATTCGCGTGCCTGCGGTGGAATACGCCCCTCTATTTCCGTCGGGAGCGTGCGTTTCTTTGTTGGCGCATTTTTGCGCGGAGTTGTTGTTTGTGCCATCGTATCTAACTAATTTTGGTCACAAAAGTAGTATAATTCCCCTAAGAAATCGGCAAAGTCAGCATGAAGTTATTAGATACTTTTCAACAAATATATTGAATACCTCAAACACATTAAAAAATAGTTAGCGAAAAATTTGCACAATCTAAAAATTGTGTTTACCTTTGCATCGGTTTCTTTGCCGGCGAAGTGTCGTCGATTAGTAAAGGGCTGCTTTTAACATATCCCGCTTTGAAATCGCAAAAATTTATGTACTTGGGATGTGGGCAGAAAAGTAATTCTAAACAGACATAGCGATGTCGGTACGTTTGGAAGGACATTTTGGTAAAACGATAAGCGTTTTAAGATATTACTTTGGTCAGAAAATCACCAATTTTCAATACTTCACAAAGTGATAGACAACAAAATGCTTGCGTTCTTTGTTTGTACATATAGTAATATATAGATACAATTAAGAGGGCGCAGGTTCTGTTGTTTATTTGTGAAGTAGGTGTTTGGTGATACCTCTGGCTAGATAAACTTAACAGTTCCTGCGCTTCTTTTATGTTTAAATTGCCGAACGGAGGGGACAGGGAGGCAAAAAAATTATTTACAAATGAAAAGAAATTTGTTATTGTTGCCGGTTGTTATGGTGTTCATAGCAGTAGGCTGTTCCCTGGCAAACGCCCAGGTTAAGATTGGTGATGATCCTGAAACGGCTATCACTTCAGGTGTTCTGTTGGAGTTGGGTGATGCTACGAGTGCATCCGGAGGACTGCTCTTGCCTCGCGTCGTGCTCACGGCAGAAAATGCCAATCCGTTCGGTGAAGGTGGTTCGGAAACTTTACCATCCGGTTTGCTGGTTTATAACCTCGGTTCTGAAACCGAAGGTGAAGCACTCGATGAAGGAGTTTATGTCTTGCAAGCCGGTCTGTGGAAACCGGCAGGCTCTGGTGGCGGAGGTGGTATCCCTGTTGTGCAAGTCAACATTACGCCTGATACAGATCAGATTTTGTTTATCGGAGATGCTCCGATGCAGTTGGATTTCTCGACTTATCCTCCT
>JAISKM010000158.1 GCA_031261285.1 Candidatus Symbiothrix sp. | reverse complement strand
TATGGGGATGGGATGTAAATCATTGCTATAAACTTATGACCCCTTCGGGGTCGCTTTATTACCGACCATCCGCTATAATCATCCCCTTGTGTGTCTCCTATTGTCATGAATGTTTCATTTGGAATCATTTTTTTGCCTCCCGTGTTTTTTTCGGGCGGCACATTTAAACATAAAAAGGGCGCAGGAACTGTTAATTTTATCTGATTTCGAGGTATCTGCAAACACCTGTCTTACAAATAAACAACAGCCCTGCGCCCTTGGTTGTATCTAATTTTATTGTATACAAACGAAGAACGCAAGCATTTGTTGTCTATCACTTTGTAAGACATTGAAAATTGGAGATTTTCGAAATCAAAGTAATATCTTAAATGCTATACATTTAACCAAAATGTCTTTCCTAAACGGGTTGAAGTCGTTAACCCTGTTTAGATTCAGATGCGAAATTAATCATTTTTTTAGAATCTACCAACTATTTTCTAAAAAAATAAAAAAAATCACAATCCTAAAGATTTATTTTTCTGGGTTAAATTCACAAAGACTTCACACACCGCACAGACCCATAGAAGGATTGTTTCGCGAAAGCCCAGTATGCATATGCCCATCCCTCGAAGACCAGATCGGGGTCAAATACAATCATATCATCACGCAACGCGGCTCTATAGACCGATTTTGTATCCCAAGATTCATACCACCTAGTACCGTTATTATTCAATATGTATCCCGCTAACGCTGCCGGTGCACAGCACCAGTTTTTCATTTCATTCCAGTCGAGATCAGCAGCACCGGCAATGAGCAATTCCCAATCGGACGTGGTAGGCACACGCCAGCCGCCACCCAAAGTAGTAGCGCAGAAATCCTCCTGCGAATCAAGTGTAATGCTATTACCGTAATAATATCCACGAACCTCGCTCTTACCATTATAAGACGTATAACTCGCGCCAGCCTCTTTAAGGTTGGTTAGCGTCCAACACAAGTTTTTCAAATCGTTTTGAGCATAAGGATAACTACCAATCGGATAAAGATTGCCGGACACACCCATGACCGAACCACTACAAGATGTTGGTGAAGGCGTAGGCTCCGGTTCGCTGCCTCCTCCACCTCCCGAACTACCGCCGGCACTCCAGGCAGAACCGTTGTAAGCGTAAATTTTTCCGTCCGTTTTGTTGTAAACCAGCATGCCGGGCTTTCTTAACACAGCAGTGAGTGTGTCGGCACTCACAATTTGGGGTAACAACAAGCCGCCGGCATCAGTAGCCTGTGATAAATCTAACAACGCGCCCGGCGTGACGGTGCCGTCGCCACCAATGGCCACTTGGGCAGTAGCCAGTGAACAGTTACCAGTTACCAGAACACAGGCAATCGCTAACGCAACTGTCATTGCGGACTTGATAGACGTCCTGTCGAGCGTAGTCGAAACACGCAATTCTCTAAACAAAATTCTTTTTTTCATTTTCTTATACAATTAAAATTAATAATTCTAATTAAAATTGTTTGCCCTTTTCTCGTTCGTATACACACATAAAAGGAGGGCGGGCAAACTCAATTTATCGATTTTCGAGGTCTTCAACTACCTAATACATCAAATAAATGAGAATGCCCGCGCTTTATAGCACGAAGCCTCCGTCTTATTCATGATGTATTTTGAAATTGTTGAAGTTTCGAAAATCAGAATATTCCCCCAATGTCTTACAATGTGTGTTTTAACACATTATTTTATCATAAACCTATATTTTTTACGTTTTTATTCATATTATAGTATGGGATTCCCGCCTGCGCGGGAATGACAGTGCAAAGGAAAGTATTTTTTTTGGATTGTGCAACTATTTTGAAAGATTTTTTGTTATTTTCTAAAAATAACCTCAAAAATGTTTGGCAGAAGGCTACCGGTTATTTAGCTGTGCTCGTTGTCGGCAGCGGTTTCAAAATTTGTATCTGAATGTCATACAGATAGTTGCGGACGGGCAACGGGAAATTTGAATTGGCCAAATAATCTTTCGCTACGCCATTAACGGTGGTGTAGAGATGTAAGCGGGGTGGGGTAGAGGACTCGTAAATATAAGTCGTGCTGACAAATTCCTGCGGCGAATTTTGCGAGAACATGATGCGCGGGTAATCAAAAAAGGCTGTTGACGGCAGTGCGAACGAGTTTGGTACAAAATAGGTGTAAGCAGGCGCATTTTCAATCACAAACATATTTTCGGTGCCGACCCAGGTGGCATCCGGAAACGTCAGTGTCACCCGAATCTTAGCGCACGTGCGAATCAGCATCACTGAAGGCGGATTATCGGTCGTTGCCGTACTGAAATCCACGGCATCCGTTTCGCCAAACATGGGCAGTCCACGACCGGTCGTCAGAATATTGGGTGTCACCAAAGTTGGCGTTTGCAAAGCTTTCAGGTCGTCCACAGTCTGCACGGCATTCATCGCAGCAACATTGTCGAAATTGGCAATCACATACACGTCTTTCGCAGGTTGTGCCGACAATTCTGTCGGCAGGTTCACCAACTTACAATTCATAATCGAAACATCCGTCGCCGCGCTAAACGGCTGATTCACAAACTTATCCGTAATCGTATTCGACCCCGCATCCGTCAAAAAAATGCTCAAATTCAAAATGTTGTATTCGGCAGGCAAATTATCCGCATCATCCGTCGCCGCCCGCAACGGCGCCAACAACAGTGTCACGCCCGTCTCCGTTTCAGGCACGACAATCTCCTCGCTGCATCCAAATTGAAACAACAGCAAAACGAACAAAAATATCGGCAAAAAAGGGCTGAAAGCCCGACATAACCTAGCCCCAGGCAACGCCTGGGGTAATGGTAACGAATACCCACACCTATTTTTAGGGCTGAAAGCCCGGTATATCTTGTTCATATTATTCTACATCTCTCACACAGCGCGAAACGGTCGAACTATAACTAAACTGCTCAAACTGCTGATACAGTATCTTATTGTAATTGGCAGGGTCGCTCATATTCAAATAACCGGTATACCAATAGCCTTTGACATTTATAACCACTTCCATCGGATACCATTTATTATTACCATCGTTGGGCGGCGCAGTGAAAGGCCAACCGCCGGGATAATCGTTTTCCGTAATCAAAATGTCTCCGGGTGTGAAATCATCGTCCAACATGCCCAATTTTTCGCCACCAAAACTGTCTTTTCCATCGTCTGTGAGCGTGTATTTAGACATATCCGTGCCTGTCAATTTTTCCAACAAATCTTGTGCTGCCTGCCGGAAAGTCAACGGATAAAACGGTAAGCCCGAATTAACTCCCTGCCACGTATTGGATTGCCAAATGCGATAGGTCTGATCAAAAAGCCCCAAAAACGACATTAACTCGCAGGCATTAATCAAGCGCCAGCCGGCACCGTATTTTTTCTCACAATAATAGGGCGGATTGCCCTTGGTGATGCTTGGACCGCCTATTGTGGGGTCATACCAGTTGACCACATCGCCATAAGCGCCCTGCAATCCTTGCTGCAGCATTTCGTTGTTGGACCGGATTTCAATCTTTCCGCAGGTAGTCGGCACAATCACGCTCGAATCGGTCGGTACCACAGGTGGTGTCACAATCGCGCGGTCGGGATCCTGAAAAATGTATTGATACGCGTCTTTACTCCAAGGTTTTACGCATACTTTCAACTGAATGCCTCCCGCCGCACTGATGGACGCATTCACCACGTAATTGTAATTGCGAATCACGCTGTTATTACTCAGTCCGGCAATCGTGCGCCGTTGCAAAGCTAACCCTGCCTGACCGGTTTCCATCGCAAACGTTTTATCATTGATATTGATTTGCGTAAAATTTTTGCCGCCGGTAGCCACTAAAAATTCAGGAATATAAAACGTCACCGCCCCAATCGAATCTTTTGTATAATCAAAGTCCGCTGGCACCAACGCATTGGAAACAGTTGTTGCTCCGGTGTAAAACGCATCCAAAGGTGGTACAGAGTAGTTTTTAGCAACATTTGTCAGCTGAACCGACGAAACGCTGTTAGACGGAATGACACTACCCGGCACTTTTTTCTGAAAAACAACCTCCACTTTCGCCAGCGCGCGAATCAACTCCACTTTTCCCGTGGGGAGTATCAACGGATTAGGAATCTCTTTCGTTCCCCCTTGAAACACCTGAATACCGGTGTAGTATGCCGACATCAGAAAACGTCCGGTGCTTGTGGTGCCGTCCGGCGTAAAATCCGGATTGTATTGCAACTGTTGAAACCGCGCATCTGTTTGAAAATCTGATTTTGTTTTCACCGCAGAAAGTGCGGTGGAAAAGGCTGCTGCGTAGGCTGATTCATTGGCAATAAAATAAAAATCGTAAGTGCCGGGCGTAAACGGAATGCCTTCAGAGTGGTAATTAAACCCGTTAGGAAAATTGAGTCTGTCGTTGTAAACCGCATTTCCCGATGGATTGAACACAATCATACGCACCTCATCTACACGGTCTTCCCAGCTCGTTTTATCCGTGTTAATAGCGTCAGAAGACGCACGCAACGACAAGTGAACCACGGCAGTAGACTTGTTACCGGTCATGTCTTCGCTGGCGCAACCGGTCACAAGAAACAGTGCCACAAGGAGAATGAGGTAGCACTTGTTGGCATGGGGTGTCTCCACTGCGCTGCGTTGCGGTCGACATGACGTGTTATATGTGCGTTTACAAATCCGTTCCATAACTGTGTACTAACCAATTATTTACCCATATTTGTGCGATAGCGTAAGTGCCCGTTTGACCGTGGTCGTCTACTGTAAACCGGATGTCGAAATCGTGATCACACTCTAAATTGACAGTCGGATTTTGCAGCAAAAGAGCGTTCAGCAAATCGCCCCGGTACAGTTCCGTGCCATCCTGCTTAGTTTTGATTACCACATCACCCTTAAAGTTTGTTGCTAAGTTTAAAACAGTAAATTCTACATCCAACTCACCGATTTTCGATACATTTCCATCCAAAGTGGCATCAGGCGACTCAATGGTGACCTCATAATTGTTTGCATTCGGCAATCCGGTGACCACAATCGTCACCCGGGAGGTGATTTCTTTCATATTGATGGGCGCATATTTAAACACTGTCCCTGCGTCTTGAGGATCGGGCAAAAACACCGGCTCACTTTCGCCGGCATACCTATGTTCCCCATCGGTGGCTGTTGCCTTGACTGTAAATGTGCCGTTTTTCGCATTGATCGTATCATTTTTTGCTCGAGACGGTACAAAATTGCCGTTCGCATCGTAGAGTGCAATCGTCACATTTGAAAACTCCGGATAAAGTGTATCGACATTACAAGGCGTTTTGGAATAAAAATCAACGATTATTCCCTGCGGACAATCGCTCAAGTCGTTATCATAAATACAACCCGAAAAAGCGATTACCAAAACTAACAGTAGTGCGCGGTATCTCATAGAAAATTGTTTTGAACTGTGATTTGTGTGATTGCTTTGATGGACTATGATTCCTTTAAAATCATAGTTATTCATTCAATCACATAAATCACAGTTCAGACAGATTTTAAAGATCAACTCCAAACGAGTGCACAGACCAACTCAAAACGGTGATGTCGACCGACATGTACGTTTCGTCCAAACTCAATGGATCGACCGGAAGAATCGGACTGTTTGGTTCAATGCCGCCAATTGTCGGTTTCGGGTCGGGATTAGTTGCTCCCGTTGGAACCAGTGGGTTCCAGTTGAAACCAATCGTTTTGAATGAATTGATATTAATGTGGTAGATATTGTTGCGAATCACCGGCGAATTGAGTGGGTGTGTAATCACATCCGGGTTCAACCACACGTAATACAATACTTTACCGTTTTGATAGGTTTTAACATCCTGAGGATTTGCACCGCCTCCACCTGGATTTTGAGCGGCGGCAATGCTGGAATAAATTTTTCCATCGGTTTCACCTACATAAAAGGTGCCGCTGGTCAATGTTCCACCATCAATGATCGCTGTTGGATCCGGCACAAAGGTGCCGCGCACTAACACATAAGCCGTATTTCCTTTGCGATAATTGCCGCCATCCGTACCATATTTATGCGTGTTTTCTAACAGGAATTTGCCATTCAAATTCAGGAACGCACGCGGATCAGATGGCGTAGATGGGTTTGCAGGCACCACATCCGTCGTATTGAGCAAATCATTGTAATCGTAATATTGCAATGCTGTTGCCGCATAATCGGCACCCGGCAAATAGTCGTAGCCCCACGTCTTGTAAGTCAACGTGTCAGGCGTGTAATACACGGCATTGCCTCCTTGCGCCACCGAATAAGTGATAGCTGAAATTGTTCCGAGCAAGATACCATTTTTGTCAACCACATTTGCCGGTGCTGTCGTTGTGACAATTGCACGTGAAGCAATACGCGTGGCATTGATTTTTACTCTATTTTTTCCTGCTTTCACGTCGTCGGCAGTCACTCCGCCGGCGATACCGGTCACTCCACTTTGTCCCGTCATCATCACCAAATCCAACCCTCCTTGCACCGAAGCCAAATCAGCCAGTGTTGGCGAACCGCCCGCAATGCTGAGATAATCCGTTGCAGTGGGTGCCGCAGCCAATAAAGGTTGAGGGCTATTGATAATCACGTAAACAATTTTATCGCCGGAATTGGTCAAAAACGGATCTTTAGGCTCCACAATGGCATTTCCTTGCGCGTCAAGCGTGTAAACAATGTCAGTGGCACTGTAGCGCTGACTCCCTAAAAGGGTTGAACCGTCTGCCGACAAGATATAAAGGTCAATCGTGTTCAGCCAGGTACGTCCAAAAAATGTACCCGCAGGGTTATAATCACTGTTCCCCGCACGCAGTTCTCCCTGACCTTCCTTGGGAAACCCAATCACAATACTCAGATAAGTCGTTCCTTTACCTTTTCCTGCTTTATCATTGTCCGAATCACTGCTACATGCTCCAAAACTTACCATTAAGACAAGTAATAAAAGCCAACTCCAAACATTCCTTTTCATGTTATTTTTATTTTAATGATATTTGTTCTATAAATGATAACAATTAAAACGAAAAAATGTTCGCAAAACTACCAATTATTTTACATCAACATTCGTATGGGCAGGGTTTGCCTGCCCGCTATTTGTTAGCGTTTGATAGTGTTGCGACGTCATTGCAATGCCCGCCGTATTGAAGGCTTCCTGGATATTTTCCCGTAAATCGGAGGTTGCAGCAGTAATTTTACCGGCATCCCCCAAATAGGCATTGATTTCGTATTCCACATAAAAGTCGTCAAATCCGACTTCATGTACGTAGGGTGCAGGGTCTTGCAGGACGTCTGTAGTCTTGTTGGCTGCTCCAATCAGCAATTCGTGAACCGTGCGCCAAGGAGTGTCGTAACTGAATGTCACGTTAATATGAATAATCAGCCCGGTGGCACGTGCCGATTCACTCAAATTGGTCGATTGTGATGTCATAATATTGGTGTTCGGAATCGTGATGATTTCGTTTTTTGTGGTACGGATACGCGTCACGATCGGCGTTTTCTCCAGCACATTCCCCAACGTGTCGTTGATTTTAATCCAGTCGCCAATCTGAAACGGACGCATATAGGTGATGATAATGCCGGCAATCAGGTTGCTCAACGCAGGCCCCGACGCAAACGACATAATCAAACCGATAAAAACCGTCATCCCCTGAAAAATAGGCGAGTTGGACATTGGTAAATACTCCCAAATCATTACCACCATCAAAGCATAGAGAATAAACCGGATAATGGCAAACGTCGGTTGCGCCCAGTCGGGATAAAAACCTTTGATTTTCAGTTTCCCCATCGCTATTTCATTCGACAAATAGGCGAACAACTTAATGATGTAACGAAAAATGAAACACGTAACAGCAATAGTGAACACATTTGGAATAAAATTGACAACTTTGCGACCAATGGCTTTGAGAGGATCCCAAACGTAGTCGAAAAGTTTTATGGCAATGCCTTCTGTCTGCGGGAAAATGCCGAAAATCAAGCCCGCAGCAATGTATAGCAGGATGGCAATCAGTATCCAGCGCAACACTTTCAGAACAAGAAATACGATTTTTTCTTCGAGCGAAATACTTAAAAGTTGGTACCCCTTAATATAAATTGGTTTTAAAAACTGCTGTTTGCAATTTTGCAAAACGGTTTCGACCCAATGATACGCCCAACTCATCAAGCGAATGATTACAATGACGCCAATCAAAATGAGCAATACCAGCCCGAAGTTGTTGACCTGCCGCCAAAATCCCTGTTTGGCTACCACCACTTTCATTGCCTCTACAATGCTCGCGCGGTCGCGAATGGCCAATTGCGGTCGCGATATTTGTTCCCACATCGCATCTTTGTCGGTCAACGAAATAATCACTTTTTCGCCATACATGATGTCGGTAGTGTAATCGTCCGTCAAAATAAAGACCGAATCAGGCTCTATGCCATACATTTTGCCCAAATCGGCGATGGCTTTGCTGATTTGTTTGGCACGAACTGCCGCCGTCAATCCGCCCCGGTTGGTGTAAATGTAAAACAGCGTGTCGTCTTCCACCACCACAGGCATTCCCTGCGTTACTTGACGCATAGAATCGGTCACGATGGGTACTTCAATACTGTCCTGTTGAGAGTCAATGTTGACACTAACAATCGCTAAACTATCTTGCTGGGCAACCATCGATGTGCAGCAAAACAGCCAAATACTTATGAGACAACTGATGCGCTTAGTCATACATCTGTTCAATTACATCTTTATATTTATCCAAAATCACTTTACGTCGCATTTTCAGCGTGTTTGTCAACTCGCCTGTTTGAATGGAAAAAGGCTCACTGAGCAACGCGAAACGCTTGATTTGCTCGTGTCCAGCCACGTCGGCTTGAAGTGCCTGAATCCGTTGTTCAAAAAGTTCGCGAATTTTCGGATCTTTATACAAGTCTGCCAATGATTGGCGAGTAACGCCTTGGGACTTGGCGTATTTCGCCGTTTCGGCTTCGTCGGGGATGATGAGCGCGCTCACAAATTTCATCTGATCGCCCACTACCATCGCCGAGTCAATGTATTTATCTGCCATGAGGCGCGATTCGAGTTGCTGAGGCGCAATGTATTTGCCGTTAGACGTTTTATAGAGGTCTTTCAGGCGATCGGTGAGCACAATTCCTTGTTTTTCAGTCAGATAACCGGCATCTCCTGTGCGAAAAAATCCATCTTCCGTGAAGGCGGCAGCCGTGGCTTTCGGCTTTTTGTAATATTCTTTCATCACGCTGTCGGCTTTCACGAGGATTTCTCCGTTTTCGCATATCCGCACTTCTGCTTCGGGCATCACTTTGCCCACAGTACCGATTTCAAATTGATAATGCGGGTAACAAGCAACTGTGGCTGTCGTCTCGGTCAATCCGTAGCCATACACCAGCGGAATGTTGACTGCACGTAAAAACGAGATAATTTCATCTGCCAAAAAGGATCCTGCGGCGGGAAAAATGACGCCATTTTCGATTCCAATCGTCTTTTTCAACTTTTTGTAGACTGTCATTTCGTAGAACTTGAATTTCATACGAAGTCCCCAAGGTGCTTTTTTATTTCTATTGACGTATTCCAGCGTGTATTTTTCGCCTGTGTTGATGGCATTGATAAACAGATTGCCAATCAGCCAATTCGAATCGTCGATTTTTTCTTGCACACCGGCATACACTTTTTCCCAAAAACGAGGTACGCTGCACATCGCTTGCGGACGCACTTCTTGCAAACAATCCTGTATAATGCGTGGGTCGGGACAAATAGCGATGCTACAGCCTCTGTGAAGGCAATAAATGCTCCATGCTTTTTCAAAAATGTGTGCCATCGGCAGAAAACTCATCGTGAGATAGCGCTGCGGCAAATAGTCTAAGCGAATGTCGTGAATCTGCATCACAAAACGGTAGTTGGCATGCGTCAAAACGACCCCTTTGGATTCCCCCGTCGTGCCGGACGTATAGATAATGTGTGCGGTGTCCTCATCCTGTGCCGCCCGTAGCCGCTTTTCGACCGAAGTAATGTCTTGCGACGTGCGATTCTTTGGGGAAATAAAGGCCTCAAAATAGATGCTTGTTTTATCATTGTGTGACAATTGCACGTTGGAATCGAGGATAATCAGTTGCCGGATAGGCGTTGCGTGCGTGGCAAAAAGCGCGTGTGCCTTATCGTATTGCTCCTGTTCGCCGACAAAGAGAATTTCTATTTCCGCCTCATTGATGATGTAGGTTATCTGTGCGGTCGACGTAGTGGCATACATCGGCACCACGGCTGCCCGGTTGGCAAACGCACCAAAATCGACATAAAAACACTCGGCACGATTGGAGGTGTAAATCCCCACATTGGATTGCGGTTTCACGCCAAAATGGCAGAGAGCTTGGGCGACTGACATCACTTTTTTTGAAAACTCGTCCCAAGACACGGACGACCACTTGTAAGTGTCGTTGTCGCGTACTTTTAGTACCTCTTCGTCGCCAAACTTTTTTGCTTGCCGGTGTATTAATTCGGATAAATGATAACCTTCCATTCTTTTAATCATATAATTGGGTACAAAAGTACGGAAATTTTATTTAACTTTGCCAAAAAATTGTAAAAAAAGATGAAAAAAATGGATACTTATTATTACAATGCGGTCGATTTGTTGAAACAATTGATAGCAATTCCGTCGTTTAGTCGCGATGAAACTGCGGCTACAGACGTTTTGGATAACTATTTGAAAGAAAACGGTTTGAATCCCAACCGCAAAGGCAATAATCTTTGGGTATTATCGCCGAATTGGGACGATACGAAGCCAACTATTCTGCTCAATTCGCATATCGACACCGTCAAACCCGTAGCAGGCTGGACACGCGACCCATTTGTGCCAACAGAAGAAGGCGACAAACTCTACGGCTTAGGCAGCAACGACGCCGGCGCATCACTGGTCTCATTGCTGGCGGCGTTCTGTCATTGCGTTGCGGGCTACGACTCGCAATCTCACCCGCAATCCCCCGATAGCAAGAGTAAACCGCACGCACGCGCCTACAATTACGTTTTTCTTGCATCTTGCGAAGAGGAAGTGTCCGGCGCAGACGGCATTGAATCGGTCTTGCCCGAATTGCCGCCGATTGCGTTAGCAATAGTTGGCGAGCCAACCGGCATGCGTCCTGCGATTGCAGAGCGTGGATTAATGGTGCTGGACGGCGTCGTGCACGGAAAATCCGGGCATGCAGCCCGTGATGAGGGCGAAAATGCGATTTACAAAGCGTTGCCCGTGATTGAGTGGTTCAAACATCTGCGATTCCCGAAAGAAAGTGAACTCTTAGGTGCCGTCAAAACGACCGTCACGATGATTGACGCAGGCACGCAGCACAATGTGATCCCCGACACATGCCGTTTCACGGTGGATGTGCGCAGCAATGAGCTGTATTCCAACGAACAGATTTTCAAAAAGATAGTAGTCGGTTGCGGCTGTGAAATTTCGGCGCGCTCGTTTCGACTCAATTCTTCCAGCATTGATCCCAACAATTTCATTGTGCAACGCGCCAAACTGTTAGGATTAGAGCCTTATGGCTCGCCAACCCTCTCTGATCAGGCGTTGATGCCGTTCCCATCGCTCAAAATGGGTCCGGGAGCGTCCGAACGTTCGCACACCGCCGATGAATTTGTTTATCTGACTGAAATTCGTCACGCGATAGAAATTTATGTGCGACTGTTGTCTTGAACAGGGTTTTGCCGGTGATCGTGCAACTTATGATGCGGCAAAGTCCCCTTTAGGGGATTTAGGGGTAGGTTAGCGGAGAATCATTAGTTTTAATCACAAAAAAAACGAACTACAAATCACGAGTGTCTAATTCGTAATTCGTAGTTCGTAATTTTTAATTTTTAATTGAAATCAGTCAATCTTAATCGATGATTTTCGTGATTTGTCCTGCACCTACGGTACGACCACCTTCACGGATTGCAAAACGAAGTCCTTCGCTACAAGCTACCGGGTAGATCAATTCGATCTTGATGGTTACGTTATCGCCGGGCATTACCATTTCAGTTCCTTCCGGCAAAGTGATTTCACCGGTCACATCCAATGTGCGGATGTAGAATTGAGGACGGTATTTGTTGTGGAACGGCGTGTGACGACCACCTTCTTCTTTTTTCAAGATATACACCTCTGCTTCTACGATGGTGTGTGGTTGCACTTTTCCCGGGTGGGTGATGACCATACCACGTTTGATTTCGTCTTTGTCGATACCGCGAAGCAACAAACCTACGTTGTCACCGGCTTGACCTTCGTCCAAAATCTTGCGGAACATTTCAACACCGGTTACGACTGATTTTTTACCTTCAGAACCTAAACCAATGATTTGAACTTCTTCGCCTGTTTTGATGATCCCTGTTTCGATACGACCTGTAGCAACCGTTCCACGACCTGTGATAGAGAACACGTCTTCTACCGGCATCAAGAAAGGTTTTTCAACATCACGCGGAGGCAATGGAATCCATTCGTCCACAGCGTTCATCAAGTCCATGATTTTATCTTCCCATTTCGGGTCGCCATTCAAACCACCCAAAGCAGAACCTTGGATAACAGGAGTGTTGTCGCCATCGAAATTGTAGAAAGAAAGCAATTCACGCATTTCCATTTCCACCAATTCCAACATTTCATCATCGTCAACGATGTCCACTTTGTTCATAAACACCACCAATTTAGGGACGTTTACCTGACGTGCCAACAGGATGTGTTCGCGAGTCTGAGGCATAGGACCATCGGTTGCAGCTACCACGATGATAGCACCGTCCATTTGAGCAGCACCGGTAACCATGTTTTTCACATAATCGGCGTGACCCGGACAGTCAACGTGTGCATAGTGACGTTTTTCTGTTTCGTATTCTACGTGCGCCGTATTGATAGTAATACCGCGTTCTTTTTCTTCCGGAGCGTTATCTATCTGGTCGAAAGATTTAACTTCAGAAAGACCTTTTTTTGCCAAAACCGTCGTAATTGCAGCGGTCAGGGTAGTTTTACCATGGTCAACGTGACCAATTGTACCGATGTTAACGTGGGGTTTCGACCGGTTAAACTTTTCTTTTGCCATAACTCTTATTTTTATTTTATTTTTAAATTGAATGTCCTTAAATTAGTTGGTAGTTATTAGAGTGTAGAGTGTAGTTGTCTTCTAAACTCTACTAACTAAACTCTAAACTCTAAACTCTACTTATTACCTGAGCCGGTGACGAGAGTTGAACTCGTGACCTCTTCCTTACCAAGGAAGTGCTCTACCACTGAGCTACACAGGCATTGCGAGCGGAAGACGGGACTCAAACCCGCGACCCTCAGCTTGGAAGGCTAATGCTCTATCAACTGAGCTACTTCCGCAATTGAACCTCCCCCGCCCCCTCCTCAAGGAGGGGAGATGTGAGGCTTTGTGGGCAGTGATGGATTCGAACCACCGTAAGCGTAAGCTATCTGAGTTACAGTCAGACCCATTTGGCCACTCTGGTAACTGCCCTCGTTAGTTGTTAGCTATTAGAGTGTAGAGTTTAGAACTTAGAAAACTACACTCTAAACTCTAATAACTATACTCTAATCCTGAGCCTCTTGTCGGATTCGAACCAACGACCCCGAGATTACAAATCACGTGCTCTGGCCAGCTGAGCTAAAGAGGCAAATTCTTTTGAACACAATGTATTCCACAGCACGTCAAAAAGCCATTTCGCCCAACTCGGGGGCAAAAGCGGTTGCAAAGGTACGACAATTTTTTTGATTTACCAAATGTTTTGTGAGAATTTTGGAAATTATTTTTTCCGAATCTCTAAACATAATTGATTTAATGCTTTTTTGAGGATGCTGCGAGGGGTGCCCACATTCATTCGCATAAAACCGGTGCCTTCTTTGCCGAACATTTCGCCGTCGTTGAGTGCCAAACCCGCTTTTTCTTTGAAAAGCGTGACTAAATTGTGCTGGCTCAACTTCAACTCACGGCAGTCTAACCATAGCAAAAACGACGCCTCAGGAATCACAGCCTTGATTTGCGGGCTGTTTTCTTTGAGGTATTCGTCCACAAATTTGATGTTGTCTTCCACATAGCTCAGCATTTGCTTGAGCCACTCGTTACCGTATGTATAGGCGGCTGTGGTGGCTGTGTAGGCAAAAATAGTGCCTTCATTCAATTCGCTGGCAATCAAAAATTTGTAAAAACCGTCGCGGATTTTTTTATTGGGGATAATGGCATACGAACTCACGATTCCGGCAATATTAAACGTCTTGCTCGGCGCCATAAGCGTGATGCTGTTTTGTGCAGCCTCCTTAGACACCGTTGCAAACGGGGTGTGTTCGTGCCCGAAAATGGCCAAATCGGAATGAATTTCGTCCGCAATCACCAATATATTATGTTCCGCACAAATTTTCGCCAATTCTTGCAGCGTTTTTTTGTCCCATGTGATGCCAATCGGATTGTGCGGATTTGCTAAAATGAGCAATTTACAGTCTGTGTCAATTACGCCTTTCAGACCTTCCAAATCCATGCTGTAATGTCCGTTTTTTTCAATCAGCGGATTCAAAACCGTTTGCCGTCCGTGCAGTTTGGGTACAATGCTAAACGGATGATACACAGGCGGTTGAATGATGATTTTGTCACTTGGTGTGGTCAAGTGCATAATCGCGAATGCGATGCCTTTGACCACGCCCGGGATGTAGGAAATCCACTCTCTGTCTATTGACCAATTGTGTTTGGTTTGCAACCAGTTGAGAATCGCTTGCAAATAGTCGTCCGGGGTTACCGGATAGCCGAAAATGCCTTCGTCGCAGCGTTTTTTCAGGGCGTCAATAATGGGGTCGCAACATCGAAAATCCATGTCTGCCACCCACAACGGAATCAAATCGGCACTGCCGAATCGTTCCTCCAAGGCATCGACTTTGAGCGCGCCGGTGCCTTTTCGATTGATGATTTCATCAAAATTGTATTGTTTCATTTGTTGTATTTTGGATGCAAAGATACAAAATAATTGTTAATGGTTAATTGTTAATGGTTAAAAAAATCCTCAACCGCGATGCAGTTGAGGATTTTTCAGTGAGATTGGGCAATCCTTATGGATGCCTTGCTTTATTGTTTTACAATCTTTTTGATGACAGAGCCTGCTGATGTTGAGATTTTCATTATCAGCGTTCCTGACGGGCAGGTGGATACATTCACTTCAAACGATTTTGTAGCGGACGTTTGAGAGAGGTATTTTGTGCCTGTTGTGCCGTAAATTTCTACCAGCACCGGTGCGTCTTCATTCACTGTTACGTGAAGAATATCTTTAACCGGATTAGGATATAATTTGGTCACAAAACCATCAATGGTTGCCATGTTGTTTGGAATGTCCAGTTGCAATGTTACGTTTTCCGTCACATTGTCGTCAGTTACCATGACACTGCCTGTTGCAGTCACGTAGCCATCTTTTGAAACCGAATAATCGTAGGTGCCAACTTCAATGGCTGCAAATACATAATCGCCGGTTTCGTTAGTTACATTGTTTAGAGTAACTACTGCATCAGTGATTGCGACTTCTTCAGCATCTTTCACTACGAATGTGACGTCAAAAGTGGTTGGAGGCACTACTGCCCATTTTGCATAGAATACTTTGTTGCCTGTGCTACCCGCAGCAATACTTGTTACAGCGTCGCCGGTCAATTCTTCATTGTCATACCAGCCTTCAAAGGTGTAACCTGCTCTTTCACCCGGATCAACCAAAGTAATCAACTCATTTTCAATCGTGTAAGTCGCTTGGTTGGTGTTTTCTGCACCATACAAGTCTTCATAAGTGATGGTGTAAGAAATTGGCGTCAATACCACATCTTCTGTAGCATTAGCTCCGCTTACTGTCACTTGACCATTTGCCGTTTCGTATCCATCTCTTACTACTGAATAGTCATAAGTACCATCTTCAACATTTGAGAATAGATAATTTCCTTCTGCATTTGGTACGCCATCCAATGTTATGATTGCATCCGAAACGTTCACCGTAAAGGTGACATTATAAACCGGAGTAGCATCAGAAACCAATGTAATTGGCACTGAAACTCCGTTATTCTCTACAGACAATGAACTGCTAATCGTATGATAGCCTTCTTTTACAATGGTATAATAGTAAGGACCTCCGTTAGAAACCTGGAACGTGTACGGAGCCTCTGTTTTTTCAACACTATTGAATGTTACCGAAGCATCTGTATGTATGCCCAAATCGAATGTTACCGTGTAGAGCGTTGCCGTCAATGTCACGGGTTCCGTCACATTTTGATCAACCACTGACACATCTGCGTCTACGATTGGATCATATCCTAACTTGGTGACTGAATAGTTATAGTCGCCGGGAAGAATGCCCTCAAACACATAATCGTTGGCTTCATTTGTTTGACCATCCAATGTGATGACAGCATCTTCAATGCCATTCAAATCAAAGGTTACAGAATAGGTTGTAAGCGTCAACGTAACCGGTTTTTCAACCGCTGCATTGTTTACTGTCAACTTACCCTCAGACGTCTCATATCCTGTTTTTGCAACCGAATACTCATAATCAACACCATTGATAGCAGTAAACGCATAATCGCCGGCTGTGTTTGTCACACCGTTGAATGTGATCTCAGCATCGGTAATTGCTTCTCTGCCATTCGTCACCGTGAAAGTCACATCGTAAGCGGTTGGCACTAAGGCAATAGCCACCGGAACGGCTGCTCCGTTTACTTCTAAATTTGCAACGCGAATGGTATCATAACCCAGTTTTGCAACTTCATAAGCGTATGTGCCGTCTTCAACGTAGAAGACGTATTCGCCTTGAGCAGTTCCTTCTGTCAACTCTTGATCATCCAATGTTACTTTTGCATCTGTAATCGGCGTCTCGTCGTCTTTTACAGTGAAAGTCACAGCATACGTTGGAGGAGCCACCGCTGTTTTGCTTACCGGATAAGATGGTGCTTTTCCGGCTTCGTTAGTCACGAAAGCAAACTCATCGCCCACTGCCACTGTGAATGACGAGGTCAGGTCGTTAACGCCAGCCGTCACAACCAGCGTAGTTTTAGTACCGTTTTGATACACATCCACGCTACCTGCATTCAAAGCATTGATTTCTGTCTTGTTCGGATGAAGCGTTGTTACAACCACCGGTGCACTTTGATATTGGAAATATGGGAAACTTGCGTTTTCGCGGATTGTCCAAACATCGGCAAAATTCCAAGCAGCATAAGTTGCAGCCGTTTTCAATTCTGTAGTTGTTTTGTCTAAGCCGTTTTTATCGGTTGCGGTTCCGTCAGTTATCAAAACATCATTAACTAAGATAGATTCTTCAGCATAATTGTTAGCAAGTGTCGTATTAGAAACTGTTCCTACAATACGTCCGGCAACAGTTCCGTCTACACTATTCAACAATGCTACAGAGTTTTGAATAACTCCTCTGCTGGAGTATCCAACAATTCCGCCCACAGCCGTAGCACTGCCACCATCTATACTGCCCGTTGCATAATTTTTCTCAATAATACCAAATGCAGGATTACTTGCATTTCCTGTTTGATATCCAAGTACACCGCCTAAATACGTGGTAGGAGTTCCAGTCTCTGTCGTTTTAATAGATGTGTTACTATAGTTATTAAGAATGTTAACTTTACCCAAAGCCGATCTATCAATAGCACCAACTACACCTCCTGCATAATTTTCAATTGGTCGTGTAGTCTGTGTACTAATTACTTCGATAGATGATTTGCTATAATTGGATTCAATAGTTATACCGCCTCCTGTACCTGTGGAATTGGCATAAGCGCGACCTACAATCCCCCCAATACGAGAGCCATTCGTTCCTCCACTGGAAGAATTTGATAAGGTTACTTTCAAATTGACATCACTGTAACAATTTTGGATAACAATACTACTATCTCCCAAAGCAGAAGTATTGACAGCATAACCTGCAATTGCACCTATATAGCGAGGATCATTAGATGTACTTGTCCCTGTTTTATTTTGGGTAACAGAAATCGTACCACCTATTACTTGCAGGCTATCAATATAAGCACCTTGTCCGAGCACACCAAATAAACCAACATATTGTGCAGTTCCGGTATAATTAAGATTAGATATCTTATGTCCTCCACCATACAACTTACCTTTAAAAAGAGAAGTGGATGATGATGTCCCAACCGGTGCCCAATCTCTGCCATTCAAGTCAATATCAGCCGTCAAGCGATATGTTTTATCAAGACCATTCTTGATGTTTTCCAAATCCGTGCGATTGGTAATCAAGATGGGATTGTCTTCAGCACCCAATGCACCATGTAAGACAACGTTTTCTTGAATAGCAACATTTGTCACGATTACACTTTCTTCAGTCGTTGTAATATAACCCTCTTTCGCAATAGTATATGTGTAAGTACCTGCAACAACTGTAAATTGATAATCCTCGCCAGCGTCAGGATCAATAACGTTTTCTTCAGCATCTTTCAATGTGATGGTTGCACCAGTGACTGCTGCATTTTTAAAATCTTTCACATCAAATGTCAGTGTATACGTTGGCAGCAATGTCACGGTCGGTGTCTCATCACCGCCTGCGACTGTTACATTACCTGTTGCTGTTGCATAACCTGCTTTTTCTACCGTGTAAGGGTGGATTGCGTCATAAACACCAGTAAACAAATATTTGTTGGTTTCTGTACTTTCTTCGCCGTCCAATTTAACCACAGCATCCAAAATAGGTCCGTTAGCGTCTTGCACTGTGAACGTCACCGTGTGAGGTATAGCTGACGGGTCGAGTTGCAACATAACATTTTCTATTACATTCGCACCGTCCACCTCTATGCTGCCACTCTTAAGATAATAACCGGCTTTTGTGATTTCGTAAGTATAAGTACCGTTTTCCAATTCGGTGAATTCATAATCACTCATATCGTTGAGCGTTTCATTTAACGAACTATCAATCAGTTTGATAGTCGCATTAGAGATTACGTCTTCGTCCTCATCATCCGTGACTTCAAACGAGATAGTCGCTTTACCTTGAACCGCAGTACCGGACGTTGGGAAAGATGCGACTTTGCCGGCTTCCGTTGTAATAAAAGTCAGTTCATCATTTGCCGTAACCCCCGAAAGCAAGAAACGATTATCTCCTGCTTGCGTTGCAAACAACGTAGTCAACAAATCGACACCTTTGTACACTTGAATAGCTGTTGGTACTACCACGTTAAGCGTTGCATTCAAGTTTGAAAGTGAAGTGATTATTACCGGATTACTTTGGATTTGTAAGTATGGGAAAGTTGCGCCTTCGCGAATTGTCCAAATATCGTCAAAATCCCATTTTGCACCCGAATTGCCATAAGTTACGGATGCTTTCAATAGAGATAAAGCTATACCTTTCCCATCTGTACTAGTTAAAGAGGTGCTAGTTTTCGATGCGCCATCCACAGAAATATCTGCAAAGGCGTAGTTATTTTCTAATGTTCTGACAGTACTATAAGCAGCATTTATTCTGGTTGCAGTTCCACCTTTTGAACTAATCTCACTTTGCGCCGCTACACAATTTCTAATAGTCGTCCCAGCTGCGCCAGCAGAACCACCACCTGCACGGCCAGCGATACCGCCTACGCGACCCTTATCACTTGTTACCACACCTGGTAAAATTTTCACCGTACCTGATGCGAAACAATTTTCTATCAATATGAGACCAGTAGCCGCAGAGTTTGAAGCATATCCAACTATACCTCCAGCGTAAATGCTCACATCAGCATCGCGATTAGTTGTTACATTGGCATCACTATAACAATTAAGAATCTTAGTATCAAAAGCATTATCTACACTATACCCAACAATACCACCAACATAGTTAGCTGTTCCTGCAATGTTGCCTACATATATGTTATTTTCAATAGTAACATTACTGGTAGTTGCATTTACATATCCGATGACACCACCTGTATAATTTGTAGACGCTGTTGTTCCACTATTAATGGTTACATTTATATTGTTGTTACGGATAATAACATCGCCTATAGAATCTAATGAAACGTTAATATAGCCTGCAAGACCACCTACGTATGTAGTACCTGCTCCTGTTGGCGCAACCGTTCCGCTCAGAGTTAAATTTTCAATGACTGCTCCAGCACCAAGAACTCCAAAGAATCCAAAGTTGTATGATGATCCTGAGTTTGTACTTCCAGAAACGTTCATTCCCGTTATTGAGTGACCATTACCATTAAATTTGCCACGAAAAGCGTTAGCGGTAGTTTGCGATGGTCGTGTCCAACTTGAACTACTTAAATCAATATCGGCTGTTAAGAGGAAGTACTTATTTATACCGGCATCACCTTGATAACTACTCCTTAATGTTTCCAAATCCGTTCTATTGTTAATAAGATATGGATGCTCTTCTGTGCCATCTTGAGTAATAATAGGAGGTTCTCCATCCACAACCGGATTATTGGCTGCGGAAACATATTGTGCACACTCATTAATGCGGCGTGCATTGTCGGCAGGTCCGCCATCCAGTGTAGTAGAAATTCCGGCACTTACATCTATTCCGGTTGCAACGCCACTATTGGTGTTTGTACCATTGCTGAACGTTTTAGCCGATGAATTATAAAAAACAGTCGGGCTGGAAAAAGCCTTAATTCTGGGTTTGGAACTATCGGAACCATAGGACATGATTGTGCGATAGGTAGCAAACTGTTTTCCAAATTGATAGCCGGGAAGTGTGGTCAATTTAGCAGTGTTTGAGGAATATTCTTCACGGTTGTGGCTGGCACCCAAATTGTGTCCGCACTCGTGAACGAAAGAATATTTGGATACGACTTCGCTATATATGACGGTGTTATATCCCGCTTTGTTGGATGTGCCCGAGAAAAGTAATCCTGTTCCTTTGGCACCGGTTCCGCCAACATTCCAGTGCGATACAATGTCTGCTCCATACAGATCACGCAAAGCTTGCACTGCCGGTGTATTTATTTCCACAGATTCTTGAGGTTTTTTGGAAATAACATCGTTGATTTCATCATGCACCAAGCGGAAACGCACATTGATGGCACTGTTGGTGAAAATTTCATTCGCCTCAGCAATTCGGAGATTGACCGCTGCTGTGCGTGCTGCCGGCGTTGCACCCAATAAAGCAGCCACTTCAGTAGGATACAGCACCAATATATCAATAATGTAATTATTTTCGCCGTCTTGCGTGGCCGCTGCGCGCAATGTTGGCATATCCTGTACCCCCCCCCCCTGCGGATGAGAAAGTTTCTTCTATGGCCTCTTCTGTGCTAAAATAGCAGTCTTCGTTAGCCGATCCCTTGGATAGGTTCAATTCTACTACACGGAGGTTGCCGTTGGCATCGGCAGTGAGGTCGTAGACTTTAGCGTTTTGACGCAATGTGCCTGTGAGATAGCCGTTGTGCATGAACAACGTCAGTTCGCCGTTCGGCACGGTTCCTGTCCAATAAATGCCGCCTGATTCTGTGCGGACACCGGTTTTTTTTGCCGTAACCGTCACATTATCAAACAGTTGAATAGATAAACTGTTTTGTGTACGCAAAGCCGTTTGAATGCTTTGGTCATCCACACCGGTGCGATTCAGGACAACGTTTCCCGTGCGCACAAACATGTCACCATACACTGCTTTGACAGCAGTCTGGTCTGTTGTCGACCGCAACGAAGTTTTGCCCGGCGAACCGAGCAAAAACTGCGCTTGCATCTGCACAACACACGCTAACATAAGCGTGATTAACAGAAATGCTTTTTTCATCTGTATTATAATTTATATTTTTACTATATTTTATTTCACTTGAACAATTTTATACGTGCTGATTTTTCCGGAAGCGTGAATGTTTTTTACAATATAAATCCCCATTTCCGGATGAGGCACTTCGATGCCCCACAAGTTGTAGTATTTCGTAGCCACAATGGCATCATAAGCATCTACTGAGCTAATGCCTGTAAACATATCTGTTGGCAACACGAAGTTCAGTTTACACTTGTCCGGATTCGGGTTGTCCGTTCCGTCTCTGCCAACCATTCCGCCTGCTGTGTCAGAAAGCGGTCTGATATAATAATGATTGTTACGCGCATTGAGTGTGACAAAATTCGTTGCCTTATAGTTCAACTCCAAAGCAGGATTGCCATTAGCATCCGTGCCGTCGTTGGGATAAGATCCTGCGCCTGCTGTCGCATAGAAACCACTTTGTCCGCCACTCACACTCTTAAACCGCAGTTGAAGTGTGGGATTTGCCTTGTTAGTGATAATCACACATGCACCTTTCGTGACGTTTGTTCCAGCCAGTTCAACTTTCCACAATTGATTGTCGTTGTTCGGTACCGGCGTTTGAATGGTCGTTATGGTTTCTGCGCCATCATTTTGAATAACCAGCCCATTGTAATTGAATTGGATGTAATACCATATATCATTTCCGGCAGTACTGTAGGTAGGAGGTGCAGATGCGCCCGGGTCAGTTCCCGGGTCGGTGCCCGGATCGGTGCCCGGGTCAGGGTCTGTGGGTGTTCCTGTGAAGTACGGCGTAGACGTGCCTTCATCTATTTTCCAGACGTTGGTAAAATTCCAACCGGTGAACGTGGCTTGTTTTTTCAAGTCGGCATCGCTTTGACCGGCTGTCGTGCCGAGTGCTGCCTTATTGCCTACGGCTTGCCGCGCAGGATTCAAAGTGGCGTTGAAGTAGGCGTTAGTGACCGTAACCGTTCCGTTACTCGCTCTTCCTAACAAACCACCTGCATTTTCTCCTGTGCTGATAATGTTACCGTTTGCATAGCTTGACGTTATTGTAGTGGTGCCGGTGCTTGTGGCACTCGAACCGCCGCCTAATCCGCCAACAATGCTGTCACCGGTTACATCGCCAATCACATAACTGTTATTGATAACACCCACATAGTAGCCTGCCAATCCGCCAACAGTGTTTGTGCCGGTTACATTGCCGGTAACATAGCAGCCGTCAATGACAACTTGACCTTGATTAACTCTTCCTGCCAGCCCGCCGGTAAATTGTCCGCCGGTGATTCCTTTGCTATCCAGTTCAATACGAAGATTTGATACCGCGCTGTATGTGTCAATTTGTCCTAAGAATCCCACGCGATTGGCGGCCGGTCTGTTAATCCACAATCCGCTAATCACATGATGATTGCCGTCAATGATGACCCCATAGCGACTTGCGGCCGTTGTGCCGTCACTGCCTATCGGCAACCAGCCAACAGCAGGATACTTCGCATCAATGAAGTCAGTCAGGTCGATGTCGCTCACCAGTTTGAAGTATTTTTTAGTCCCGCCCGATGTCGTTGCAAGACCTTGGAAGCGTATCGAATCCAACTGTGCTGCCGTAGAGATTTGATATGGATTGGATTCTGTGCCATCGCCGTTACCGGCAGGAGGAACTATCACTCCCGGATCCGGAATTGGGTTTGCCGGCGTAGGCACAACGGAGTTGGGCTTGGTGTCGTAAATGGCATACGTGCTGCCGTCTTTCAGGATTAAAGCCCCGCGACCATAATTGCCTGCCATGGCATTAGCAGTTTGAACATTTACGTTGATTACTCGACGGTCATATTTCACGTAAGCCAAAGGCGCATTATTTGATGTTTCTGTTTCGCCATTTCCATTCGCTTGCACCTCACAATGTCCGATTACCACACGGTTTATATTGTAGTAATTCAATATCGGTGCTAAAACACCGTCATAAGTATAAGAAGCAAGGCGTCCGGGAACCATTCCGCGGAACCACAACAGCCCGT
The DNA here is from genome assembly GCA_031261285.1 of Candidatus Symbiothrix sp. Taxonomy (GTDB): domain Bacteria; phylum Bacteroidota; class Bacteroidia; order Bacteroidales; family Azobacteroidaceae; genus Azobacteroides. The sequence continues at coordinate 22,552 of JAISKM010000158.1, read as the reverse complement.
TTGTGCCATCCAATAAAGTGGTCACATTGTCCGTTGCAGTTCGGGAGGGGTTCAAAAGTTGTTTAGCAACAGCGGTATTAATCTGGTCAATACTCATTTTCAAATTAAACACGCTCGCAGAAATTCCACCGTGCATATACATTTCTTTTCCAATAATCTGAATGGTTTCAGAGCCATCGCGCATCCAACGTCCCATTTCTGTGTCGGCATTAAAATATTTGTTGCCGAAAGTTGCAAATGCGGTACCTAATCTGTCAGCCGTACCCAAAAATGTTGCTAAACGCGTATATTTACCATCTACATAGTCCGTCGTGATGCTTGTGCCTTTGATACGCATATCATCATGATTTCCCAAATTAAAATAAACTTCGCCACCGGCAGCACGTGCTTGCCGTTGAAGTTCGTACAAGAACCAATAACAAGTGATGGCATCCACGCCACGGTCGCACACATCACCGATAATCATCAACGCGTTTTGACCAAAATTCCAGTTCAAATTGCTGTCGATGACGTGTTGCGCTTTCAAGATAGACACGAAAGGTGCCCATTTGGCATGCACATCACTGAGCACAATCAGCGAATCCGGCGACGGACTCACTCCGGGCGGACGATGCAATTCCGATTGCATGGTGACAGTGAAATGAGAACGACTGCCGGTAGTCGGGTCGTTGGCATCCGAATAAACATCAAATGTAGCACCGGAAGGCAATGATGCCTCCCCTGCATACAATTTTTGAGTAACCGCCCCTGTGGCATCCACCGAAATGACTTTAACGCCAGCGGCAGTGTAAAAAATGTAAGGACCATCAGGATGTCCCGAGGTAATCGACCCCAAGGTCGATGTTGTCTGCGCCATGGCAGACAACATGACTCCAAAACTCAGCAATAAACTGAATAGAAATCGTGTAATTTTCATAAAATTAACATTAGATTTTAAAGTAAAAAATAACAAAGTGTTCCAAACGCAAAGGTAAGAATTTTATTTATTGTTTTGTTTAATATTTTTTATGTTTTACAACATAAAATTAAAATGTTACTACTCAGCACCCCTATTAACGCCACAGGCGCGCGATGTGCTATACCCTGGGTGTAGCGAAGCGAAACATAAGGAAGGGAGCGTCCTCTCAATCCCTTGACTTGATGCCTTCGTAGTATTTGATGAACGAGCGAACCACCGTGCGTGTGCCGCCCGGGGTGGGGTAGTTGCCGGAGAAATACCAGTCGCCTTTGTGGGCAGGGCAGGCTTCGTGCAATCCTTCGAGCGATTGATAGACAATTTCCACTTTGGCTTTTGTGTCTTTTGGTGTCAGAAGGTGAGCTGTTTTCGTCGCGATTTCTTCCGCGGTGAACGGCTTGTAAATATCTTTCACGTGGTTGACAAAGTCCTCTTTCGGCAATTTTTCTTGTGCCTTGCATTTGTTGTACGTTTCGTCAATCACGTGTTGCATGCCACGCTCTTGCAGCAGGGCAATCGCGGCACGGAAAGCGACAAATTCGTCCATCCGATTCATGTCGATGCCGTAGCAATCGGGGTAGCGAATTTGCGGTGCCGACGACACAATCACAATTTTCTTCGGTTCCAACCGGTCTAATATCTTAATAATACTTTGTTGGAGCGTCGTTCCGCGTACAATACTGTCGTCAATCACCACCAAATTGTCTTTTCCGGCACGAATGGAGCCGTAAGTGATGTCGTAAACGTGCGAAGCGAGTTCGTCGCGACTGGCACCTTCGGCAATGAATGTCCGCAGTTTGATGTCTTTCAACGCCACTTTTTCCTGGCGCACTTTCATCGACAGGATGTGCTGCAGGTCTTCGTCCGTCAGTTTGCCTTTATTTTTTTGAATGATGTCTATTTTTTGCTCGTCGAGATGTTTTTCAAAGCCTTCCATCATGCCGTAGAACGCGACTTCTGCCGTGTTGGGAATGAATGAGAAAACGGTATTTTCCAAATCGTTGTCGATGGATTTCAAAATCGGGTCGAGCAACAGACGTCCGAGCATTTTGCGCTCCTGATAAATATCCCGGTCGGAGCCACGGGAGAAATAGATACGCTCAAATGAGCAGGGTTCCACGTTGCGCGGTTCTTGAATTTGCGTCAACGAAACGCTGTTGTTCTGTTTTACGATAAATGCCTGACCCGGTTGCAGTTCGTGCACCTGGTCTACTTTCAGATTCATAACAGTTTGAATGACAGGGCGTTCGGATGCCACCACTGCAATTTCGTCGTCGTAATAATAAAATGCCGGTCGAATGCCTTGTGGATCGCGAAACGCAAACATATCGGTATTGCCCGTCACGCCACAAATGACATAACCGCCGTCCCACATCTTTGCCGAACGTTTCAGTACATACGTCAAATCGACCGTTTCGGCAATCATTTGATTGAGTTCGTCGCCGCTTTTGGCTTTTTCTTTATGTTTTTCAAATTGGTATTGCACCTCGCGGTCGAGGTGGTTGCCCATCATTTCGAGCATCATCAACGTATCGGAGTAGAGGCGCGGATGTTGTCCCTCGTCAATCAGTTGTTTGAAAATTTCGTCAACATTCGTCAGATTGAAATTGCCGCAGAGCATCAAACTCCGTGAACGCCAGTTGTTGCGTCGCAAAAACGGATGCACGTATGACATTCCCGAACGCCCTGTGGTGCTGTAGCGCAAGTGTCCCATATAGGCTTCGCCACAAAAAGGCATGCGGTCGAGCGGCGTTTCCGGTCGCATGTCGTTGATTTCTTTGTGCGCATGTTCAAACACTTCCTGAATGGCATTGCTGCCCAAGGCACGTTCGCGAAAAATATAGTCCGTACCCGGTCGTGCATTCAGACTGACACAACCGATTCCGGCACCTTCTTGACCGCGGTTGTGCTGTTTTTCCATTAAAAGATAGAGTTTATTCAGCCCATATTGCCATGTGCCGTACTTTTCGGCATAATATTCGATGGGTTTCAACAGGCGAACCATCGCAATTCCACACTCATGTTTCAACTGTTCCATGCCGCAAAGGTACGATTTTTTCCTGAAATTTGCAAATGAAACTGAGTTTTTATGTTATTCTTAAAAAAGAAAGAGACCCGCTCAGGAAAAACGAAACGAATTTATGTACAAAAACCCGGCGGGTGCTCTTTCGTGATAACTTTCAACATTCTTTTTTGACCAGTGTGTGTTAATAGCCAAATTTAAAACATCAAAGACTCTTCACACATCGAATACTTATTCCCCTTGCAGCCACTGCCTGTTTGGTTGAGAATACCAAGTCCGTATCGTTATGAATGTAGTCTACGAATAGTCCAGGTTCTCCCGATGCGGGCATCCAGAGGTTAAAATCACCCCAATAATAATAGGTTCCCGCATAGTTTCCCTCATAATATCCGGCGAGAGCCGTTTTGCTATTCCACACACTTTTGAGTACGGCTAATGGAGTATCATAAGCATCGGTCAGTGCGTCTTTATTTGTAACCAGAAGCGCACACTCTTGTGGAGTGGGTAACCGCCATCCTTCTCCAACTTTGTTGCATATATTTTCAGCACGCGCCGATTCTGCTTCGTAATAGTAGCCGCGTTCTCCGGAGTTGTGTCCCGGAGCATTAGTTGAATAACGGGTTGTTGAAGTTGGAGTTTCTTTTAGATTTGATGTCATCCAACATAATCCAGCTAATCCCGCATTAGTATAAGAAACTGTTGTATAAGGCGTATTAGATGCATCAGAGTAAATTGTGCCGTTACATGAAAAAACAGTTAAAACAACAGGATCAGAGGTAACACTGCCAAGCGTAAGAGAAATATCGGTAGTTCCCGGAGCTACACCTGTTACAACACCTAATTTACTAACAGTTGCAACATCAGTATCGCTACTGTTCCATGTCATTGATGAATAAGTCGCACTTGGCGGATAAGTTGAGAAATCCAATGATGTCGTATTACCAACTCCTAACGTAAACGGTGTTTTCGTAGTGATTGATACATTTACAACAGGGATACCACCGCCATCGGAACCGGCCTGTTTCCACAGCCCACCTTGGAGGACGTAAAGTCCGGCATCCAGTGCTGCACCTTCAATTTCAGAACCGAGGTTGTAAACCAACAAACCATCCGACAAGGTCGTGGATTCACCTGCGCCAAACGGATTGGCATTTTCAGCCGCGATCACAACCTGAGGCAGCAGCAATCCACCGGTTGCAGCACCTTGCTGACTTAAATCTAAAACAGCTCCGGTCGCAACAGTACCGTCGCCACCAATAGCAACCTGGGCAGTTACCAGTGAACAGTTACCAATTACCAGAAAACAGGTAACGAATAATACTAATATCTTTTTCATTATTTTCAAATTTATTTAATTAACTAATTTACGGTTTTGTCCTGTCGAAAAAAATTTCGCATACACACATAAAAGGAGAGCGGACAAACTCATTGATCGGTCTTTAGAGGTTCTCAACTACCCACGCAACCAAATAAACGAGAATGCCCGCACTTTATAGCACAAAGCCTCCTATTTTATTCGTGGTTGCGTTGAAATTGTTGAGATTTCTAAAGACCAGAATATTTCCTTTTTTTTAAAATGTATGTATTAACACTTTATCTATATCATAAGCCTATATTTTACTTTTTTATTATTAATATTGCCACAAAGGTAAACATTATTTTTTAATTAGCAAAACGTTGCTGCAATTTTTCTAAAATTTGACCAACGATTTTTTGATTTACCCTTGCGTTCTGCCATCATGCGGTCATAATCCGCCTGTGTTCTCAATAACATTGCTGCTGAATATCCAAATTGTGTTTTTGACTCAAAAAGTTGAGCCAATTCCGGTGTAACCGGACGTTTGCAATCCAAAATTTCTTGCAAAACATCAAGCGACAGATTCATTTGAGCCGCTATATCCTCTTTCGACCACTTAAGATACGCCATATCGTCTACGAAATATTCTCCCGGATGTATTGGATAAATTTGCAAATAATTATGAAAATGTTTGGATAGATACCGGACTGGAAACAGTGATTACCAACGACTATAAAAGGAGCGCACGTAGCTCGTGACTTGTGTGTAAATGGGCTTCGTGAACTCGATAAACAAGTCCTGATTAGGCGGCGGTAATTGCGGTTGACGTTTATTCCAATCCTTTTGTTCACGGTTCAATGCGCGGTCGTCGCCGGTGTAACTGCCCCAAACAGAAGACCAGACATACGTTCCATTAAATTTGCGTTGTTCAATGATACGGTTGTTTGTGGCATCCTTAATGCTAACATTCAATGTGCCGCTTGAGACTATTTCTCTTATGTGTTTGGTGAATCTTGCTTTCACGGTGGCATACGAATTATAGGTTTTACCGTCCACTTTTACGGTGCCTGTCACCACGCTGTCGCTCTTCATATCGGTCGTATTATTTGTTTCGTACACATTTCCGACCGTAAATGTCGCAAAATCCAACATCATGTATTGATGCGGGTTGCGCATATTTTCCTTTTTGGCTTCTTCAGGCGTATATAGCCGAACAAATTTGGTTTGCGTGCGTCTACTCATTTCCGAAATCAGATTGTTATAAAAGAAGTCTGCCGACAGCTGATAATTAGCCGGCGTAATAGGAGGTTCCACAATCACACGCAACGTAGCGGCATACAACGATTCGTCAATTTTGTTTAAAACATCTTCATAGCCGGGCACATACTTATCTGTATTCAAGAAATATTGATACGCCACGCGTGCCTGTTCCATCGTTCCCTGTTTCAAAGCAGCAATGCCTAACGCGTAGTTCTGCCCGGCAGCTGCAGCTTTTGCCTGACTCAATTCCGCATGGTATTCGCTTGGGTACGGAATCAATTCAAGGGCTTTCGGCGAGTGATAAATCTCGTCTGCCATACGATTCAAACGTTCGTATTGAGTCACCATCACGTCGTATTTGTTGGCGTTGTTGCCCGCAGAAGCGTTATTGATTTCGCGCACCGCAATCTCAACCGCCAACGGATAGGCTGTTATTAAGGTGTTTTGCACATCTTGCTTGTTGGGCGACGCATGCAATTTTTTGACGGATTCTATGACCGCTTCATAATAATTGCCTTTTTGAAGGGATTTGGCACCGGATGAGCCACAAGAAGCCAAAGTCACTACCACGCCGACAAAAAGAAGACAGGAGCAAAGCCATTTTAACAGTTGCGTTTTCATATTTTAATCTATTTTAATGTTAGACGAGGCAAAGGTACAAACTATTTTTTATAAAACAATTTTTTTTACTATATTTGCACCCAAATTTTAAAAATATGCTCCAGATAGAAGTCAAAAACGTTGTGAAGTCATTCAAGGATGTGAAGGCAGTGCGTGGCATCTCGTTGGCGATAGAGCCGGGCGAGTTTGTGGCGTTGCTCGGACCCAACGGTGCCGGAAAAACGACCTTGGTTGAGATGATGGAAGGGTTGAAAAAACCGGATAGTGGCGAAATTTTAATTCAGGGAAAGATGTGGCAAAAACACGAGCACGAACTGCGTAAAATCATCGGTTTGTCGCTTCAGGAAACCCGTTTTTCGGAAAAACTGACCATTTATGAAACCCTGCGCCTCTTTGCCAGTTTCTTTGGATTGGGCGATGACCGGGTGAATGAGGTGATTGCTCTGACCGGCTTGCAAAGCAAGCAAAAGGCGATGACCGGCACGCTCTCGGGTGGACAGCGACAACGCCTGGCATTGGCGGTGGCATTGCTCAATCATCCGCAAATCCTCTTTTTAGACGAGCCGACCACCGGACTGGATCCTCATTCGCGGCAGGATTTGTGGTATATCCTGAAATCGTTGAAAGATACAGGCGAAACGACCCTGATTTTGACGACGCATTACATGGAAGAAGCGGAATCGCTGTGCGACCATATTATTATTGTGGATGAAGGTCAAGTCTTGCAGGAAGGGAAATTAGAAGATTTGTTGGATGAAAATTCACGCAATTTGGATGAGTTATTTATTAATTTAACAGGTAAAACATTAAATGAAACAAACCCCTAAATCCCCTAAAGGGGACTTTGAAGCCCTCTTTAGGGAGAGGGGGGGAGGTAAAATTAGAAGCAAATGAAATCACTAAAAAACAATCAATTATATCAACTGACCGTCACGCAGTGGCTGGAAACGATTCGCGAGCCGGAGGTGCTTTTTTGGGGCATCCTCTTTCCGGTGTTGCTTTCGATTGGCATGGGGCTGGCTTTTACTCAAAATTCCGAATCGAAATTTCGGGTGATGATGGTGGAAGAAAACCGCACGTCATTAGACTCGTTGCTTGATGTGTATGCACAGCCGGATCCGAAAGATGCGGCGATTTCTATCTGGGATATTACGGATAATACCTTGGGCGACAGCGAGTTTTCGTTTGTTCGGAGCGATTGGAAATCGGCGATTGTTGCCCTAAAACGGGGCGAAGCCGATGTGATTGTGACGGATTCGTTGGGCGCCGTGCGCTATCATTTCGACCCGCACAATGCGCAGGCGCAATTGGTGTATATGAAGTTGTCGGCGTTGATAAGCCCCCCTGCCCCCCTCAAGGGGGAAATTGGTAGGAGCGTTGCGCGCAACGCTCCTACGGCGGAGGCATTCATTGCGCCATTGACATTGAAAGGGGTGCGCTACATTGATTTTTTGATTCCGGGATTGATTGCTTACGGCATGATGAGTTCCATCATGTGGGGCGTCAGTTATGGCATTATTGAACGCAGGTCGCAAAATTGTTGCGGCGCATGGTAGCGACGCCGATGAAAAAATCTAACTGGCTGATTGCCATGATGTTGGTTCGCACGCTGATGAATCTGGTTGAAGCGTTGATTCTTTTCCTGGCCGTTTGGTGGTTGTTTGACATTCAGATTCAGGGCAATATCGGGGCGTTGTTGACGCTGTTCTTGGCCGGCAATATCGCGTTTGCAGGCATTGCCGTCTTAGTGGCGAGTCGCACCGCGAAAACGGAAGTAGGCACGGGCTGGATTAATGCGGTTCAACTACCGATGATAATACTGTCGGGCATTTTCTTCAGTTACCACAATTTTCCGGAATGGGCGATCGGGACGATTAAAGTATTGCCTTTAACGGCACTGACCGATGGCATCCGAAGCATTTTCAACGAAGGTGCCGGCTGGATGGAAATCCTCACGCCGAGCATCGCCCTCTCTGCATTGGGCATTCTCTGCTTTGCAGTTGGCTTGAAGTGGTTTAGGTGGTATTGAATTAATTAAATTTTTCGTACCTTTGTCCTGTCGTAATAAATTAAAGCAGTATGCAAATATATCATGGTGGATATTGTAAAATAGAATACCCCGAAATCAGAGAGGGGAAATATGCTAAAGATTTTGGCATAGGCTTTTATTGTACAGAGCTTCAGGAGCAGGCTATACGCTGGGCAAAACGGTATGATACGCCTACTATCAACCACTATGATTTTGTGTTGGACGGTAATTTAAAGTTGCTTCATTTCGCTGAAATGACGGAGGAATGGTTGGATTTTATAGTGGATTGCCGTAATGGTATCTCGCATGATTACGACATTGTTATTGGTGCTATGGCAAATGACCAAGTCTATAATTATATTTCAGATTACGTGAATGGTATCCTTACCAGAGAGCAATTTTGGGTGTTGGCAAAGTTTAAACACCCAACGCATCAAATAAGTTTTTGTACGAAACGGTCATTAAATTGTTTAACTTTTATTCAAAGTGAGGAGGTTGGAAAATGAGAGGCAGAGAAAAAAAAGAATACAACGACTTGTTTTTTGTTTGTAGCTTGATTGAATACATTAGTCGGCAGACAAAAAATCACCGGAATGTGGTTGTCAATGCACTTGGAAGAGCCAAATTGCAACACCTCTATGAACTTGCGGATGTTTACCATAGTGAAAATATTGACAAGTTAACCGACGATTTGATTCGAGATCATCAGATAGAAGCTGGTCATTTTGACAATATTGCTGCTGCTCATTATTTAATCCCTACCCATTGGGATATAGGAAAAGTATATAAACGATTGATAGTGGACGTTTGCAAAAAACAAAATAGAATGCCCGTTGTTACTTTGATAGTAGTGTACAACTCGTGGATATCCAGGAAGATAGAAGATCTTAACAGCAGTTTGTATTATGAAAATCCCGGTTATTTGTATGAATCCTATCGTAAAGGTGATGTGCTGTAGGGTTACTTGTTTTAAATTTTTTTATCCCCACTTACCAGCCTCCACGGGCGCCTCCTCCGCCGGTATGTCCACCGCTAAAGCCTCCTCCAAAACTGCCTCCGGAGGAGCTGCTGCCCCAAGAGCCTCTGCCAAGACTTCCTCCGAGCGCACCTCCGGCAAGCCCGCCGCCTAAGCCTCCGAGACCGCCTGAATTGCTGTTGTCGTTGTTGTTGTTGCCTTTTCGTGTGGCGATCCAAATAAACAGTGCTAAAAATCCGAATATGAATAATACGGAAAGCCACAAAAGACCATTTTGCTCGGCTTCCTCGTCGGCAAGAATTTCGTCCCTGATTTCAGGATGCAGTAAAATTTGGCAGACCCGGCTGATGCCGAGCGTGACTGCCGCATCGTAGTTGCCTTCTTTCATCAACGGCACGATGTCGTTGCGGATGATGCGCGATAGGATGGCATCCGGCAAAGCACCTTCCAAGCCGTAGCCCGGACGAAACACCATCTCGCGCTGGTCTTCCACCAACAGAAACAGCAATCCATTGTCTTTCTGCCGTTTACCGATGCCCCATTTCGTAAACAGATTGGTGGCAAAATCGTCGAGATCGTCATCGCCAATGGATTTTAACAGCACCACAGCAATCTCCACCGAAGTGGAATCTTTGGTTGCCGTAATGATTTGATTGATTTGATTTTCAGCTTCTTGCGAAATAATTCCATCCGGATTGCTGACAAAATCGTATTTATTTTTCAAATTGTCATAAGGCACTGTTTCCACTGTGTACGACTGTGCCGTCACGGAAAATGCTACCATCAAGCCGAAAAAAAATAAAAAATGTTTCATATTCTTCTTGTTTTCAGGGGATTGCGGGTCAAGCCCGCAATGACGATTAATCCTCCTCTTGTGTCCAACCTTGTGCTACAAGGGTGATTTCTGAACTGTCGCGCGTGATGAGGGCGGCACCTTCGTCTGCTGCGCGGATGTGACCGATGATGTGGATGCCTTCGCTTTCCAATGACTCGATTTTTTCGTGCAAACTTAGTGGCACCGTGAACAGCAATTCGTAGTCGTCGCCACCGTTCAGAGCCGCTGTGGTGAGGTTCATGTTGAACGTTTCCGCCATCGTTGCCGTTTGGAAATCAATTGGGATGCGTTCCTCATAAATCGCACAACCCACGTTGCTTTGCTGACAAATATGCAGCATATCGGACGACAAGCCGTCCTTCACGTCCACCATTGCCGTGGGCACAATCTTGTTTTCAGCCAGTAGCGCGATGATGTCTTGACGTGCCTCGGGACGCAGTTGACGCTCCAACAGATATTCTTTGCCTGCAAAATCGGGTGTGAAATCCGTTTCGCCTTGGTGCACCGCCTTCTCGCGTTCCAACAGTTGCAAGCCCATGTAGGCGCCGCCCAAATCGCCTGACACGCAGATTAAGTCTGTTTCTTTAGCGGTGTTTTGATAGACCACCTTGTTTTTGTCGGCACTGCCCACGCAACTCGTAGTGATGCATAATCCGGTCAATGAAGCCGTTACGTCGACTTTCACAATATCAACATTGTAATTTTTGCACGCAAATTGCAGTCCGAGGAAAATCTCGTCGAGGTGTTCGACTGAAAATCGTTTGGACACGCCCAGAGCAACCGTCAGCTGTTGAGGTTGTCCGTTCATCGCGTAAATATCCGCAAAAGCCGCTACTGCCGCCTTGTAGCCAACAAATTTGAGAGCAACATACGTCAAATCAAAGTGAATACCTTCCAGCAGCAGCGCAGAGGACACTAACGTCGCCCGGTTGCCGTATTCCAGCACAGCGGCATCGTCGCCCACGCCTTTGATGGTCGTTTGGTTGGACTGCTTAAAATCTTTTGTCAGATGCTGCAACAGTCCAAATTTACCATAAGATGCAATTTCCGTCATAATAGATACAAAGGTACGATTTTTTTTTGAATTTGCAACAAAACGATCTTATTCGCTTTCTTTTATTCCCCGTTGCGCCCGGTACTGTGTCGGATTTACACCATATTTTTGTTTGAAACATTTCCTGAAATAAGTGGGATCTGAGATGCCGATCATAAATCCTACTTCTTTCACGGAAAATTGTCCGGTATCCAGAAATTGTGCAGCCCGTTTGATTTTCATGTCACGGATAAACTGGATGGGAGCCAATCCTGTGATGGCTTTAACCTTTTTGAAAAATACCGTCCGGCTCATTCCTGCCGACGACACCAAATCTTCTACGGAGAAAGCACTATTTTCCATATTTTCTTCGATTTCACGTATGATTTTTTCCATTAAAACCTCATCCTGCGACGTAATCATAGGCTTACGCGGTTCAAATTTCAACGTTTCGAGCGGGATATTGGAGCAGTAAAGTTCTTGGAGGCGTTTGCGCTGTTTCAATAGATTATGGATGCGTGCCCGGAAGTAGGGAACACTGAACGGTTTGGTGATGTAATCATCGGCACCATACTCCAATCCTTCCAATTGGCTTTCTATGTTGGATTTGGCGGTAAGCAAGATGACCGGGATATGGCTGGTATTGATATTGGTCTTGATTTGTTTCAATAAGTCAATGCCGTCCATACGCGCCATCATGATGTCGCTGACAATAAAATCGGGGATGACTTGTCCGGCTTTTTCCAATCCTTCCTGCCCATCAGAAGCCTCGTAAACGATATAATCCTGTGCTAAAATGGTTTTGAGGAACTGGCGCAGTTCATCGTCATCTTCCACGATCAATATGGAAGATTGAGACGGTTGAGAAATGTCTTCCGGCGTGTCTTCCGCTATTTCTTCCGGTGTTGTTTGGATGTGGACAACCTGTTCCGGAGGCGGCGTTTGACTGTCGACGGTTTCCGTTGTTTCCGGCATGTCTTCGGCAGGACATGAAATTCTTTTTGGGAGGCTAACCGTAAACATGCTACCTTTTCCGGGTTCGCTTTCTACGGAAATGGAGGCGTCTAATTTACCGGTTAATTCTTTCACCATAGATAAACCGATGCCGGTGCTGGGTTTGTTTTTGTCTTCATTGAAAGAGGCGAAGCGGGTAAACAGTATTTTTTGTTTTTCCTTCGGGATTCCACACCCTTCGTCTTTGACTTCCACAAAAACACCTTTGTCTGTTTTTCCTGTTTTCACCGTAATGGATTTTCCGGCAGGAGTATATTTGAACGCATTGGAAAGCAGGTTAAAAACAATTTTTTCCAGACAATCTTTGTCGGTAATGATTTTTTCTTTCTCCGCTTCATTGATGAAACGAAAATGAATCTGTTGATCTTCGGCTATTTTATAGTAATCCTGACAAATTGTTTCGACGAAAGGTGCTATTTCTATCGTTTCGACAGACAATTTATGGTGTTGGAATTTTCGGAAATCCAATATCTGGTTCACCAAACGAAGTATCCTGTTGGAGCTGTTTTGTATGAGAGAAAGTTGGGAGCGAACGTCGTCCGTAATAGTGATATTTTGCATCAGATGTTCTAACGGAGCGATAATCATGGTCAACGGCGTGCGTATCTCATGGGAAATATCCGTAAAGAACCGCAACTTCATTTCCGACAACTGAAGATCCATTTTTCTTTGTCTTTTTAACTTGTAAATGATGAGGGAAATACGGATACAGATGGTTACAAACAAGATACACAAAGCAAGATACAGCGCGTAAGCCCAACCGGTTTCCCAAAACGAAGGTTTGATTTCGATGGACAGGCGGCGTTCGTTGTCCATCCATATTCCGTCGCTGTTGGTCGATTTTACACAAAAAACGTACTTGCCTTTCGGCAGGTTGGTGTAGTTGGCGACACGCTGTTTGTCCACATACAACCAGTCGTCGTCAATCCCTTCCATCTTATGGGCATAGTGAATATTTTCCGGAGCGATGAAATCCAAGGCGGCGTATTCTATACTGAAATAGTTTTGATTGTGTGTTAAAACCAATTGTTTGGTATCGTCGATATTAATTGTATAAGGACTGCTTCTCTTGCTATTTGTTTTTTTGTGAAGTATATTCAAACTTTCCAATGTAATATAAGGATTGAAAGTACTGTTTTTTATTTTATCCGGGAAGAAAGATAACAGTCCATTGCTGTATCCTAAAAGGATTTCACCTGATTGTGAATAGAAATAGGAACCTTCCTGAAAGATGTTGATTCGCATCAGGCGTTTAATGTCGCCGAATGACTCGAACGTTTTCAGGTGCGGATTGAAGCGTATCAAATCGTTTCCGGTGATCACCCAAAGCATTCCATTGTTGTCTTCTATCAGCGATTGCGTAGCGTCCGAAGGCATACCATCCTGTTTTGTGAATACCTTGAATTGCAGCGGGAAGTTTTCGTTGTCAAAAGCGGTAATTTGGTGAAGCCCTCCACCGTAAGTAGCGACATACACTTCGCCGGAGCGGGTTGTTTTGATACAATAAACGTCGTTGCCGCTCAAACTGTGCATGTCTTTCGGAATGTGGGCGTAATACTTAAATTTGATGGCTTCGGGCGATGAAAAACCGGTTTTGAAAACGAGCATACCGAAGGTTGTTCCGATACAAATGTTTTGGTGAATGGTATCTTCGACAATGGAGCGAATCTGATGGCAATGTTCCAACGGATAATTTTTGAAATTGTTCCGGTGATTGAAAAATTGCAGCTTATTTTCCCCCTGATTAACGGCAAGATTCAATCCGTTGCCGTAAGTGCCTATCCAGATGCGGTCTTTGGAATCCTGAAAAATACTGTAAACAGCATTTCCACTGAGGCTGTAAATATCGTTAGCCTCTTTTTTGTAATGAAAAATATCGAAAGATAAGGCGGTGGCATTGCTGTTCCGTTTAGCTAAAAAAACGCCATTACCTCTTGTTCCTATCCACATATTGCCTTGCCTGTCTTGCGTGATACAATACACAATGCCCGGTGGCGTCGTGCCGTAACCCACTGTGCCGTTTTCCAATAAATAGCCGAGCAACCGGCCTTGCGGATCATAAATTCGTATTTTTTCGTCCAATGTAGCAATCCAACGATAGCCGTCTTTGTCTTCAAACACAACTCTTACATTATTTGCGACAGTAGAATGGAGGTTCGGGTTGAATTGCCGGATGCTGAAATTATTGGTATTGAAAACCACTTTTCCCAATCCTCTTGTCCGGGTGCAAATCCACATATTTCCTTGCCGGTCGGAAAGCAGCGCGTGATACATATTCGACGATTTCCAGTCGGGCAATAACTCTCCGATGTAAAACAACTCCAAATTGTCTTGTTGAGGATTGTAGAACGACAGCCCCCCGCCTTTGGGATAAACCCATACTCTGCCGTTTACATCTTCCCAAACTTGAAACCGCAACGGACTGATATTGGCGTTCACGTTTTCCAAATCCGGACGGAAATACTTGAAAGTGCGGGTATTCAAGTTGAATTTGAGCACTCCCGCCTCATTTGTTTCCAACCACAAATTACGGTACTTGTCAATGTGCGCCGAATGAATGTTGTTGTCGGGATGGGCAGGCGGAGACGACACATTGTAGGCCTGTAGCCGGTTTGACGAAGTGTCGTAGATGAAAAAACCACTTGAAGAGGTGATAATCAAGACTTCATGATCCGACAGTTGCATCAGTTTGGTTACACCGGACGAAGCGTTTGTTTCAAAAGACCGGAACAGTTTTGTTTGTGGATTGTATATCCGGATTCTACCGGATTCGGAACCAAACCAAATTTCATTGCCTTTGGTGTTTTTCCATTGTAAAGCGCAAAAAAACTGTTGTTCGTAGGATAAATATTCCGTCTTTTTATCTGTCGTAAGAGAAACCAATCCGTTGTCGGTGAGCAACCAGGTGTTTTGCCGGTTGTCTTCAAACACATCAAAAATAATTTTCCCTTTCAGTTGTCCGTTTTTCTGATTGTAAACGGTTGCGGTAAAAGTGCTGTCGTGGATGCAAATACCTCCGTTTTCGACAGAGAGTACCCAAACTTTGCCCGAAGGCATCATCTTTATTTTGGAAGAAGTAAACGAAAAATCGCCGGCATCCGGTATGGATTGAACGCCCTGAAACGTTTCCGTTGAAGGATCAAAACGATGCACTTTCCCGTCATAAGACTGCAACCACAGGTAGCCGTAACGGTCTTCGTAGATACGGTCTATCCGGTTGCTTTTCACACTGTAAGTTTCAGACGAACTTAGTTTATAGGGTGTAAATTCGTAACCGTCGAACCGGGCAAATCCATTCCAGGTAGTAAACCACAAAAACCCTTTGCGGTCTTGCATAATTTCCATGACGTTATGCTGCAAGGTGGCATCTTCCGTTGGGTAGTGAACCAGATAACAAGACGGCAGTGCCGACAATTTGCCGGCCGGCGTACAAAAAAACAATAGGATGCAACACAATTTCTTCATCCGGTGTATCGTTTCATTAGTTTACAATCCAATAGCAGACAAAAGTTGCCGTTGTCAGGATTAATCCGACCAGCGATTCGTAGCCGATGAGTTTCAATCGCTCTTTCAAGTTCATTTCTACCGAACCTGCCGTAACATGGAAAAAGGAACCATGCGGAAGATGATCCAACACTGTAGCTCCGGAATTGACCATGGCTGCGCCCCACACAGCCGATATGCCGGCCGCCAATATGACATCGGAAAACGAAGCGGAAGCCAGTGTCGCCCCTGCGGTGGTAGATGCCGTTACCGCCGACATCAACGCGCCCGAAACCGGAGCAACGAAAGATTCTCCAATCGAAAGACTTTCCAAGCCCGAAAGGATGGAGTCTTTAAGCGTAGAATTTTTGATAATTCCGGCTATCGTGCCTGTTCCGATCAGCAAAATAGCGACGCCCGACATTTTGTCTAATCCGTAAGACAAACTTTCCGTCAACAGTTTGAATTTACCCATAACAATAATGCCAAGCAATCCTCCTGCCGGCAAAGCTATTAAAGGGTCAACGACAATGCCTGTAAACGGACGTAACATCAACAACAACACAGTGAACGCAGGACCGGTAATACTCCGCCCGAACGAAGGCAAGTCCGATGCGTCCTCCTGTTCCGGCAATGCGGTTATCTTTTCCCCCTTGTTCGGGAAACAGGAAATGAGTACAACCGCAGCAATCAAGCCGATGACTGCCGGAACTATATTTACGAAAATCACAGATGAAAGATCGGTATGAAAATTCTCGGCAGCGATAATGGTATTCGGATTGGGCGAAATAATGTTTCCGCATTTGCCTCCGGCTATCATGGCAATCAATATCTTCATTTTGGAATAATCCATCCGTTTACCTACGGCAAGAGCGATAGGTGCCACAGTAAGCACAGCCACGTCGATAAATACGCCGATGGCAGTCAGCAAAAAAGCGGAGAGAATCAACGCTATAAGCGATTTTTTTTCTCCCATCACACGAGAGATGGTCAGTGCGATTTGTGAGGCAGCCCCCGTTTTAATCAATACGCCCGATAAAACGCCGGCTGTAAGAATCCGCACGATAGCAGGAACTATTTCTTTTACGCCTTCGAGCATAAAGGTAATTGTGGAGGGAAGCGAAAATCCGCAGGCAAGTCCCCCGATGATAGCCCCAAGCATCATGCTGTAGGCTGTATTGAATTTTTTAAGTATCAATACAATAGCAATTATAAGTCCGAGAATGGCTCCGATTGTTGTCATAGAAAGTTGAAAATTGAAAGTTGAAAATTAAAAATTAAAAATTAAAAATTAAAAATTATATTGTGATTGTTCTGCATATTTGTGTTACCAGCCGCTTGATGTTTTCTTCGGCAAATTTGGGTTCCATGGCTTTTTCCAAGGAGACAGGCCCTGGTGCGATGGAGAAAACGCCTTGAAAACCGGCTTGATTGATTTCTGTGACATCTTCGATGCCTCCGGCGATAACGATGACCGGCACCTGCTGTTTTTTAGCGGCTTGCAAAACGCCCCAGGGCGTTTTTCCCATCACGCTTTGCCGGTCTATGCGTCCCTCGCCGGTAATGATGAGGTCGGCACCTTCGATTTTCCGGTCGAAATCCTGATAATCCAGCAACAGTTGAATGCCTGGCTTGAGTGTCGCGTTAAGGAAAGCGATGAAGCCTCCTCCAATTCCTCCGGCTGCACCGGCACCCGGAACGTTTACGATGTCTTTCCCTGTGGTTTTTAATATCACTTTTGCCAACGACCGCATGCCTTCATCTAAGGTTCGGATCATCTCGTCGCCGGCACCTTTCTGGCGGGCGAACACGTAGGCGGCACCTTGCTCTCCGCAAAAAGGATTCCTGACATCACAAGCGATAGTGAAACGGGAATCTTTCAAAGCCGGGTGGGCATGACCGGTGTCAATACCGGCGACTTCCTGCATGATTTTTCCGCCAACACCTAATTCCGCACCGGTGTTATCCAAAAAGCGGAACCCCAAGGCTTGCAGCATCCCCAATCCGGCGTCGTTGGTGGCACTGCCGCCGATACCGATGATGAAATCGCGACAGCCTTTTTCCAAAGCATCTTTGATTAATTCTCCCGTCCCAACCGAAGTTGTCTCCATAGGATTACGTTGAGCGACAGGAACTAAGGGCAATCCGCTGACGGTGGCCATTTCGATCAGCCCCGTTTTGCCGTCGCCCGATATGCCGTAGCGGGCATTCACCGGTTCCATCAACGGACCGTGTGCACACACGGTGACAGTTCTTCCGTTTGCAACCGGCATCAGTATATCCAAGACGCCTTCTCCGCCGTCGGCAATGGGAACTTGCACCACGTCGCACGATGAGACAACTGTTTTTATGCCGCTTTCGACGGCTTTTCCAATTGCGCCGGAACTCAGACAGCCTTTGAAAGAATCTACGGCAACCACAATTTTTTTCAATTCCATTGTATGATGTGTTTCTTGTTCATCGGACAAATGTAGGAAGAATTATGTAAACAGAGATAAAAAAAATATGAAAAAGTTGTCAAAAACCAAAATATCCACTTTAAAAAACCAGAAATTACTTGACCGGATACAATTTATATATCTAATTTTGCACCATATTCTAATACATTGAAAAATTTACTGCCATGAGAAAAATTCAACTTATTCTTTTCACTGCTTGTTTAACAGCACTAGCAACATGCTTGCATGCTGCCGACACAACACCGTTCTCGGTGTTTTATTCGCTGAATCAGACGACGACAGTCACCCCTGCTATTACAGGTCACGTATTGGCGTCTAATGAAACTCTTTCTGATGATGCAGAAATTCAGGGGTATATTACAGCTATTAACGGACCTGACGAATTAATACCACTTGTTTCTGGCACAGACAGACTACAACGTGTCCAACGTCCGGGTGGAGTGGCTTTCCCCGCCGAAACGGATGTAAATCTTGACCGCTATGTTCAGTTTACCGTAGCACCTAACGAAGGCTGGGCGATGTCAATAGATTCAATTGGTTTATATGTTGGAAGTGCCGGTAGTGCATCTATGGGATGCTCTGTAAGGGTTTCACTGTCTTCTGATTTTAGCGACTACGAAACAGTAGGAACATATAATTCAGGAGAAATGGCAAATAACTATATTTATCCTGTGTCATCCACAGAAAATATAGTTGTAGGTGAAGGTCAAACGCTTTATGTCCGTGCGTATTTTTGGAATAGTGCTGCTAACGCAAAAATGCTTCTAATAAAAAATGTGACCATACGTGGAACGTTGACGGAAACTATCGAAGGTGATCCGTTCACGATATTTTATCCGTTGAATCAGACGACGACTGTTGCGCCAACAATTACAGGAAATGTAGCGGCTTCCAATGAAACTTTTGCCGGCACTGTAAACGTGGTCAACTATAACACCTCTACTATTGGTAATGCAGCAGATTACCCGGACATTGATGCTTCAACCGACCATCTGCAGAGTCTTCGTCATAACGATGGTAGTGCCCTTACTACTGCTATTGTTTGGCCGCAAGGCAATTTCGACCCCGACGTTTATGTACAGTTTGCTGTGTCGGCCGAACCGGGCACAAGTCTTCGCATTGATTCTATTGGATTGCTTATTGGAGGTTTTTCGGGAAGTGGCGTTTTTGCTTGCGCAGGGGTTTCTACCGATATATCCGATGTTAGCGACCATATCTTTGCAACGCGAGCAAGTGGCAATGCGAATGGTTCTTTGTATCCTCTGTCCACCCAACAAAGTATAATAGTAGCCGAAAACGGAACAGCTTATATCCGCGTTTATTACTATCAAGGTGCTGCTGACCTCAAAGCTTATACCGCTGCCTTGAAAAATGTAATGATAGCAGGGAAAGTAATAGCGGTTCCACAACCTCCTGCCCTGACATCGTTCTCAGTGGGTGGTGTTAACGGAACAATCGACCCAAGCGAAGAAACAATTACATTAGATATTCCGACCTCGAATCCGATATTCGATGATCTGTCGGATGTAGCAACTTACTTTACTACACTTGACGATGAAACGACAGTAACTATCGGTGGTGCACCGGTAACAACCGGCGACGGTGTAGACTATAGCGAAACAGGCAATGGATTGGAACATATTTCCGTAGTGCTAACTAACGGTGTAGGTGAAATCACTTACGACCTGACCATTCATACATACATTGCATTCTCGGTAATGTATTCGTTGAATGAAACGACTACACCAACAACTACAGGCAATGTAACGGCTCCCGATGAAGTTTTTTCTGATTGGGCAGCAAGGGATTATTCTACTTCTCAAGACAATCCGGCTTACCCAAGTCTTGTTAGCTCCACAGATAAGATGCAGCGTCTTTGGCGAACCGCACCGGACACTACTACTCCCGGCATTAATTGGCCGGATAATGAAACCGGCATTAATCCCGACCGCTACGTTCAGTTTGCAGTAACACCTAAAAGAGGGACTGAACTGACAGTTGATTCTATTGGTTTATATCTCGGTGGAAGCGGTTCAGGTTCAATACAGATGGCGGCAAGGGCTTCTACTTCCTTTGATTTTGATGCGCCCGAAGCCGATACGGATACGTTGTTATACAGTGCTTCCGGCAATGCAAATAATTACTTATATCCTGCATCATCCACTAAAATCCGGATACTGGCCGAAGGCGACACACTTTATGTCAGGGCTTATTTTTGGATCAATGGTACAAATCAAAACCGGGCAGCTATCGTCAAGAATGTAATGATCAGCGGCAGGTTGACAGAGGTTCCACTGCCACCGGCACTGACTTCGTTCACAGTGGGTGGTGTTAACGGCATCATCGACCCAAGCGAAGAAACAATTACATTAGATATTCCGACCTCGAATCCGATCTTTGGTGATCTGTCGGATGTAGCGACTTACTTTACCACACTTGACGATGAAACCACAGTGACTATCGGCGGATCACCGGTAACAACCGGCGACGGCATTGACTATAGCGAAACGGGCAATGGTTTGGAACATATTGCCGTAGTGCTAACTAACAGTTTAGGTGAGGTCACTTACGACTTGACCATTCATACACACATTGCGTTCTCGGTAGTGTATCCGTTGAATCAGACAACGACTGTTACTCCAATAATTGAAGGAAATGTAACGGCTTCAGATGAAACTTTCTCCGGCACGGTAAGCGTGGCTAACTATAGCACGAGCAGTATTGGTAATGCTTCGGATTTTCCGGACATTGATGCTTCAACAGACCATTTGCAGCGACTTCTCCATAACGATGGTACTGACCTTTCTACTGCTATTGTTTGGCCACTGGGTAGTTTCGATCCTGATTGCTATGTAGAATTTAGTGTGTCGGCAAAACCGGGTACAACGCTTCGCGTTGATTCCATTGGCTTGCTTATTGGAGGTCTTACGGGTAGTGGTCTTTTTGCTTGCGCAGGGGTTTCTACTGATATATCCGATGTTAGCAGCAATATTTTTGCAACCCGAGCAAGCGGCAATGTGAATGGTAATTTGTATCCTATGTCATCTACACAAGGCATAGAAGTGGCTGAGAACGGAACAGTTTACATCCGCGTTTATTACTATCAAGGTGCTGCTGACGAAAAAGCTTATGGTGCTCTCTTGAAAAATGTAATGATAGCGGGCAGGTTGACAAAGTTGCCTCCCGCCCTGACATCGTTCACGGTTGGTGGTGTTGACGGAATTATTGACCCAATTGAAGGAACCATCACGTTAGATCTTGGCATCTCTAATTCAATATTCAGTGATCTGTCGGATGTCGCCACTTACTTTACGACGCTTGACGATGAAACAACAGTCACTATCGGTGGCGTATCGGTAACGTCCGGCGATGGTGTCGACTATAGCGAAACAGGCAATGGCTTGGAACATATTGCCGTAGTCGTCACTAACAGTGTGGATGCGATCGCTTACGACCTGACTATTCTGACGCACAATGATGTTCCTCCCGCCCTGACTTCGTTCACAGTTGGTGGTGTTAACGGCACTATCGACCCAATTGAAGGAACCATCACGTTTGATCTTGGCATCTCTAATTCAATATTCAGTGATTTGTCGAATGTAGCGACTTACTTTACGACGCTTGACAATGAAACGACGGTGACTATTGGTGGACTATCGGTAACATCCGGCGATGGTGTCGACTATAGCGAAACGGGTAATGGCTTGGAACATGTTGCCGTAGTTGTCACTAACAGTGTGGATGTAGTCGCTTACGACCTGACTATTTTGACACACAATGATGTTCCTCCTGCTCTGACATCGTTCACGGTTGGTGGTGTTGACGGCATTATCGACCCAATTGAAGGAACAATCACGTTAGATCTTGGCATTTCCAATTCAATATTCAGTGATTTGTCAGATGTCGCCACTTACTTTACGACGCTTGACGAAGAAACAACAGTGACTATCGGAGGATCATCGGTAACCACCGGCGATGGTGTCGACTATAGTGAAACAGGTAATGGCTTGGAACATGTTGCTGTAGTTGTCACTAACAGTGTGGATGCGATCGCTTACGACCTGACCATTCTGACGCACAATGATGTTCCTCCCGCCCTGACATCGTTCACGGTTGGTGGCGTTGACGGAACTATCGATCCAAGCGAAGGAACAATCACGTTAGATCTTGGCATCTCTAATTTAATATTCAGTGATCTGTCGAATGTAGCGACTTACTTTACGACGCTTGACGAAGAAACGACAGTCACTATCGGTGGAGTATCGGTAACATCCGGTGATGGTGTCGACTATAGCGAAACGGGCAATGGCCTGGAACATATTGCTGTAGTCGTAACTAACAGTGTGGATGCGGTCGCTTACGAGCTGACCATTCTGACCCACAATGATGTTCCTCCTGCCCTGACATCGTTCACAGTGGGTGGTGTTGACGGCATTATCGACCCAATTGAAGGAACAATCACGTTAGATCTTGGCATCTCTAATTCAATATTCAGTGATCTGTCCGATGTCGCCACTTACTTTACGACGCTTGACGAAGAAACAACAGTGACTATCGGAGGAGTATC